>JAQBZB010000162.1 GCA_027622275.1 Planctomycetota bacterium | reverse complement strand
CGCCACCTCTTCTCGATTACACCCGAATCCCCGCCCAGCGCTGGCGTTTTCAAACGCCGTTCACATGTTGTGCTCAAACCCGGTGAACAGGCATCGTTCACCTGTAACGGAGTGGACCAGTATGGCCACCCGTTCACCGTCAGTTCGGCAGAGTGGTCCGCTGCGGGGGGCTCAATTACCGACGACGGACTCTATGAAGCCGCCAAGGACAGTTCAGGCGGACGATTCACAGTGAAAGCCGAAACGGACGGTCTGGAAGCAATCGCTGAAGTGCGAATCGTCCTTGCTTCCAAACCGGGTGATGATGATGACGACGATCCACAACCGGGAAGCAAATCAATTCATTGGCACGGCGAAGTCCCGCCACAGAAGTGGATGAACTTCTACACCAAGGTGCTCAGCCGCTTTGCCTCGACGGAAGGATTAAAGTTAAAGGTGTCGTTCGATGTTCCCGCCGAAGGCGAACAAGGCCAAACCAAGGCCGACGAAGCTCGATCGGGTTTGAAAGAGCTGGGACTTGACGATGATGTCCGTTTGGGATGACGCGGCACGATTGCAGTGTGACCCTCCACTTTCCTGTACGCAGACGACCGTCTACGTCCGCAAGAACTCAACGATCCACAACCTTCTCAGAGGAAAGGGTCGACGTGTATGACCGACAAGCTCAGCGAATCATCGATTGTGAGTGCGGTTGCCAAGGAAGCAGCCGAGCGAGTCGCTCGGCGTGTGATAGCCGCTTTGCAGCGCATGGAAGAGACGCTCGCTGGCGATGATTCAGGTTTGAAGACAACCTGGGACGCGATATGCGTTCAAGTTCAGTATGAACAGTCATTCTACTGGGACGCTTACGACGATACCGTTCGGGGAATCGTCAAGGGTTACATTGCCGATTTGCGGCGACACGAAACAGAAGCAATCTGGCTTCAGACCAACGAGGGATCGGATTGGCAATGCGACGACGAGGAAGACCGTGAAGCCTATCCAGTCTGGGAGGGCGACATCATCAACTACATCACCAGCGAATACGTTTACGAGGAAGCTGGGCGTTGGACGAATGCGAGAATCCGTTCCTATTTCGACGAAGAGGACTAGCGCGCAGGATTGAGGCATCACGTCAACTGAGATCGACGCTCATATCAGGAATTACTCTCGGTACTCGTCAAAGAATGCGTCGTCGACATCGTAGGTAATTCGTGGCTTAACACCTAATTCGAGCGACTCAAACAGCTCAACAAGATCGTCGCCGTTCACCAGTTTGATCGGCTTTGCACCATCACGCCGAGCTTCTTTCTTAGCTTCAACGGTAAAGACTCCCGTGGTGATGATGATTCCCTTGTCGGCACGTCCCTCCATCGCACCCCTGAAGTCCCGAACGTGGCTTGGCGTTACCGAGCCTTGGTATCGCTTGCATTGAAACAGCACGGTAAAGCTGACGAATTTGTTGACCTGGAGAATGCCAACTCCGTCGATTCCGCCGTCGCCGCTCTTCCCGGTGACTGTCACTTGCTCAAAACCATTCTCACGAAGTAATCGCTGGCAGAGACGTTCAAAGCCGGCTGGGGGCAGGCTCTTGATGACTTCCAGCAAGTCAGTCTTATACTCGCCGTCAGTCTCACCTGACGGCTCGTCCGTACTTTCGTCGTCTTGCGATGCTTCCGCTTTCTTCTTCTTGGCGTATCGTTTCGCGACCGTCTTGAAGAACACTAGTGAATCGAACGTCCCCAGGTCGGCTTTGTTGCCCTCTTCCGTCAGCGTCCATACGCCACGCTTGGACGAATCCAAGATTCCACCGCTCACCAAGTACATCCGAGCCCAGTGGACCTGATTGTAGACCCGTGATTGCCCACTCTTCAAAATGACCGATTGTTCATCGTCTGGGATGTTCAGACGTTCGATTACTTTGTCCGTGACTTCGGACGATGTACCCGAGCCGCCCGACTCGCGTAGCACTTCGATGATCGGCTTCAGGAAACGTATGAATTGCGGACCCTTGGCTTTCACGGCAGCACCGCCCTCTTGGCTCGATTGATCGACGTTTGCCAAAACGGTACGTACCGTTTTGCGCTCGCACGTCCCGAACATGATACCGCTTTTAGCTGCGAAAAAGTGCAATGAGTTGCGACAGCCCGTATTGATGCTACAATGTGCTTAAACGCTGAGAAAAACGGGTGAAGTTCAGGGTTTTGGTTGTGCTTTGGGAGCAGGAGGTCGCACGTTCGAATCGTGTCGCCCCGACTATCTTGTATATCTTGTCTAATGGCTCAGGAAGTTCCTGAGCCGTTTGTATTTACGAGGTTCAAAGATCAAGGTAGGTAAACCAATCCGCTTGCGTCATTGTGCCCTAAGGTCTCCATCTCATCGAGTTGCGGCGTTCAAAGAACCAGTGAAGTGTAACGTGGAAATGAAAGTATTCACGGCCATCGTTCAGAAAGAGCAAGGTGGCTGGTCCGCTTTGTGTCCAGAGTTCGATGTCTCCAGGGGAGGATCTACGCAATGTTCACGCCTCCCTACGATAAGCTGGCTCACTTCGCCGGTAACCTGGCGACGTGCTTGGAGGCCGGCGTTGGAGTGGAGCAGAGCCTGAAGACCGCCAGCCGGTCCTTCGGTGGGACGAATTTGGCGGCAGCACTGCAAGTTTCGTTGACGCGCGTCCAGCGAGGAACTTCCTTGGCGGAGGCACTGGCCGCGATCGAATGGGGATTGCCAACATTCTTTGTGCCGATGGTCCAGGCCGGCGAGCAGACCGGTCGCACGGATGAAGCGTTACGACATCTTGAACGACACTGCCGGTTGCTCGTCGCACCGTCGAATGCGTTGCGGAACGTGTGGCTCGTTCCGTTGGCACTCATGTTGTTCGGCACGATGATCCAGCTGGCGGCTCATGTCTTGTTCATGCCTTGGACGTCCACGCTGGGCTTCGTTTTCAGCAGCCTGACGTCGTATGCGATGTTAGCCGTATTGGCGTTTGTCGTGCTTGGTTCGCCCGCCAAACCGCTCATTGATCAATTGAAGATGCTGCTGCCTGTTGTCCGCGACGTCGAGCGAGAGTCGGCGGTCAATCACTTCTTTCATGCGTTGGCGATGCTGTACGCGGCGGGAGGACGAAGAGTCGAAAGCATGATCACCTTTTCCGCTCGGACGATGAGCAACGAAGCAATTCGCAAGGATCTCCTCACGGTGGTCGGAGGCCTTGAACAGGGTAACACGATCACAGAAGCCTTTCGCAAATCACGACACTTGTTGCCACACGAGCAGGATCTGATCGAGTCTGGAGAATTGAGCGGTACGCTCGAACGGTCTTTCGAGAGGATCGCCGTCGATGCCGCCGAAAAGCTCCGTTTCCGCTTGGGCATCTTTCAGCAGATCTTCACTCGCCTCATGACAGGTTTCATCGTTTTCTCAATCGTGTTGACTCTGGCGTCGTTGATTCGATTGGGATGATCAGACTGGGCCAGGCCAAGCCCCAGCAGCCCGAGGTGATTCGGGCGTCAAAGTTTGTACTGGTTGACGGGAACTGCCGGAAGCGTGCAACGCTGGGTGTCGAAATCCGCGCGACCGGCTGCTTTCAAAAGCGTGAGCTATGCTTGTACGGTCGGATCGATGTAATCCGACCCAGCGACAACGTGGCGGTGCCACACGAACCAACACTCGCCGCGCGGAATGATCGCGCGATCGTCTGCGATGACCGCGATCATGCCGGCAAATCACGGATGCCGTAATCCGATGCCGAACTTCGAACTACGTTCTCCAAACCGAGTCCTCAGCGAGCGAATCCAGTTCGTGGCGTGTGCGATTCTGGTGCTGTTCACCGCCGGGTGGTGTGGCTGGTTCTATCCCTACGATGACCTGCTCGATCAAAGTGGCACGCCGCTGGGTGCCGACTTTTCGATGTTCTACGTCGCCGGGCAAGTCGTATTCGACGGAGCCGGTGAACGGCTGTACGATCAGGCCGAGCATCAACGCCGACTACAGGAACTTTTTCCGGCGCTCGATCTTCGCTTCGCGCTTCCCTATCGCTATCCGCCGGGTGTCGCCGCGCTGATGGCTCCGCTGGCCGCGTTGCCGTACACGATGGCGTATGCCGTGTTCCTGGCACTTTCCTGCGCGGCTTGGTGGATGGCAGCGCGCCAACTCGTCTCCGTCTCTCCGGAACTTCGCAACGCCTGGCAAAGATCGTTGCGTTGGGCGATCCTTGGCTGGCCGGTGGCGCTCGAGACGCTGGTTGGTGGACAGGCTTCGATGTTCGCGTTGTTGATCGCCGTCAGTGTTTACGGCCTCTTAAGAAACCATCGCGTTGTCCTCGCCGGCGCGGTCCTCGCCCTGGCGGCTTACAAACCGAATGTCCTCGCGCTGGTTGCCCTCGGCTGTTTGATCCGTTATCCGAAAATGTTGCAGGGCTTTTTGCCGATGGCCTGTGGTATCGGACTGCTCTGTCTCGTCCCCGCTGGATGGGAGGGCTTGCTTCAGTACCGCGAGTTGACTGCCAACCTGGCGACTGAATCGTGGGACGTCGCGACGCCGTTTTGGAAGGTTCACGGCCTCGCACCGTGGTTCAACTTGATCGTGGGCGAAGACGGGCGGTTGGCGTGCGGATTGGCGGGGCTCGCGTTGACGTGCTTCGTGGCAATTCGTGCCAGAAACGTCACGTCGAATGAACGGATCGAACCAATCTGGTTCGCGGCGCTCATCTCGCTAAACGCACTCTTCAATGCGTACACGCCGATCTATGATCTCGTCTTACTGTTGGCCGGGGCAGCTTTGACAGCCGAGCATCTGGCGCAGCGTCACGGGCCGAACGTCGGTCGAACGCTTACCGCCACGCAGGTCCTCGTCGCCATCGTTTACTTTGGCCCGCACTTGTCGCAGGTGATCGCCAAGTCAACGGGCGCGCAACCCTTCGGATTGGTTCTCGCCGCGCTCGCCGTGTGGCAAGGCGGATTGCTGCTGCAGTCGCATCGCGAGACTTGTACCGCAAGCGATCAATTACTCACTTCGGTGTCGGCTTGATGCTCGACTTCGCGGTAGAGTCCCGGTTCGTCGACGCCATCTCCGTTCCAATCTCCGACCACCGGTTGATCGTTCTCGCCGCCCAACGCGAAGACTCGATCGTGAGCTGTCAACGCGCGATCACGATTGGAATCGATCATCCATTGCCCCGCCCGATAGACGCCGATTTCGTCGACCCCGTTTCCATCAAAGTCGCCGACAACGGGGATGTCACCGGCTTGACCGAACTGAAAGATCGCGTCGTTGCGAGTCCATCGGCCATCACCATCGAGGTCCAATTGCCAACATCCGTCTTGGTAAATGCCGATCGAACGGATGCCGTCGCCGTTCCAATCGCCCGTCACCGGAATGTCCTTACCGGCTCCGAATCGGAAGACATGATCGACGACGTCGATCCGCCGCGGGCCATGTTCGTTCAGCTGCAACAAACGTCGTCCGTCGGTGGCGTTCTGCTGTGATGGCGGCACGTTTTTCGGCCGTTGGCCGACGCGGACAAACGTGTCGGCATTGGCCGGGTCGGGCAAGCCCGGTTCCGCTTCGATGGCTCTCGCATCACCAAGCCACTCGGGACCGTATGTGCCAATGTCGTCTTTACCATCGCCGTCCCAATCGCCCGTGACGGGAAAGTCCTCGTCTCCGCCGAGTTGTGCCCACAGGTCTTCCTCGTCCCAGTAACCGTTGCCGTTCAGGTCGATGAACCACTCGCCGTGGAAGAAGACCGCGATCTCATCGATGCCGTCACCGTTGAAGTCGCCCGACACCGGAATGCCGCCGCGAACGCCAAAGATGTATCGGCGCACTTCGAGTTCATCAGCCGCATCGTGCTGTCCGACCATCAGCGTCCATTCGGCGTTGCGGATGTGGTCCGACTGCCAATTCGTGTAGTCCAGGTAGCGAGCTTGCCGCCAGATCTCGCTGTTGGGTTGACCGGTTGCGACTTCACGAGGTTGGCCACCGTTGATCACACTCAGGTGCCAGGTATAGCCCATCGCTCCATCGATGCCGCCCGCGTAGACATTCAGCAGCGGACCAATGACGCCGACGGCCGGCGGGATTGTCCCAATCAACGGCGGGATCGATGCTGGCGGCAATGGGGGCGGGTTTGGCAAGGGCGGAGGCGGGGGAGGCAGAAACGGCTTCGGAGGTTCGGCCTCGACCAACACCTCGCTGAAGTTGTTGTTTCGAGCGACCGCTGCCACCGCGACCGGAATGCGAATGATCGCGTCGTTGCGAGGATTCTCGGCTAGTTGATTGAGCGTACCGGCTGGGATGAGATCACCCTCGTTGAAGGCAAAGGCTTGCGGCGAACCGGGTGTATCGATTCCGTCGAAGTATCCCTCTGGCTGAATCTGATACACGGCATACTCGCGACCGCCCAGCAGCCCCGTGAACTCGTAGAACCCGTTCGCGTCGGTCGTCGTGCGAACCGGACCCGCGGGATACGTTCCGGGCAAAGTCCGGCTGGCGTCGATCACCAATCCCGTGCGGCCATCCCGCAGTTCGAGGATGACGCCTGCAATCGGAGTATCGTCGGGAGTGAACCGCCCGTCGCGAATGGCTCGCAGATTGGCCGGAGGCAGCCCGTCAGGGGTCAGGATTTTCTCGCCGTCTTGGAAAACGAAACCCGACAAACTGGCCGGCGCGAGTTCACAGAAGTTGTAACCCCGGAACTCGTCGCCCGAAGTGACAACGATGCCGGTCACCAGGTCCGACGCGCCGACAGCGCCTCCGCCATCTCCGATGACTTCGCCGCCATCAAAGTAGCCGGCAGGTTGAATCTCCCGCACCGCGTAGCTGCCCGGCAAGAGACCGGCGAACTCATACTCGCCGTTGCTGTCAGTCAGCGTCGTGGCAACAACATCTCCTTGCTCGTTGAGCAATTCGATCACGACACCCTCCAACCGGGCTTCGCCGACGTCGACGACGCAGTCCCGATCGGGATCGGCATGTACGACACCCGCGATGCTCGCTTCAAGGAACTCGCCAAAGTTGTACTGCGTCGCGCCGTCGCCCCAACGCAGCGTGATGCCGCTGATTCGGTCGTTGCCCGCGATACCAACCGTCTGACCGCCGATCGAACCTGCGGTGTCCTTGCCATCGCGCCAACCGATCGGTTGCTGCTCGGTCACGGCGTACGTGCCCGCCGCCAAGCCCGTGAACTCGTAAGATCCGTCGGGCGCTGTCAGCGTGGTTGCAACAACCGTTCCACCGGCATTCCGTAGCGCCACCCGCACACCACCGATCCCTTCGTCGCCCGGTTCCAACGTCCCGTCGTTGTCACGATCATGGTAGACGTTGCCGGCGAGCGAAGCGGGCTGGTGTTCGCAGAAGTCATAGTCCACGCCAAGCTGGCCGGACGTCAGCACGATCGCCGCGAAGGTGTCGTTCTGGCTGATCGTGCCGACGCTTTGACCGTTCACGTTTCCAAGGTGTTCGTCGCCGTCGATCAAGCCGGTCGGTGTGTGTTCGACGATCGAGTAGATACCGGGGAGCAGTCCGCCGAAGCTGTATTCGCCGTTCGAATTGGTTCGCGTCGTGGCGACCGTCGTTCCTTCGGCATCGAGCAATGTCACGAGTACGTTGGCCAACCCCGGCGCACTGACTCCGGGACCGGAACAGTTTCCGTCCGCATCGGTCAGATTGACGTGACCGCCGATCGAGGCCAGTTGATACTCGCCGAAGTTGTACTGCACGCCGACTTCGCCGCTGGCGAGCACGATCCCGCTGATCTCGTCACCTGGATTCGCAACCGTTCCACGGACGCCGCCGCCCACGGTTCCCACCGTATCGCTGCCGTCTTGATATGCGGCGGGTTGCGATTCGACAACGCGGTACTCGCCCGGCGCGAGGCCGGCGGCTTCGTAGAATCCATCGGCGTTGGTGGTGACCGTGATCGGCAACTGCCCCGGACCGCCGGTGACTCGAATCACCTGCAACTCGACGCCCGCGATTCCCTCGTCACCCGGATCGCGAGCCCCATCATTGGCACGATCGTGATAGACAAAGCCGCTGATGCTCACCGGCCGCAACTCGCCGAAGTCGTAATGAACGCCCTCGTCGCCCCATTTGAGAGCGACCTGGCTGATCCGGTCGTCGCCTGCCACGCCAACGACCGTGCCGCCGACTCGCCCTGCCGTATCGCGGCCATCGATCCAGCCGGCAGGTTGCGATTCAACGATCGTGTAGTTGCCTGCACGAAGTCCGGTGAATGCGTAACTGCCATCGGGGCCTGTCTGTCGAGTTGCGATCGTAGCTCCGTTGCCGTCTTGCAAAGTCACCGCGACATTGCCGATCGCTTCCTCGCCGCTCTCGAACAGACCGTTGTCGTTAGCGTCGTGATACACGAAACCCGACAAGGCGGCCGACTCGTGCTCGCAGAAGTTGTAATCGATCGCACTAGCGGCGGACGTCAGCAAGATGCCTGCGAGTACATCGCTCGTTCCAGCTTGTCCGACGACAACGCCGTCGATCGTGCCAACATGCTCGTCGCCATCGATCAAGTCGGCGGGCGTGACTTCAACGACCGAGTAAAGTCCCGGCCGGAGGTTCGTGAACTCGTATTCGCCGTTCGCGTTGGTGAGCGTTTCCGCGACAAGATTGCTTTGCGCGTCGAGCAGGCGGATCGTGACTCCTGCAAGCGGCCGAGCGCTAGATGTCGGCGTCAAGCAGTTGCCATCGCGATCGGTCAGATGGACGCTGCCGCGAATCGATGCGGGGGCCAACTCGCCGAAGTTGTATTCGACACCTGCTGCGCCGCCGCCGAGAAAGATACCTTCCAAGTTGTCGCCGGGGTTCACGGCGCTGCCGACCCGCGAGCCATCAATGGTCCCGGCGGCATCGAGCCCGTCGTAGAAACCACTCGGTTGATTCGCTTCGACGATGCGATAGCTGCCTGGGATCAGCCCCGTCGCTTGATAGAAGCCGTCCGAGCCCGTCGCCAGCGTGACGATGCCTTGCGGCTCGATCGTATCAACCGGAATCACCTGGATCGAAACGCCCGCGATTCCCTCTTCGCCAGGGTCACGCGAACCATCATCGCTGCGGTCGTGATAGACGTATCCGCTGATCTCGGCGAATACCGGCGACTGGGAAACTTGCAGCGCGGCACCTGCCGTGCGGTCTCGCTTGCCGTTGGCGTCATCGGCGGTCAGATTCAAGCCGAGACCATCGAGGTTTCCGTCGTAGCGGTTACGAAAATCGGCGGTACCCGTCACGTCATGGTAGTGCGGAGCGGTGAAATGGGCTGTGAAACGCGTATTCTGAAACTCGACACCGGAGGTCAGTGGGTCGAAACCTTCGTTAATTAACGCGAGGTCGGTCTCGAGCGGATCGTAGTCTTCCACTTCGTCGACATCGATGCTGAAAACCAGCTTGTCGCCAGCTTGAAAGCCGACAAAGTCGAGTACCAATTGCGAGCCGCCATCGGCGACGGTGGCGGAGACCGAGGCGTTTGGGTTCTGGCTGGTGAAGGAATTCAAGGCGAACGGGAACGCGGCGTCCGCGCCAAATCCGCCGTCGACCGTATCGAAGAAGATGTCGCTGAGTCCAAAGCCAGGAGTCGATTGGTCGCCATCGATCACTAAACGTTTTAGTTCCGTTCCGCTGGCACCACCTTCGAACGTGACTTCAAACGTATCACCGTGCAAGTCGCTGCCGAGATCTTCCTCGATGTAGACCGCGCCGACGCGGATCGCGTCGGCATCGAGCATCCGTCGCGGCTCCATCATCTCGAAACGGCAACGGCGCAAGGGTTCCTTGTCGGCGCGTCGGCTCTTGCGTTGCTTCTGACGATGCGCGTTGACGAGCTGTGCGATTCTGGACCACAAGCCCACGTGACACCTCCATGTGTTCTTGCCGCCGTGTCGGGCGGCGGTGCGTTGAAGGGCGATGCTTCGTGCGCCGCCCGCTTGGTATGACGTCTACTTCGGTAAGTCGTGCTGAAAGGTCTATTCGAGGCGAGGCAGAGGCAAGGCTCCGACCCGCGGCGTTGTTGTGGGTGCGCTTTCCGCGATGCTTCGTTCTCGAGTCCAGACGCGGACGGTCGAGTCGTAACCGGACGACACCAGTAGTTCGCCTCCGTACGCGAGTGCGGCGACCGAGCCCGTGTGGCCGGTTAGTCGAGCGACTTCGGTACGCTTGTTCAGATTCCAGATGCGGACGGCGTTATCGCTGCCCCCGGAAGCAAGTAGCGCGGGGCCGCAGAACGCAATCGCCAGCACCTTGGCATTGCCGGTTGCCAGCACGAACTCGTCGCCCGAAGCGAGATCCGCGACCCGGATCGTGCGGTCTTCGCCGGCCGTGACCAATTGCGATCCGTCTGGCGAGAAGGCCAGGTCACGGACGCGTTGTTGATGCGACTTGAACTCTTGGCCTGTCCGTCCGGTGACCGCGTCCCACAGCCGAACTTTGCCGTTGTGTCCAGCCGCCGCGATGACTTGTCCGTCGGGAGACCAAGCCAGAGCCCGCATGTCGACGCAGGGACAGGCCAACTCGCGGATCGTCGAGCCCGTCGCGGTGTCGAACAGCCGCAGCACTTTGTTAAAGCCAATCGCCGCGAGCTGTGTTCCATCGGGACTGAACGCGATCGTCTCGACGGCCGCGTTCATCTGCAATCTTTCGCGCAGCGGACTCGCGGCCGTGGGGTCCCAGAGAATGATATCGCGATCGCTTCCGGCGGATGCGAGGACTTGACCGTTTGGAGAATAGGTGACCGTGCGAACCCAATCGCGATGTCCGCGCAATCGCTTCGTGAACTGTTGCGCTGGCAGATCCCACAGATAGACAATATGGTTGTCACCCGCGATCGCTAGCGTTGTGCCGTCAGGATGTAGGGTCACCGACGTTGCGACGGGGGGGCGCTCGCTGGCATTCGAGGGAGGCAGGTTGATGACTTGCGACGTCCAACCTGCTGCATCGAGTTGTGCTTGAGCTTCCGGCGAAGCGAACATTGCGGCCCAGAGGCAGCTCCAGGCGACAAGTGATCCAATAGCGGTAACTCTTGGCATCCTTGCCAGTTGCGACATGGGTCCACCCCTTGGGCGTCGTACTAGGTGTGATAGTTGGTGGGGAGCGGCGAGGTCGCACCAACGGCGCGAACGACGTCCACTCATCTGATACTATCGGCCCAGGATGAAGAATTACTACAGGCGAACCATGCGATCCCGACCGCATAAATGGGAGGTGAGACGCTACCCGCGGTCCCCTATCGGGACAAAGTCGCGGATGGTTTCGCCGGTATAGACTTGCCGAGGGCGGCAGATTCGCTTCGAGGGCGAGCGATGCATTTCGGACCAGTGAGCGATCCAGCCAGGTAGGCGGCCCATGGCAAACAAGACCGTGAACATCTTTTGCGGGATGCCGATGGCCCGGTAAATCACGCCCGAGTAGAAGTCGACGTTCGGATACAGCTTTCGCTCGACGAAGTAGGGGTCGTTCAACGCGACCTCTTCCAACTTCTGGGCGACGTCGAATAGCGGATCGTCCAGGTGAAGCTTGGCGAGCAGCTTGTCGCAGGCGGCTTTGATGATCAGCGCGCGGGGGTCGTAGTTCTTGTAGACGCGATGTCCGAAGCCCATCAGGCGGAATCCGCTCCTTTTATCCTTCGCCATGTCCACAAACTTTTGGACGTCTCCGCCGTCAGCGATGATCTGCTCGAGCATGTTCACGCAAGCTTCATTGGCGCCACCGTGAAGTGGTCCCCAAAGAGCCGACATGCCTGCCGAGATCGAAGCGAACAAATTCGCGTTGGCCGAGCCGACCATCCGCACCGTGCTGGTGCTGCAATTCTGCTCGTGGTCGGCGTGGACGATCAACAGTAGATTCAACGCTCGGATCGAGTCCTCGTCAATTTCGTAGGGTTCGGTCGGAACCGCGAACATCATCTGCAAGAAGTTCTCGCAGTATTTCAGATCGTTCTGCGGATAGACGAACGGCTGGCCACTGGACTTCTTGTAGGCGTAGGCGGCGATCGTGGGCAGTTTCGCGAGCAACCGATGTACGGAGATCTCGACCTGTCGTTTGTCGAGCGGGTTCAGCGAGTCTTGGTAGAAGGTTGACAGGGCGCTGACCACCGACGACAGAATCGCCATCGGATGGGCATCGCGAGGAAAACCGTTGTAGAACGAACGCATGTCCTCGTGAAGCATGGTATGCCGCCGGATCGACATGCGGAATGCCTGCAACTCCTCGCCGGTCGGCAATTCGCCATAGATGAGCAAGTAGCAGACTTCAACGAAGTCGCAGTTCGCGGCCAGAACCTCGATCGGGTAACCGCGATAGCGGAGAATGCCTAATTCGCCATCCAGATACGTGATCGCGCTGGTCGTCGAGCCAGTATTGACGTAACCTTCATCCAACGTGATGAAGCCCGCATCGCCGCGCAACTTCGAAATGTCGATCGCCTTCTCTTGCTCGGATCCGACGATAATCGGCAGATCAAGTTCGCGATCTTCGAGTTTCAGCTTTGCCACGTCGGCCATTAATGACTCCTGACGTTACTAGGTCCCATCGCGTTGTCGCGGGCGTCGTACCCGCCAAAAGGCAAAGCGGCAGTGTACCGCTCCGCTGGTCGTTCGGCAATTCGGGGAGAGCCAAATACTTCTATTGTACGGAGTTGCGACGAGTACCTGGGAGCGACACGCGGTGCCCAAGAGGCAAGCAGCATCACCGATCGTAATGGAAAGGTCGAATCAAAAGGTCAACGGTTCGCCACGATAGCTCAAATCGAGCAACTCGACCGGGTGCACGATCTTAAGAACCTGTCCCTGCATTCTCGCTTCACAGGCGATCTGCATCAGACAGCCGGTGTTGGCGGTCACGACGACACGGGTGCCGGTGCCGAGGATGTTCTTCATCTTCCGTTGGCTCAGCCGCCCCGCCATTTCTGGCTCGGTCAGATTGTAAGTTCCTGCCGCGCCGCAACACAGATCCGACTCGGGAAGTTCGACGAGTTTGAGGCCGGGGATCTGGGCGAGCAAGTTGCGCGGCTGCTCGCGTACCTTTTGTGCATGGACGAGATGACACGCATCGTGGTAGGTCGCGGTGATGTTCAACGCGCCGGTCGGCGGGATCAAGCCAAGTTCGTCGAGGAATTCGCTGATATCGCGTACCTGTTTGGCGAACCGTGCCCGTTCGGGCTGTTTCGCGTCGTGCCAGTGATGGCCATAGTCCTTCAACATCGAGCCGCAGCCCGCGACGTTGACGATCACCGCGTCGACCTTGCTCCCAGTGAGCGCCGCGATGTTGGTGTCGGCCATGTCGCGGGCGGGTTCTTCGCTGCCAGCATGAAGGTGGATCGCGCCACAGCAACCTTGCGCGTGATTCACGAGCACTTCGCAGCCGTTCTCTTGCAACACGCGAGCCGTCGCCCAATGCGTCTCGCGGAACATCACATCCGCCACACAGCCGGTAAACAAGGCGACTCGCGCGCGGCGTTTACCTTTGGCGGGCAGCACGTGCGGCAACGGAGGCGGTACCTTTTGCAGCTTGGGCAGCATGGTCACTAGCCGCCCCAGTCGCGAAGGCAGGAGCTTCCAGAGTCCCGTGTTGAGGAGCAGTTTATCGAGCCGCAACGTCTGAGCGATGCGAGCGGGAATCAGCGACCTGCGAAGCCTGGCCGGATAAGGGAACAAACCAAACAGAATCCAACGGTGGAACCAGTCGTCGGTCTTCTTGGCTCCCGCCGTTTGACTTTCCATGGCGACACGGAAGGGCTCGATCAATTTGCCGTATTGAACTCCCGACGGGCACGCGGTCTCGCACGCCCGGCAATCGAGGCACAGCTCGAGATGGCGACGGACTTCAAGCGTCAGGTCGAGCCGCCCGTCCGTCACGGCCCGCATCAAATGGATGCGACCGCGCGGACTGTCGTTCTCGTTGCCAAGCTCCACGTAGGTCGGACACGACGCCGTACACAAACCACAGTGGACGCAATCGAGGAAGAGTCCGTAGTCGATCCCCGCTCCGGGGTTCGCGGCCTTCGGTTCAGTCTTTGCTTCGACGGAATGTTCGACGGTTGTCATGGGTTTACAATTTGGAGAGCAGGGTGTTAGCTGACGTAAACGAAGCGGTCGGGATTGAGGATGTTCTTCGGGTCGAATTTGCCTTTCACGGCGGTCATCAATTCGAAGGGGGCGTCGATGGCACCCCACACGCTCTGGTGCGTCATCTCCGATCCGCTGGGATTTGACAACACCACGACATTGCCATGCGCGGATGCCGCGACTGCTTGTAGATTACCGACCAGCGTCCTGGCAAGTCCCGCGCTCGGGAACTCCGACAGGTGAGCAATGACGATGCCGTTACCCGCATGTGCTTGGACGGAGCAATTGACGTCGAGGTTCTGGAGCGCTTCGATGAATCGAGTGGTTCCGCTCGGCGTCATGCTCGCACGCAGCACGAGCGGCGATTCGCCACAGCTGGGAAAGTCCGTCATGCTGGAAAACAGGTCGTGAGCCGCTTCATCTTCGATAATCCGATGCGAGCGAACTCCGTCACGCTGCCATTCGATGCCCAACTGCTTCGTCATCCATGCAACTTCCGGTTCGGTCCCTTCCAACGCCACCGCGAGGAACAAGCTGTTCGCCACCGCCCCATCGCCCGCCAGATGCTTGTTCGCTGTCCATGCGGGGCCGGCGAGCAGTTCGACCGCGCAAGGTGTTGTGTCCGAATTGATCAGAGCGGCGAGAAGTCGCTCGGCGTGAGCGAGGTTGTCTGGCGGGCAAACGGCGATCGCCAAGCGGTCGGGGATAGGTTTCAGCTTTAACGTCAGCTCGGTGATGATGCCGAGCGTTCCCAACGAGCCCGTCAGCAGTTTGCAGAAGTCGTATCCCGCGACATTCTTCACCACGCGACCACCACCCTTGTAGCTCAAGCCGCGCCCATCGACGGCGCGAATGCCGATCACATAATCCCGAACGGTCCCTTGGCCAAACCGCCGCGGGCCATTGAAATTCGTGGCAACGACGCCGCCGAGAGTTGCTTGACTTACCTTTGGAACGTCGATCGGTAGGCGTTGTCGTTCCTTGGCCAAGGTCTCGGCCAGCGATTGCATCGTAATGCCGGCACCGACCGTGATCGTCATGTCGCGGGCCGGATAGTCGACCACGGACGAGAGCTGCGCGAGCGACAAGCCGATCCCTTCACGCTTGGCGGGCAAGCCGTAATCGAGACTGGTCCCGCCGCCGATTGGATAGATCGCGGTGTCGCTGTCGTGACAGCCACGAACGACCTCGGCCAACTCGGCGGGATCACCGGGTGTCGACATCTCTGTAATCGGAAGGGCTTCGCTGACGGTACTCACTGCGGTCATCAAGTTGTTTAAAGGGAGTTGGGAATTCGTTGCATTACAACGCGGCTCTACGACCAGGATGCTTTTGTTCGAGCCCACAAGCGCCAGCCGTTGGCAACATCTTATGGGGGCTCAGGTTGTTCTTCGGGTTAAACGCGTCCCGCAAGTTCACCATCGCGGCGAGGTCATCGCTGGAAAACATTTTGTTCATGAACTCGATCTTCTCGACGCCGATGCCGTGCTCGCCCGTCACGCTGCCGCCGCAAGCAAGACACTCTTCCAGGATCTCGCCGCTGGCTTTCAGCACATCCTCGGTCTGTTTCGCGTTACGTTCATCGAACAGCAGGATCGGATGAATGTTCCCATCGCCGGCGTGGAAGACGTTGACGATGCGGATCTCGTACTTCTTACCTATCTCGATAATCCGCTTCAGGATATGCGGCAGCTTAGTGCGCGGCACGACGCCGTCTTGCGTGCAGTAGCTGGGACTCAACCGGCCGATCGCGCCGAACGCTTGCTTGCGGCACTTCCAAAGCTTCAGCCGCTCTTTGTCGTCCGCGGCAATGCGCACTTCGCGGGCACCGCACTTTTTGCACAGCTCGATGATTTGATCTCGTTGGTGATCCAAGCCAGCTTCCAGGCCGTCGACTTCGATCAGCAAGATCGCTTCCGCGTCGAGCGGGAAGCCGAACTTGAAGGCCGCCTCGACCGCCACGAGAATCCCTTGATCCATCATCTCGAGTGCGGCCGGAACGATGCCGGCACCGATGATTTCGCTGATCGCATTCGTGGCGTCCTCACAGGATTCGAAGATGCCGAGCATCGTGCGATAGCCTGCCGGGTTGCGCGTCAGCCGGACCCACACCTTGGTCACAATCGCCAGCGTGCCTTCGCTGCCAACAATCGCACCGACCAGGTCCAGCCCCGGCGACTCCTCCGCCCGGCCGCCGATCTGAACAACGCGTCCGTCCGCGAGAACGGCTTCCACGCCGAGCACGTGATTGACCGTCACGCCATATTTCAGCGTGTGCGGCCCACCCGAGTTCGTCGCCACGTTGCCACCGATCGTGCATGCGCCTTGGCTCGACGGATCGGGAGCATAATGGTAGCCGGTCCCTTTCAAGCGGTTCGTCAGCCACACGTTCACGACACCTGGCTCGACGACCGCGTATCGATCGCGAAGATTGATCTCGACGATCTCCTTCATCCGCGTCAGCACGATCATCACGCCGCCGCCAACCGGCAGACAACCGCCCGCCAAACTCGTCCCTGCGCCGCGCGGCAGGAACGTCACGCCCGCTTCGTTGCAGGCTTTGACAATCCGTGCCACGTCGTTGGTAGTCCGCGGAAAGACCACAACATCGGGGCTGTTCTTTTCGATCACGAAACCGTCGCACTCGTAGACCAGCAAATCCGAGTGTGCCGACAAGACGCCATCGGTTCCGACAATTTGCCGGAGTTGATCGACAACGCTGGAACGAACGGCGATTGACATTGCGGTCTCGGGCGACGGAACAAATCGCTGAGTGAAGAGCTACGATTATAGACCGCGCACGTCCGTCCGCCACCCGTTGATACTTTCCAATGCCTTTCGACGTTGCTACCCCAGCTGCTCGTCGAGCTTGTCGACGATGATATTGCCGATATTGAGTGCGGACGTGGCGGCGGGCGAAGGGGCGTTGTTGACGTTGATCACGTTGTCCGAGGCTTGGATCACAAAGTCGTCGACCATGTCTCCCGCGGGTGAGATGGCTTGTGCTCGGACGCCGGCTCTGGTCGGCACGATGTGCTCGCTGCGGATGTCGGGCATCAGCCGCTGCAAGGCTTTGACGAAGGCGGCCTTGCTGATCGAACGCCACATCTCGCCGGCACCGACGCGCCAGTAATTCGCCGCCATGCGGAGAAAACGGGAGTAAGTGAGCGTCTCGGCCAAGTCCGCGATGTTGATGTCGGTCTTGCGATAACCTTCACGCGCGAACGCGAGTACAGCGTTTGGCCCGCATTCGATGCCGCCATCGATCATACGCGTGAAATGAACACCCAGGAAAGGAAAGCTGGGGTCAGGAACGGGGTAGATCAAGTTCCGGCAGAGATGTTGTGATTCGGGCTTCAGCTCGTAGAATTCGCCGCGGAACGGGAGGATCTTCGCTTCGGCTTTGTGCCCCGTCATCTTCGACATGCGATCCGATTGCAGGCCACAGCAATTCACGGCGTAGTCGGCGATCACATCGCCTTGCTTGGTCGCGAGTACGATCTTGCTGCCGTCTCTTTGGAAGCCGACGACGCGTGCGTCGCACAAAACTTCGCTGCCTCGTTGCTTGGGCCGGATCAAGGGGGACGGGGGTCATTTGTGTCATTGACCCCGCCCACTTTGTTTCCCAGTGCAGCCGGCGAAATTATTGTTTTCCTCGGTCAGGGAACTAAAGCGAGTTAGTACACCAACCTCACGCGACGTGACCGCTGGAAGACGGCGTCAGGCTGGTTGCGGCATTGCTCCCGCCTCGATCTGAACGCGCTCGACGTCATACCCGGCCTTCCTGACATTCTGGATGGCCGAAGTGATCGCCGCTTCCAGCGACGCGGCCTCGCGATGAAAGTCGATCGAGAACACGCTGTTGCAGGTGCCGGGCGTTCCATCATCGCAACCAGCTTCGAATAGCTGGTCGGCGATCTCTTCGGTCAATTCCAGCGACCCTTTGAGAATCAAACTGAATTCATACTTCTTCATTTCGCGTCACCTCGCTCCTTCACGACCTACGGTGGGTGTGGACATCGATCCACCGCCCGTCGAATATCTTTTGCATGATCTTCCGCATTGCGCGGCGTCGAATAAATCGCCGTCGCGCAACCATCGCGGTCTCGCTGTGGGCAATACAATCGTCCCCAAATATGTGCTCGTGCTCCGGCTTTCCTCAACGTCCTTCCGTTGTCTTCCGCGTACTCGATTGCAGCACGAATGTGTTTGTTGGGATGATCGGCCACAGGACTCCTTTCACGCTGGTTGCCTCGATGCAAATTCGATTATAGCAGCAGTGACGGACGGGTGGCACTGACGAATTGGGGGTTCTGCTGTACCACTGACCCACTTCCACCACGGGTGGACGTACTCGTCAATGCGGTGGGAAGCCGCACCTCGTTCATAAAGCCGACGAGCGCGCGCGACAACCTTTCGGCCGTCGGCCAGGCAACTCCGGGTCCCGTCGAGGCGAACTAATACTCCAAAACATCTAAGGCCCGGTCGATGCAACCGATTAATCCAACTGCTCGTCCAGCTTGTCGACGATGATATTGCCGATATTGAGTGCGGACGTGGCGGCTGGCGAGGGGGCGTTGTTGACGTTGATCACGTTGTCCGAGGCTTGGATGACAAAGTCGTCAACCATGTCTCCCGCGGGTGAGATCGCTTGTGCTCGGACGCCGGCTCTGGCCTGCACGATGTGCTCACTGCGGATCTCGGGCATCAGCCGCTGTAAGGCTTTCACGAATGCGGCCTTGCTGATCGAACGCCACATTTCGCCGGCGCCGACGCGCCAATACTTGGCCGCCATGCGCAGAAAGCCCGGGTAAGTGAGGGTCTCGGCCAAGTCCACGATGTTGATGTTGGTCTTGCGATAACCTTCACGCGCGAACGCGAGCACGGCGTTCGGCCCGCATTCGACGCCGCCGTCGATCATCCGTGTGAAATGAACCCCCAAGAACGGAAAGCTGGGATCGGGAACGGGGTAGATCAAGTTGCGACAGAGATGGCGCGAGTCGGGCTTCAGCTCGTAGAACTCGCCGCGAAACGGCAGGATCTTAGCGTCGGCCTTGTGCCCGGTCATCTTCGACATGCGATCCGAGTGCAGGCCACAGCAGTTCACCGCGTACTTTGCCGTCACCTCACCCTGCTTCGTTTCCAGGACGATGCTGCCGCCGTTCTGACGAAAGCCGACGACGCGTGCATCGCACAGGACTTCGCTGCCTCGCTCCTGGATGATCTCGGCAAGCCGCTGCCCGACTCGCCGATAGTTCACGATGCCGGCTTCGGGCACGTGGATCGCTTGCACTCCGGCAGCGTGCGGCTCCAGTTCATGCAGCCGCTCGCGGTCGATCATCTCACAAGCTACCTCGTTGGCTTGGCCGCGTTCAAAGATCCGTTCGAGCCGCGGAATCTCGCTGTCGTCAACGGCGACGATGACCTTGCCGCAAACATCGTACGGAATTCCCTCGGCTTCACAGAACGCTTCCATCGCTCGCTTGCCCACTCGGCAGTTCGTCGCCTTCAGCGAACCGGGCTTGTAATAGATCCCGGAATGGAGCACGCCCGAGTTGTGTCCGGTCTGATGCGCGGCGACGGTGGATTCCTTTTCCAGCACGACGACACGTTTGCCGGGATGACGCTGCACGAGCTGATACGCCGTCGCCAGTCCAACGATGCCACCGCCGATGATAGCGACGTCTACTTCCTTCATCCGATGCTCCTACTGAAATTTGCTACCGAACAGTTCCGATTCTGTCTGGAATTCTCGATCCCTCAAGCCGATACAATCTGTAGATGCCATATTGTCGGCACGAATCCTACGTGCGAGACAGCCGGCATGATGCCGACAAACCTACCATTGCGTCGCCTGGCGCGCCCCATTGTGAGCGACTTCGCTTGGCTGACAAGGCCCACCTGATCGCCTCCCGCTAGCTTCTGCATTTTAGAATTCACGCCCCGGCGCTTCCGCGTCGCCGATTTCCGCCTTCAATTCGTTTGACCCACCCCCAGACTTATCACTGCTGATCGTCCGTGAGCATCGCCGCCGATTGACGTACGCTTTGCTTGCCGCGATCGCAGGAGTTCGACTCGTGTACCGATTCGCCTTGCTTGCCATTGCCGCCATCGGCATCGCTCCAGTGAGTTTGCTGGAAGCTCAGTCTCCTTCGGCGATGTCGCAGATCTCTCGGCTGCCGACGTTCGAGACGTACGAAAGCTACGAGGGCTTGACGACACCGCCCAGCTTTCAAGATTGGCCGCAGGAGAGCCATCCCAGCGATGATTGGAGTTTTCAATTGCTGCCGGACGGGTTGATCTTCGACAACTATTTGGCCGGCACCAAAGAGTCGCGGCTGGCGATGCATCAGGTCAGTAGCAAGGGCGACAGCAAATTCTTTGATGGCATTCTCGGAGCCCGCATCGGGATCTGGCGGTATGGCACGACCGACCCGTTTCGGCCTGAAGGCTGGCAAATGGATGTCGAAGGGAGCGGGCAAGTCCGGCTCGATATGCCGGAGAACCGGGACGTTCGTTCCGTGGACTTTCGCGCCGGTGTGCCGATCACTTACGGCGTCGGACGGCATCGCGTGAAGTTTGGTTACTATCACCTGAGTTCGCATGTCGGCGACGAGTTTCTGTTGAAGAACCCAACCTTCAACCGGCTGAATTACTCGCGTGACTGTTTGGTATTCGGCTACGCGTACTACGCGACCGAGCGGCTGCGCGTCTACGCCGAAGCCGATTGGGCGTTTTACCAGGACGTCAGCAAGCCGTGGGCGTTTCAATTCGGAGCGGACTATGCTCCTTGCAGCGCGACCGGTCTGCGCGGCGCGCCGTTCTGGGCGGTGAACGCTCACCTGCGGCAAGAAGTCAATTACGGTGGCGGCTTCACGTTCGAAGCAGGTTGGGCGTGGCGCGGCACCGATTCCAACATGTTGCGCACGGGACTGTTCTACTACAACGGCGAGAGCAACCAATTCTCCTTCTACGACAGATTCGAAGAGCAAATTGGTTGGGGGTTGTGGTCACGGCAAACGCACACTAAGTCTTTTGTAGTCCAAGGACTCGGGCAAGATAATCGGTATTCCAACCT
>JAQBZB010000161.1 GCA_027622275.1 Planctomycetota bacterium | reverse complement strand
CACCACTCCAAGAAACACGAATCTCAAAAGACAAAGTCGTGGAGCCCAAGTCAGGAGTTCTGAGACTTCCTGGTTCGGATCGGCAAAGCGGACCGAGCTGCGCATCGTCTTTCCGTCCCCCAGTTCGGAAACGTACGAAAGCGTCTGCTTTGATTCGTTCCAGCTCCCGGTCGATGGGCTGCGCGGAAACTCGCCCTGCGAGTTGAACCACCAGCTTCGATAGGCTTTCTGGCCTAGGTCGTAGCCGATGAGCGCGATGCTTTCATCGCCGTTGGAATGAATCGACGTATCCATCACGAACCGGCCGTTGAGAATCCATTCGCGCTTGATCTTCGCTGTCGAGCTGTCGCCCTCCGGCGTCCATTCGGCCGGTTTCATCGTGCTGACCGTGTCCCAAGTGCCGATCATGCGATCGAGGACTTTCAATTCGGCGAGCAGATCAGCGGGTGGTTCGTGCTTCTTCCAGGCCGCAACGATGGCCGCTTCGCGCTCAGCAGGCAGGCGGTCTTTGCGGCCGCTGTTTTCCAACAGCAGTTCGCCGTTCTCGTCACGCATCCAGTAGCTCACGAGGTTCGTGTTCGCGTCGGGAAACCGATTCTGACCGCCACTGGTCCAAGCGGGCGGCGAGTCTGTCGAACGACCGACCGCGGCGCTTGCGTCGCCGTTCCACTTGAGTAGCCACTGTGTGCCCATCAGTCCGTTGGAGTCGAAACACCAGAAGGGGTACGCATCGCGCGCGGCATCGTGAAGTGAGATATACAGCCCCTTCCTGCCGTCCGGCTGGGACATGTCGCGGATCAGGATGACGCGGTTCTTCAGCGTCCAGACGGTGCTCTCTTTGCCGGTGAACTCGCCGCCTTCCGGATTCCATTTCGCCGGTTTGAGCGTGGACTTCAAATCCCACACGCCAACGAATCGCTGCAGGACTTCGTCTTTGGGATTGGCGGCCTGCTCCTGAGCTGAAGCCGTTAGGGTTACCAACAAAATCAGATACGTCGCTTTGAAAGCTCGATTCGTCATGGTTTACCTTTCCATCAGGAGAAGTTTTTGAAACACAGAGGAAGAGGGCAAGCAGAAACTTCTGGATCCTCTATGCCTCCGCGTTTTTCTTTTCACGGCAGGCCGACTCACTGTTGATCTGCGGATATCGGCGCAGAGCGGCCCTCCAGTACGGACACGCGCTGCTTGAGGTCAATTATCTCGCTCAGGTTGCTGGCCCAACCGCCCAGCGCCATGCCGAAGATCAGAAACAGAGGTCCACCGAGTGGACTGCCAAATTGCAGGTTCGCCGCACCGGCTATCACCAGAAGGACTCCAGCAGCCTGACACCCCAGCCCCAGCCAACTCAGGATCAACAGATTTCGTGTTCCCTTGACTGACTTGTTCATTGGTCACTCTCCAATCACTACGGGCGGTTGAAATACGAAGCCACAGGGTCACAGAGGAAATCAGGCTACCACAACTCTGTGTCCTCTGTGTTTCCAAATTTTCCTGCGTCACTTCATGCGGTTGTTCTTGCCGTGCGTCGCATCGAAGTTCGCGGGCAGCTTGTCGCGGTCGTAAGCAATCACTTCCAGATCATCGAACCTCGCCGTGCCGTTGCCCTCGATGTGGCCGGTCGGCACGATCAGCGTCGCTGTGGGATACTTGTCGATCGCATCCGTCTTCTCGAACAGCTTCCAGTCCAGGTCGCTGGTCGTCACGCCGACGCGGTCATCGACACCCAGCCAGCCGCTGCTGTTGAAGTAGTTCAGCTTGACGACCGCCCACGTTCCGGCCTCGCCTTCGACTTTCACGCGGCCCTTCAGTGCGTAGCGCTTCGTGCGATCCAGCGGGATGCTGGTGGCGAAGACCACGCCGCGCGTGCCGGTGCCGGAGATTTGCAGGCAGTGTTTTCCGGTGACGCCCCCTTCGACGACTTCGCATTTGAAGTCCGGCCCGTCATCGAGCCACGCGAACCAGCCATTTGGCAATTCGCCCGTTGGCGTGATTTCCAGCGATGGATCGACGATGAGGTTCGTTCCGACCGGCAGCCCGCCAGATGGAACGGACGGGGGACTTGTCAGTATCCCGGTCGACGAGCGTGACGGCGTCTGTTTTGGTTGACTCGCCGTAGCTCGTCGAAAAGTCCCGACGAAGTGATCGTGCTGGTCAGTCGGAGTGAAATCACGCGGACGCGGGCGGTCGGCGTCGTCAAAGGCGATGTGCAGCGTGTCGCCGTCGAAGGCGTAGATGCCCGCGATCGACAGTTCGTCCGCTGTCCGATCGGGATTGATGAACTCGATCCACTTCGGTTCGCTGAACTGGCGGAGTGCGTATGACAGTTTGAACGTTTGGCTGCCGAGCCCCGCGACTTCAACTTGATCGTGCTCGAACTTCATGGACACGGTCGCCAGTTGTTCCTTCGTGAGCGGCTTGTTGCCCATTACGCCGTCCACGCAGGTCCACGCACCTTGCAAGCGGTCGTAGTCGGTACGTCCGGCAACCGGCTCGTCGACATCATCGAGAGCCGCAGCGGCAGACATCTGGGGACGTCCGCGCAGTTCAGCATCCTTGATCCACACCGTGCCGCCGCCTTCGATCGCCAGGTTCAGCTTAACGAGATCGGGCTGCTGGCCTTTCTCAAGCAGGAACGGGATTTCGTACTCGGCCCAGCCGTTGGTGCCGCTGAGCGCGAGGTGGAAACCCTTCGAGAAGAACTCGCCCTGGCCTGGGAAGCGAACCCACATTTCCAGATAGGCACGGCCCTTTACGTTTTCCGTCTTCAGCTTCGCGCGGTAGAAGAACGGCCCGGCGTTCATCGGCGGCATTGGCACTTCGAACAGCCGCTCGGTTTGCGGACCGTTCGCCGTGATTTTCCAGCCGCCGTCGGCGACTTCGACGTTGTCTTGCGAGATCGTCGGGTCGTCGGTCGTGAACGAACGGATGACGCCGCTGCCTTCGCCATTCCAGCGGGCGGTCACGATCACGGTGCCGAGCCGCGTCATGCGAAAGCCTGTTTGGTCAAGCTTCACGTCGTTGTCGTCGCCGACCAGTTCCACTTCGTACTTGCCGGTCGAAAGCCATTTCACTTGCGTGCCCGTCTTCGAATCGATCGTCGTAATCTCTTCGCCATTTTGTTTGACGACGACTTGCACGTCGCCCACTTCCGATTGAATCACCATCCGGCCCTGATCGGTCATGACGACGATCACGCCCGTCAAAGCAATGAAGAATCCCAACAGCAGTGTGACCACGATCGCCAGCGGCACGACGATCGAGCGGTGGGATTGAAGCACTGGTTTCGACACCGCGTGTCCGCCAACCGCCGGCTTGCCAACGAACGGTTCGAGTGCTTTCGCGACGTCCAGCGGAACTCGATATCGCTCGTCGGGCGATTTGTTCATCATTCGCGCGATGACCGCTTCCAACTCGGCGGGAACATCGTCGCGGATTTCAGACAGCGGCCGGGCGGCTTGTTGCGAATGCGCTTGCAGCTTGTCCGCCGCCGACCCAGCGGAGAACGGGGCCTCGCCGGCCAGCAGGCAGTACAGCGTACAGCCAAGACTGTAGATATCGGCACGAATGTCGGCGCTATGAGCGTCGTCGGCTTGTTCGGGTGCCATGTAGTCGGGCGTTCCCATCATCGAGCCCAACTGTGTCAATCGCCCGTCGAGCGGGCCGCCGGGGGGCGAGCCAGATTCTTGCTTCGTCCCTTCTTCCGCCGCCGCTCCAGCCAAGTTCGCCAGACCAAAGTCGAGGATTTTGACAACGCCGGCGGATGTCAACATGAGGTTCTGCGGCTTGATGTCGCGGTGGACCATGCCTTGTTCGTGCGCGTGTTGCAATCCGAGAGCGGCCTGACGGACATAATCACAAGCCTCGGCGACCGGCAGCGGTCCGCGGTCTTTGATCACGTCGGCCAATTCGACTCCGTCTACAAACTCCATCACCAGGTAATGCGTGTCGCCCGCTTGTTCGGCGTCGAAGGCGGTGACGATGTTGGGATGAGTCAGCCGGGCGGCGGCTTGCACCTCGCGATGAAAGCGTTGGACGGCGGCGTGACTGTTGACTAGTCGGGCGTTAATGACCTTCAACGCCACCGGCCGGTTCATCATGCGATGGTGGGCCTTGTAGACGTCGCCCATTCCGCCTCGGCCAAGGATCGCCATGATGCGATAACGGCTGTGGTCGCGGAGCGGTTCGGGAAGTGACGACGCCGCTTCGTTGTCGGCGGCGTCGGCAATCGCCGTCACGCCGTCGCTCGGCGGCAGAGTGAGTTGTTCGCCAGTTGGCGGCATCGTGGCGGCGTGCTGGGGCGACAGCGGACGCTGCACGCCTTCGTTGGCGGTCTCGACTTCGGGATCGCGCAACAGCGACACCAGCGTGTCCTCGTCCGGCAGCATCTTGAGTAACTGGCAACACGACTGGCAGTCGGCGAGATGTTGTTCGATCTCGGTGGAATTCGTGACATTCAGCCGACCGGCGACGAAGGCCGCCAGTTGCTGCTGCGAGGGGCAAGTCAGGGCGTTTAGGTTCATCATGTGGCTCCAGTTGCGGAAGTTGATTCGCTTCGAGAGCTAAAGTGCAATCGCCACGGTTTTCTTGCAGCCTTTTGTCAAAAAACCCCGAAATTCAGTCGAGCAAGCCTTTGCCGATCGCTCGCAACTCGCGGAGCACACGGGACTTGGCCGTAAACACCGCATTCAGCGACATTCCCAGTTCGGCGGCCACGTCGTCGGCATCCGCGCCGTCGAGCACCAGCCGCCGGAAGGCCTGTCGCGTCGACGGCGTGAATCGCGGTTCGATCATTTCCAGCAGCCGGCGGGTCAGGTGCTGGTCGTGTTCCTGCTGCCAAATGCCGCTCAACCGACTGCGGTCGTCCTCGAACTCGTCCAGCCGGCGCATGACGTCGCCGCCAGCCGCCGCCGCGCCGTCTCGCCCGCGGGCCCGCCAGAAGTTTCTTAGCCGATTGATCACGATTCGCTTCAACCAACTCCGAAACGCTCCAGGCTGTTGGCTGTGCCGAAAGCTGGGCAATTCGCGCATCAACACCATCAAGACGTCCTGGATCAGGTCGTCGGCGTCGCTCGCCTGGACGTCGTAGCGATCGATCCAGCCGCGGAGCAACGGCGAATAAAGGGCGACCAGCCGTTCCCACGACGCGGCGTCCGATTCGTGGCAGAGTTGATCGATCAGCGAGTGCGAGGTCTCGAACATGATAAGCCACCGTGAAAAGATAGCAGTGCCATTATCAACCCTCTCGAACACTTGGCAATCCGTTTGCCGAGCAGTTACAATCTCCAACTCGTTAACCGCCGCAACTCCGCGGCTCAGTTCGACAACGTTTTATCGCTCATCGCTCCGAAGACTCCGCGACAAGACGATAAAACGCTTTGCGTTATCCATCCAAACGAAGCTCCGTGATAATGTCAGTC
This sequence comes from Planctomycetota bacterium, assembly GCA_027622275.1. Classification (GTDB taxonomy): domain Bacteria; phylum Planctomycetota; class Planctomycetia; order Pirellulales; family Pirellulaceae. The sequence goes on along the minus strand of JAQBZB010000161.1, from coordinate 15,711 downwards.
GAGATCGTTCACGAGCCTATTTCAGTCCTAGGCGAGTACGGCATGATCTCTTCGGCTTACACGGTCGATCAGCGCTACGTTGTCGGTCCCATCGAAGGCGGCTTAGCAGGGCTTGATCTTGAACCGGTCGAACCCCCGTTCGTAAAGAACTACGATCGTGACAATGGTCATGGTCCGGAGGGCTGGCATGAGCAATGGGACATGGCCCACTGGGGAGTGCTCAGCGCCTTCGACGATTCGACGCGGCTCGGGGGCGCTTTGATTGGCTGGGATACGCCGCAGATTGACATACTCGACGGGAGAGCGGACCTCGCCGTTCTGTGGGATATTCGTGTTGGCAGCAACTATCGCAGTCAAGGTATTGGATCGGCTATCTTCCGATCAGTATTGGATTGGGCGCGGGAACGAAACTTGATTGCGGTGAAGATTGAAACGCAGAACATCAACGTGCCGGCGTGCCGCTTCTATGCCCGACAGGGATGCAGGCTTACCGCGATCAATCCGTTTGCCTATCCCGATCTGCCCGAAGAAGCACAATTCATCTGGATGATCGACACGTAGGAGGGGTGGATAACAACAGCCCCCTTGCGAGCAAGCAGCGGCACGGACGGGAAGAAACACTACCAAAACGACAAACCACAGGATTCCTCGGTACCGATCTTTAAGTCTGGATCAACGCCGTGGCGGAGGCCCTGGTGTGAAGAGGAACATAATGTCGAGTTCTTCCCGGGTCACGACACCATCGCGATCGGTGTCGGCACGCATGAGGTGCGGTCGCTCGGGACGCGGAATCTCTTCCGGCGTCAGTTGGCCGTCGTTGTTTGCATCGTGAGCCTTCATGATTTCATCAACGCCGGGGCGAGGTGGTAGTCGCCGTAATGGATCGCTTTCATCCGGCGGCAACGGCGGACGCTCACCCGCCGCGGGACGAGCGGGTAGTTCTTCAATTACAACCGGATCGTCAGCGGCTGCCAACTCCTTGATGGAATCGGGCTCGATGCCGTCTTCGACGCGAGGCGTCGGGGGGACGACAGGCTCCGCCTTGGGAACGTCCACGATCCGTGCCGCACCGGCAATCGCCCCCGACGACGGATTGCTCCAGTTCGAGGCCACGACAAACACGATCAGCAAGCCGATCATCGCCGCGGCAGCCACCATGACCCACGGCAACCACATTGGCATCCGAGCCTTGGCCCCTACCGGTCTTCGGATGCGCGGCGACACGCGCTGCGGCGCGAGCCCGGAATTCCACGCGGCTGCTTGAACGATCGTTTGGTTGGCATGTTCAATTTGAGCCCTGACCTTTGGAATCTCGTGCTTTGCCCATTCGGCGTACTGCAGGCCGTTCGGCCCCGTCAATTGAGCCAGCGGTTCGAGGATCGCCAAAGCCGCGGCAAACTGTTCGCCACGCCAAAGTTCTCGCACTCGCGCGGCGTCGGCAGCCCAGCGGTCTTCGCCGACGATGGTTTCCGACACGGGAGCCGGCAGCGGGGGTGCGGCAACTCCGCGTAAATAGTCTCGCAGGGCGATTGCTAACTCGTCAGAGGATGCGAAACGGTCTCGCGGTGCCCGCGACATCGCCTTGAGGCAGATCGCTTCCAAGGCCGGATCGATGTCGCCGCGCACCGCCGTGGGCGCCGTGGGATCGAGTATCAATGCCTGCTGAACCACCGACGCGACCGAGCCTCCGAAAGGAAGCTGCCCAGTCAACATCTCGTACATGATCGCGCCGAGACTGTACACATCGCTGGCTGGTCCGACGGCGTTCAAGCTGCCGGTGATTTGTTCCGGCGACATGTAAGCCGGTGTCCCGATCATCTCGCCGGCACGCGTTAGGTTCGATTCAGCTTCCGCCAGACCGGCCAAGCCGAAGTCCATCACGACAGGTTCGTTGTTCTGGTCGATCATGACGTTCGCCGGTTTCAAGTCGCGATGCACCGTTCCCGTTTGGTGAGCCGCATGAAGTGCCGAGGCGATCTTGGCAACCAGTACCGCGACACGGCGACAGGACATCGGGCCATCGGATGCAATGCGGTCGGCGAGCGTTCCGCCTTCGATGTAGGCCATGGTGAAATAGTGAACGCCTTCGATCTCGCCAACATCATAGACCGGGCACAGGTGTGGATGCCGGAGCGTCGCCATCGTCCGGGCCTCACGAAAGAACCGCTTCATCCCAGCTTGGTCGTTGGATTCGAACTTCGGGATCTTGATGGCGACCTGCCGTCCGAGCTGTCGATCTTCCGCGAGGTAGACCGCGGCCATCGCTCCTGCGCCGAGAACCCGCTGCACGTCGTAGCGGCCCAGCGACAGCGGCAAGTTCGCTCCCAGCTTCAGTTGGATCCAGAGAGGAACGGCTGCGGAGATGGCTTGGTGGGTGGTCGCGTACTTGTCTTGGTCCGAGTGCGTATCGGTCGGACTCGCGGCTGGTGGCTGTTTGGGGTCCATTCTTAGACTGTCACTTCAGGCCGGTCGGATCTCATCGCCATCGTCCGCTGTGATTTGCGAACGAACAGCTCCTATTCTAGCCAAATGAACGCGACGACGTCCTTCCCCATCTACCCGTTTGCGCCTCGAATGTCCAACGGCGTTGTTTTCCTGTAAAATCGTCGCTCGTGAAGAGTGACACCCCGTCAAGTGACCGTCTGGGAGTTGGTTCGTGGCTGATGCGTTGATTCTGCCGATCGGGCTTGTCACGGCTGGATTGATCGCCGCGCGCCTCGGTGTGTTGACGGTGGCCGCTTGGCAGCAAGCGGTTTACCGGCGCGAGCAAGATCAATTGACGCTCGAAGTGATGCGCGAGCGGATCGCTGAAGCGAAGAAACGGCGCGCCGAGGACTCGCTGGCCTGGAACGGCTATCGAAAGTTTGTGGTCGACCGAAAGGTGACGGAAGCGGATGACATCTGTTCGTTCCATCTGGTCGCGCATGATCGCAAGCCGCTGCCGGCTTTTAAGCCGGGGCAGTACTTGACGTTTCGACTCAACATCCCCGGTCGCGAGAAGCCGGTGATCCGTTGCTACTCGCTGTCAGATAGTCCGCATCCCAAGCAGTTCCGCGTGACGATCAAGCGCGTCGGCTCGCCGCCCGATGCGCCGTCCGCTCCGCCCGGTCTGGTATCGAATTACTTTCATGAGCAGCTCGCCCAGGGCGACATTCTCGACGTCCAAGCTCCGCGCGGCCACTTCTTTCTGGACCCTGAACAACAACGGCCCGCCGTTCTGATCGCCGGTGGAGTCGGAGTGACGCCGCTATTGAGCATGATCAACAGCATCGTGGCGACGCGATCCAGCCGCGAAGTTCTGTTCTTCTATGGTGTGAGGAACCGCGCCGATCATGCGTTCAAGGAAACATTGCAGCAGGTAACCGCACAGCACTCGAACATTCGCCTTGTCGTCGCCTACAGCCAGCCGAGTCCCGAGGACGAACAGCACGAAGGGCGCGATTATCATCACACCGGCCGCGTGGACATTAGCCTGATCAAGAGCTACCTGCAATCGACGAACTATCAGTTTTACATCTGTGGTCCGCCGGCCATGATGGAAACGCTGAACAAACAACTCCTCAAATGGGGCGTCGCCAAGGCAGATATTAATACCGAAGCATTCGGCCCCGCCACCGTCAGCAAGGCGTTCACGAAACCGCAAGAGTCCGCAGCACGTTCGTTGAAGGCCGGCGACGCCAGCAGCACGAACATCACGTTTGCAAAGTCCGGAAAGTCATGCGATTGGAGTCCCAGTGTTGGAAACTTGCTTGCTTTTGCCGAGGCGAACGGGGTGAAGATCGATTCCGGCTGTCGCGCGGGGAATTGCGGAACGTGCGTCGTCGCAGTGAAGTCCGGCAAGGTGCGCTACGTCACGGAACACGGAGCTGAGTTGGAGGAAGGAACCTGTCTTACTTGCATCGCGGCACCTGACGGGAATCTTGTTCTTGATGCGTAACCCGAGTCGACTAGAATCTACGGCGTCCGCGAGACGCTTTACACGTCCACCAGAGTCACCTCTGACCAGCAACCGGGAGCCAGCAATATGAGTCAATCCATTAACTCGTCGTCCGATCGCGTCTTGAAGACCTGGAGCGTGGCTCTGCTGTTGGCTTCGATCATCACGCTTGGATTACCGCGACCAGGCTCCGCTCAACAGACCGTCGCGCCGGAAAAGGTCTTTGGACGTCAAGCGTGTCAGGTTTGCCATGCGTCCGAAGCCGCGGCCTGGGAACAGTCCTCCCACAACAAGAAAGCGTGGAGTCTGCTCGATCACCCCAAGGCGGCTGGGTTTGCGAAGGCTCTCGGCGTGAGCGATATCAAAGGTGAATCGCTTTGCACGCAATGCCACGGCACGCAACAGAAGAAAGCGGACAAGCTGCTCATCGCCGAGGGTAACTCGTGCGAATCTTGTCACGGCGGAGCGGGAGGACAAGGAGGCTGGTTGTTCAAGCACTTTGATTTCGGCACCGGGCGTCGTCCGACCAGTACCAGCAAGATCGACGAATTCCTAGCCGATCGAGCCAAGGAAACGCCCGAGCACCGTGCGACTCGCGATGCAGCCGTTAAAGCGACAGGCATGAATCGTTCCGCCGATGCGTTTGAAATCGCGAGCAATTGCCTGCAATGCCACCTCGTCCCGAACGAGAAGCTGGTCGAAGCGGGGCATCCGATGAGCACTCGATTCGAGTTCGTCGAATGGACTCAAGGCGAGGTGCGACACAATTTTCTGCTAAACGCGAAAACGAATGCCGAAGCACCGACAAACTGGTCGGATCGCAATCCCGGCGGCACGCCGGACGGGCGCAAGCGTTTGATGTTTGTTGCCGGGCAACTCGCCGATCTCGAAGTCAGCCTTCGTAGTCGAGCCAAGGTTTCCGAAACGAAGCGAGGTTCGTTGGGCGACGAAGCGAACGACCGCATTCTCGACTTACAAGAGGAGCTGGCGGAACACGGCATCGACGAGTTAAAGCCGGTAAGCGAAGCCATCGCCAGCATCGACAAGAAGTCCTTGAAAGACGTGACACCAAGCGATCCGGCAACGTACACGAAAGCCGCGGATGCCGTCGCCGCTGCCGCAAAGAACTTTGTGACGGCCCATCAAGATGGCGGCAAGCTGCCGGATTCGATCAACGTTCCAAGCAAAGCGAAAGGTGACGTGTTCCAACCATAAGGCGGCGTAGCCGCTCGCCGTAGATTCACTCGTTCCCAGGCTCCCGCCTGGGAACGCACTGCTCGCGAGGCTCCGCCTCGTATCACCGGCAGAGCCGGTGGGGCATCTGATTCCCAGGCAGGAGTCTGGAAACCAGCAGTTCACGAACGCAAAAAAATGTAAGGATTGAACTCTTGTCACCAATTCTTCGGAACGCAATTCTCGTGGCCTCGGTGTTCTGCTGCGGCCTCGGCGGACTGGCCGTCACTCGTTGGCAGCAGCCGTCGCTCGCTCAGGAACTCGTCGCTCCCGCCGAAACCGTTTCCGCCTCGGTCGTCGATCCGTCGCGCATCGAAGGACATGCCAAGTGTGTCGATTGCCACGCTCGGGAGATCAAGGCTTGGCAAGCCTCGAAACATGCCACGCGCGCGTTTGATCTTTTGCGGACGGCACCAACTTCTTTGGAGTATGCCAAGAAGCTCGGCATTCGACCCGAGGACATCGCTCGCAACTCGCTTTGCACAACGTGCCATGCGACGCAGCAACGTGATGAGGTCGGGCGATTGCACATCCTGAGCGGTGTGTCGTGCGAGGCCTGTCACAACGCTTCCGGAGGAGAAGATGGCTGGCTGAACGCTCACGCCGTCTATGGTCCTCGCGGAACAAGGCGCGAAGGGGAATCGGCAGAGCATTATGCTCAGCGAACCGACGCCTGTGAGAAAGCGGCGCAATTCCGCTCGGCGAACGCCTACCAACTGGTGAAGCGATGTTTTGACTGTCACGTCGTCAGCAACGAAGCTTTAGCCGAGGCTGGTCACGACCACGGTGATGGCTTCGAGTTCGTGAAGAAAGCACTCGGCGAAGTCCGCCACAATTTCTTCCTCGATCGACAAACGAATGCGGAAGTTGCGACCCTGTGGACCGATGCGTTACATCACGCAGCGGGTCGCAACGCGGCAGGCCGCAAGCGAGTGCTGTTTGTGCTGGCGCAGCTGATCGATCTTGAGACGAGCCTCAGGAGTTTGGCAACCGCAACCGACGAAAACGATTTTTCCGCCCTGATGGTCGAACGTATCGAAGACGCTTGGGGGCTGTTGGCGGAGGATCTGCTTGAAGAATTGACGGAGACGGAGATCCCCGAAGTCGCGCAGGCGACGGAAGCGGTGAAGCCGGTCCTCGATAAACTCGATGACGACGGTTTCGCTCCTGAAGACAAGAAGCTTTATCTGGATGCAGCATTGAAGGTGAGCCAGGCAGCAAAAAAGTTTGCCGCGCGCAGCGGCAACAAACTTGAAGAACTCGACGACTTGGATCTGGTCCCCAAAGGTCCATTCGACGGGGTCTTTCATCCTTAGCGCCGTGTCGATGGTAAGAATTGAAGTAGGCCGGAACAAGCTTCGCAGTTCCGGCGTCCGCACCAAGTTGCCGGAACTGCGAAGCTAGTTCCGGCCTGCCCGTTTGCTCGTAGCCAATGCCTACCTTTGAATCAATTCAACGTCCCGAGCGGTGGGCGGTGCCGTTTTCTCGCGAGATGACGGATGCCGATGTCGACCGGCTGTTGACGATCGAGCCCTTCGCCTCGGTCGACCCGACGCGGTTTCGCGGCACGGTCACGCTGCGCGGCATCCTGAAGAACGACACACGGCTCGTGCGTTACCGGCCCGGCGATATCGTCGTTCGACAAGGCGATTGGGGCAACTCGGCCTTCCTGGTCGTTACCGGCAACGTTCACGTGGAACTCGGTTCGGCAGCCAATTTGCCGAACGAGATTCTGGGGCGCCAACCGGTACGCCGCAAGAGCTTGTTTCAGATCATCGCCCAGCTCTGGGCGAATTCCGCCGATCCCGAAGTGCGAGATGTCGCAGCCTATCGCGACGATCCGAGAATCGGCACGCGCGGCAGCGGCGAGCAGACTCGAATCTACTTGCAAGACGTCTCGACCGTGTTGAGCAAGTACCAAACAGCCAAGCTCGAAGCCGGTCAGTTCTTCGGCGAAAGTGCGGCGCTGGGGCGAACACCAAGATCGGCAACCGTCTTTGCCGAACGCCCCACGGAACTGTTGGAGATCCGCTGGCAAGGGTTGCGGGATCTGATGCGTCGTGATGATGCGTTGCAAAAGCACATCGACGCGGTCTTTCGCGACCGTGCGCTGAAGTGGTTCCTGATGAACACGCCCATCTTCCAGCACCTGGATGCCGAAGAAATCAACGTGTTGGTGACGGAGGCGAAGTTCGAAACCCATGGCCAGTATGATTGGGTTGGCAGCTTCAAGCGGCTTGCAAAACAGGGCATCGACACGGACTTGCAACATGAGCCGCTGATTGCCGAGGAAGGGAATCACACGAACGGCGTCATTATCGTGCGGAGCGGGCTGGCTCGGCTCAGTCGCCGATACGAGCACGGTCATCGGACGATTGGCTATCTAACGCCCGGTCAGATTTTCGGGATGGATGAAATCATCGACGGGTGGCTCGGCAAGACGCCCAAGCCGCTGGCGAATTCGCTGCGGGCGATTGGCATCGCCAATGTTGTGACGATTCCAACGCATCTGATCGAGAAATTGCTGCTTGAAAAATCAGACCGCCGGCACTTGACTCGTCGCGGCGGCCCGAAGACCGATCCGCTCGCCAGCCGCGCGAAAATTGACACAACCCGGATCAACTCGGACTTTGTTGAGTTCCTGGTCGAGAATCGCTACGTCAACGGCACGGCCACGATGTTGATCGACATGGATCGCTGCACGCGTTGCGACGACTGTGTCCGGGCCTGTGCGAGCACACACGACAACAATCCCCGCTTCCTTCGCAACGGTCCCATCCAGAACAACATCATGGTCGCGCATGCATGTATGCACTGCGAAGACCCGGTCTGTATGATCGAATGCCCGACCGGTGCCATCCACCGGGATCTGGAGGGCGGCCAAGTTGTGATCAATGATCAGACTTGCATCGGTTGCAGCGTGTGTGCGAACAATTGCCCGTACAACGCGATCCGCATGGTCGAAATTCGACATCGCGATGGCGACTTTATTCGCGATGATAAAAAGCACGCACCGATCGTGAAAGCGACCAAATGCGACCTCTGTTCGGATCAGATCGGTGGTCCCGCGTGCCAAAGCGCCTGCCCGCATGACGCGCTGATCCGCATGGACATGCGAGACGTCCAGCAGTTAACCGACTGGTACACTAGATAACTCGAACAACAGCCGAAGCCAGCCGGAATGAACACGTTTGCCGCTCGACGAATTCGCAATTTGGGGATCGTGGCCGTTGCCGCGATCCTGCTTATCTGGTTTAGCGGCGTGATGACGACGGCACTGCGGGACACGGCGCGGGCGAGCGGCTGGGGGCTGTTTGCGATGATCTGTTTTCTAGCCGCTTATAGCCTGCGAAAGAAGCTGCCGTTTCTGCCGCTCGGAGCCTCGTCAAGATGGTTGCAGCTGCACATCTACGTGGGCCTGTTGACGGCTGTCGTGTTTGGCATCCACATCGGTTGGCGTGTGCCCAATGGGCTCGTCGAGTTGTTGCTGGCAACGCTCTATGGGTTCGTGTTTGTAAGCGGAGTTGTCGGATTGTTCCTTTCGCGTTCGTTGGCCAGACGCTTGACGACGCGTGGCGAGGAAGTGTTATTCGAACGCATTCCGATTTACCGCAAACGGCTCGAGGCGAAAGTCGAATCCATCGTCTTCGAGGGCCTGGAAGCATCTCAATCGACTGCCGTCGCACAATTCTATGCCGATCGCCTCCGGCACTTCTTCTCGCAAAACCGCAACTTTTGGCAGCATTTGGTCCATTCGAATCGATCCCGTTTCGCATTGCTCAAGGAGATGCAGGCTTACGGGCTGTATCTGAACGACCCCGAGCGGGAGATGATGACGCGATTGGTCACCTGCGTCGAGGCGAAGGATGATCTCGACTACCAATTCTCGCTGCAAGCGACGCTCAAGTATTGGTTGTTTCTGCACGTGCCATTGACGTACGCACTGCTCGTCATCGCGTTGCTGCACCTGTTACTTGTGACGGCATTCGCGGGAGGTATTTCGTGAGCAACGGTCCCTCCCATCCGTCTAACTTTGACGAGAATGACTACGCTCGTCCGAATCAACCGTGGCAGTGCGGTTGGGCCGCGGCAGGCCATGCGTGCCCGTTGGGCCCGACGAAGTGGGGGCTCTGCCGTTCAGCACACGAATGCTCACCGTACATGAAAGGCGACACTTGGGTCTGCGCACGGACCAAGGCTCACGGCGGAACGTGCGACGAAGGCCCGCTGCCTGACGGTACGTGCTGTAAACAGATTCAAAAGTGCCAACCGGTTCGGAGCGTCCTGTCGCGGCGAGGAGTGCTGTCGTTCACCGTCTTTGCGGCCGCGCTGGCGCTGGCCTTGATCATTCTCGGATCGCCGAATCGGCAAAACCTCGTGTCACCCGGCGACTTGACTTCGAAGCACAGCCAAGTCGTTGATCGTTGCGAGGAGTGTCATGCGGCTGCCACCGGCGGCCCAACCGATTGGATTCGAGCTGCATTCGATGAAAGCCCAGCCCGCAGGCAGAGCGACCAATGCCTCGAATGTCACTCCGAGCTGGGACCGAACGCCAGGCAACCGCATAGCCAGGCGGGTGCGTTGCTTGCTGAATTGACTTCACTTCGCTCCCAGCAACCTGCCGAGCCGAGGCATCCGTCCGAGGGCCAGGATGACGCGCCCAATTCACTCTCGAAGTTTGCCCGTGCCCAGGCCGGGCCGGCATGTGCCACTTGCCATCGAGAACACCGCGGCACGACGGCGGATCTGACGGAGCTGACGAACGAGCAGTGTCAGTCCTGTCATGTCGAATCGTTCCACGGATTCACGAACGGACACCCGGAGTTTTCGGCGTATCCGTACGAGCGCCGGACGCGGTTGTACTTTGATCACTTGTCTCACTACGGCGAACACTTCGCCGCCGCGGGAACCGGGCGTGACCGGAACTGCCGCGACTGCCACAGGAGCGATACCGCCGGACGATATATGCTGGTCAAGGAGTTCGAATCGGCCTGTGCAGAATGCCATTCGCATCAGATTCATGACGATACGACGCTTGGCATTGCGGCGATCTCGCTGCCTGGACTGGACGTCGATGCGCTGCTGGCGAACGGTCGCACGATCGGCCAGTGGCCGCGTGACTATCCGCTTCACGTTGAAGCAGCGGGTACGATCTCGCCGATCCAGCGGCTTCTCCTCGAATCTTACGAGGGCTACGCGGTCGTCGATGCTTCCTTGTCCGACATCGACCTGCGCGATTTGCGGGACGCCGACCAGGTTCAGCTACGATCGGTCGAATCACTCGTCTGGTTGCTGAAGGAATCGCTGCACGACATCGTGCGGAAAGGGCATCCCGAGATCCATCGGCGTCTGACTTCGGTTCTCGGCGGCCAAGCTTCCGAGCAGCAGATCACAGCCCTGGCGAATTCGTACCCGCTTGGGATGGCCATGAAGATGCAAGAGGAGTGGCTTCCATCGCTGTTGACCGAAGTCGAAGCTCGTCGCGCGGGTGATGGATTGCCTGAGACGAACGACAGCGCTGCACCGGACCCCGCCGCGCGTCTCGAAAACGAACGTCGCGAGTCCGCGATGTTAGCGAGCGGCTGGTATCTGCATGGCTCGAGCCTGTCGTTGCGGTATCGTCCGCTCGGCCACGCTGATCCGCTGCTCAAGACGCTGCTCGATGTCAGCGCGCTCGGCCTCGTGAACGACTCCGCAGCGACGCCCACACAAGCGACGCTCCGCGATCTATTCGAGCAAGTGTCGTCGCCTTTCGCCGCGGGACGATGTACGAAGTGCCACAGCGTCGATCGCGATCAGAATACCCACGCGCGCGTGAATTGGCATCCCTACCAACCGCCGCTGGACCTGCACAAGTTCACGCGGTTCAGCCACGCACCGCACGTGACACTGCTAAGCGACGATGCGTGTGCAAAGTGTCATCGGTTCAACGCCGCGCAATCGACGGTGACTTCTCTCTTCCGGCCGGAGTTTATCGACCGCCATTGGCATCCCGCCACGGACCCACACAACTTCGACAGCAACTTCGTCCCGCTGTCGAAGGCCGGATGTGCCGAGTGCCACACCGGCAATTCCGGGCGCGATCGCTGTCTGACCTGCCACAACTACCACGTCCATTAGCGCGGATTATTCATGAACCGGTCAACATTCTTCGAAACACACGGTTTAAGAGGAGTTACGGCAATCTTGCCCAAAACACCCCGCAAATCAGCCGCCACGCGCTAGCCTGCGGTTCTCTCGAAGTTCGCGAGAACCGCTGGCTAGCGCCAGGCGGCTGATGAATAATCCGGGCGAGCCACTACCGACGAGACGACAACGTCGCGGCGGTCAATTGTTGCCACAACTGTTGCAGATACTTCCCGCTGGCTTGCGGCATCGTGTCGCGGGAGTAGGCGGCACGGTTGTAGAGTTCGGCGAGACGCATGGCCTCTTGCGACACGCCTGCACCGGATTGGGCGACATGTTGCGCGAACTCGTGCGGCGTTTGATCGTGACGCCGCGCGAAGCCTCGTTCACGGGCCCAGGCTTCAAAGGCTTCGAAGCTGTACTTGATCAGCTGGTCCAACGGCAGTTGGTTCGCGAGCCCCGATCGAAAGGGATCGGGAAAAGCCGAGAAGGGACGAGGCGGCGGTGCCGTAGCTTCGGAGTCGGTCGTGGCTTCGGCAGCTGGTGCAACGGAACCTCCGAACAGCCTCGCCCAGAATTCGCGAACCGCTTGGATGAAGTTTCGCACGGCGTCGCGGACTTGCGCCCAATAACGCCACAGGAAATACCCGACGATCACGATCACGATCAGCCAATAGAGCAGCTTCAGCAACATGCCGATCCCACCGCCCAGTTGCTTCGCCAGCTTCGCCGGATCGAACTTGCTCGACTTCTGTTGTTTTTGCTTGGTGTCTGACTGGCTCTTCTGAGAGTTGCTCTTCTCGGATTGGTCCTTGTTCTCTTGCGATTCGTTGTTTTGGTCGCTCTGCTCCTGATCACGTTTCCCCGCATCCGATCGCTTCTTGCCAGAACGGTCTTCTTGTTGCTCACTCACCTTGTCGGAATTCTTCTCGCTCGGTTCGTTCTCCGATTGCTCGCCCTGCTGATCCTCCTGTGACTTGTTCTCACTGTCGGACTGCTTTTGTTCGGAGCCGTCGTCCTCACCGCCCTTCTTCTCACTACCTTTCTTCTCACCGCCCTTGTCGGACGACTTTTTGTCACCTTGACCGTTGTCCGACTTCTGTTTGCCCGCGCCTTGCTGCTGGCCGGACTTGTCGGCTTCGGACTTGCCTTTACCGTCTTTGGACTTCTCCTGGCCTGTCCCTTGATCGTCGCCGGGTTTTCCTGATTCCTGCTTGGCGTCGTCGCGAGTTACTTGCCGCTTCGCGTCATCTTCTTCGGGACCATCGTTGCCGAAGCCCCGCCGATTTGCCTGTAAGTCATCCGGCGATCCGGCGAAGGCTGGCAGGTCGGTAATCGAATACTCGGCGTTGCGGCGGGGTAAGATCATGCAGAACAGCAGCAAGGCGACGATCATGATCGCGCCCGTGCCGAGCCACGCGCCCGCCATCTGGACTGGCATCTCAAGCCGGCGTTGACGCAGGTAGCGGCGCAGTCCCAGAAAGCTGGTCGTAAGCAACAACCCCAGTGCGGCTGCGACGTAGACGACAAGCAACTTGAAGACAAATCGCCGGCTGTCTTCGGTCTGGCCGAACATGAAGCCTTGACCGATACCAAAGATCGGCAACGCCGCCATCGAGAAATAGACAACCCAGACACCGGGAGCATGCTTCTTATCCTTCGCCGCAACCAGGCGCTGCCACCACGTGCGTTGCGGCTGGTCGCGAATCTCGTTGCCTGTGGTCCCTTCCGGTTCCGGAGTTCCGCCATCTTCGTGCGACGGATCATCGTCCATGCCGACCGTTTGGAGCAGGCCTTCGCCCGATGCGTCTTGCTGTTCGTCGATGACAGTGCAATCCCAAGTCAGCTTGTTTGCGCACCAGAGAATGAGGACGACCAAGCCGGTGTTGATGACCCAACTGAGCCGCTGGAAGATGCCGTCGAATTTAATGAACTTGGCCATCACCAACAACACGGCGACAGCCACGACGACGGAGAACACCAAGGCCCGTTCGCGACCTTCCTCGATCGAGATCCGGCCAATCAACACGGCGGCGAACACGAACAACGCAAACACGTACTGCAGCCGCGCCTGGTATTGTCCCTGGTAGAACAACTCGATCAGAAAAAAGACCAAACTGCCGATCAACGCCATAATCAGCGCGGGGCTGATCGCGATGATGACGTAGTCGGCGAGTGTTGGGCGGGGCTTCATCGAAGTACAAATTTCCGGCAAACGGAAACGATGGACGATTCGTCTTTCAGCTGCTGCACATCGATCCCTTGGGCAATCAAGGGACCGGCGGCTTGGGCAAAGTCATGTTCATCGTACAGGTTCAAGATCGCAGTGACCGCATAGCCTTGGCGACGGAGGCTTCCTAGCGTGATGGCTGATTCGGTCGTCACGCTGGGCAGAATTGCAATGACCGTTGCGTCGCGCGGCAAGCGGTCCCGCGTTTCGCCGACCAGCTGCGCTAGCGTCAGTCCGTCGGTCAACTCGACGCGGGCCAACGTCTCGAGGATCTGCATCAATTGATCGGCGCCGCGGCGCGTGTCGACCACGACCGGCTGCAGGCGTTCGCTGGCGTCTCGCATACTGGCCGCGTTGCGGGCGGCATCACGGGTCCGAATGTCGTAGTCCCATCCTTCCTGGCGAATTCGATCGGCCGCGTCTCGGCCGTTCGTGACGAGTCCGATCTGCTGGCCCATTTCATAGACCGCGTTGGCGATGGAGGCAGCGGCAGTCACCGCCAACTCGCTTCGCATCGGTTCATGCTGGCGGCTGTGCGAGGCATTGTGATACTCCAGCAGGATCGTCGCACCGGCCACCGTCGAGGGCTCATAGACTTTGCTGTGCAATTGGCCAGTACGAGCCGTCGCCCGCCAGTTCACACGGCTGAGCGGATCGCCTGCCTCATAACGACGTACGCCGGCAATGCGTGTCGGGTCTTCGAACAACCGATAGGTCATTCGCACCTCGCCGATCGGTCGCTTGGAACTAACGTCGTAACCTGCCAGCGGAATCACTTGCGGCAAGACGAGCAAGAAGTGCGGTTTGGTCGCAACTCGATAACGGCGATGCAAACCGAACAGATCGCCAGTCTCGAGGACCAGTGGCCCGAGTTGGTAGTAACCGCGGCGATTACATTTGAGCTGATAAAACAACGATTGCTTGGCACCGGCGCGTAACATCGATAACTGCAAGCGTCTTCCCTCGACGGCGAGATTGGGCGGCTCGTGAATCAACGCGCGGCGCGGCAGCAAATCTTCGACCAGACACCACGGAATCGGCAGCTTCCCGTTGTTCTGGATATTGACGACGACAGCCACACTGTCTCCGACGTCAGCCGTCAGCCGATTGCACTCGCGATCCGCGGTCAAGCTCTCGGCCCATTGGCTGGTCAGATAGCGGCTAACGAACAAGATGCCCAACAGCGCGTACATGGCATACGCCAGCAATCCCAGATCAAAGATCAGGGACAGCACAAGAATCAGAGCTGCTCCAACAAGCCAGTTCATAGATCGGCAGGCTTTCTCGCTGTCGTGATGAGGAGACGGGCCAGTCTGTCGTTTAGGCGAGCGGCAGATGAATACTTACCAATCGAAAGTCTTGGGAGGGCGAAGCTCCTGCTGAGCCGGTTCGGCTGGAGCCTCACCCTCCCGGTAACCGTTCATCTGCCGCTCGCCTTACAGTCTAATCCTCTGGCGAATCGGTGTCTTGGTGGTCGTCGTTGAGTCCGGCGGGCCGACACATTTCGTCTGTGTCGGCCCATCAGCCTTCGCCCCCATTTCGCTTTGAAACCGGTGGTTCACACCACCGGCAAAGGATTTACCGACCGGGCACACACCGAATGTGGGTCGGGGCCGAAAACGCGCAACTTCAAAACTCACGCTTCGGGTTACTCGCGCTACGTTACGATCGAAGCCACGATGTTCGCCGGTCACTGAATGAAATGCTCGCAGGCGTGTCTTTCCGATCGGTGGTCGGGCGGATCACGCATGGGCGGTAGTATTCGGATCGTAAGAACTTTTCCAAAATTTTCTTGACAAGCGTTGCGCTGAGCTTAATACTGGCTCCCGTCTCGTTCAGGGGGCTGCGATTCTGGCAGCCGAGGCGGAAGAGATCACTCGGAGCAGTGTGATCGGAAAATCATCTCCGGGCGGAAGGTTGTAAAGCCGATCGAACCGAACCATGGGGTTCAAGGGAGCAGTCGATGAGTAAGCCGCGTTGGTCCTGGCAGTGGAATGCATTGAAGTCCTGGAATTTGGGGGGGGCGGGGAGGAAACGGGGACAGGTCCAGTTCTTGACAAGTTGGGGAGTTTTGCTAGTTTGAGCCCAGGCCTAGAACAGCACGAATTGCACCCGGCGGAATGGTTTACCATGTGATCAATCGCGGCGTGGGCAAGAATGATTTGTTCTACAGCGATGCCGACTA
>JAQBZB010000160.1 GCA_027622275.1 Planctomycetota bacterium | reverse complement strand
GCGTTTTTCAACCTGCCTTCAAATCCCGTTTTCGGCGCTCCGCCGCAATCGTTAATTGGAGAGTACCAACTCGAGATCCGTCGCGGGTCGGAGTTCGTCGGCAATGACGTCATCAAGTTTGACTTTAACGATCCAAACGACCCGGTGTGGATCGGTGAAACCCTGTCCCCGATTGAGCAGACCGTGGCGGCCGGAGGGTCCAACTTCGAAGGTCGAAATACCAAGATTCTGACCACCTGGGACACGAACGAGCGATTTGCGTCGGCGTTCACGCTCGTCATGCCCGGCGGCGATGTGCTGGTGGACGGCGAGTCGTTTTCGATCAGCGACGGCGTCAATACGCAAATCTTCGAGTTTGACAGCGGCGGCGGCTTCACGCCCGGCCACATCCAAGTTCCGTTCCTGACGACGGACTCGCCGGATCGGATTGCCCAACGTGTGACGGACCGTATCAATCCCGCCAATCCGTTGAATGTGACTGCTTCGAATACGGCGACAAGCAACTTGATTCAACTGACGGGAGCCACCGCGGTCGCGCCGCTGGAATCCGCGCAGAACTTGCGCGTGACCATCTTCGGGGCTTCGATTGAAGAGTTCGACGGCGCGAACCCCGGTGTTGCGTTCGCCAGCGTCAACCGCGGGGGCTCGACGCTGCTGCCGTTGACCGTTGCTTTGTCGGTGAGCGATCCGTCGCGCGCGTCGGTTCCCGCGACGGTGACGATTCCCGCCGGCCAGGAGTCCACGACGTTCCCGATCACGGCGATTGACAACAGCCTTGCTGAAGGCCTACGAACCGTCATTATCACCGCGACGGCGCTGGGCTTCAGCAGTGTCACCGACGTCCTGGACATCGAAGACGACGAAACTCCCACGTTGACGATCACCGTGAGCGACCCCAGTGTTTTGGAAGACGACGGGTTCAACGCCGCGCAAGTTACGATCACGCATAACATCTCGACCGACGAAGACGTGATCGTCACCGTGCTAAGCAACGACGCCAGCGAACTGTTGATTGGCGACGCGCCGGGATCGGGGGCCGTGACCGAGATCGAACCGAACAACGATCTGTCGTCGACTCAGGATATCGATGCGGAGGATTGGACGCTGCAGTCGAATCCGGACATCGGCGACGCGACCACCGACACCTCGACCAGCATCCCCCACGTCTCGATTTTCGGGACAGGCGATTCGACGTTCGACTACTACTCCTTTACGGCAGCGGCGGGAAGTCGCGGCATCTTCGATATTGATGCAGCTTCGTTTAACAGCGAAATCTTTATCTTCTACCCGAGCGGCTTCGTGCTGGCTTTTAACGACAACTCGCCCGCGACAAGCGGACAGGGTGGCAGCACGGGCGGTTTCGATTCGTTCCTCGACGTCACCTTACCCACGGCTGGTCTCTACACGGTTGCGGTTGGCGCGTTCAATTCGTTTGCCTTCACGGGGGGAGTGGTCGGAACGCCACCAGCGCTCGGCGACACATACACGCTGCAAATCTCGATCGAGGGGCACTCGCTTGCCACGCTGTCGGACGAGCGGCAATTCATCATTCCCGCCGGTTCGAATTCCGTCACCGTGCCGCTGACTCCGATCCAAGATTTTCTCGCCGATGGCGATCAAGTCGCGCCGATCACCGCCTTTGCCAGCGGATTCCATTCGGTGATGGACTCGATCATCGTTGAGGACACCGGGACCGTTCGAGAGTTGACGCTGAGCATTGTTGATTTGGCGATTACTGAAAACGACGGTCCAGGTGCGACGATGGCGACTGTCACGACCAATTTCATTGGGACGAGCGATCTGACGGTCAACTTGTTGAGCCATGACCAAAGCGAAGCCCTGGTCCAATCAACGATCACGATTCTGGCTGGGCAGAACATGTCGGCACCGTTCGCAATTGACGCCGTCGATGACCTGTTGATTGACGGCATGCAGCTCGTAACGATCACGGCTTATGCCAGCGGTTTTCTGCGGAGTGATGTCACGATTACGGTGAATGACGACGGGACGGATACGATCCTTCCTGGTGCCATCTTGTGGACCGCCGAAGGGCCTGGTCCGGCCACCAACGGCCAAATCGAGAATATCCGGCGTTCGCCGGGCGGACCTGTTGTCAATGACGTCGTCGGGGCGCTGCAAACGGTTATCGCCCACCCCACGAACCCCGACATGTTGTACGCGGGCGGCACGAATTCTGGCGTTTGGCGAACATTGAACGCGACTGCGGCGCAACCGACATGGGAGTCGTTGACCAGTCAGCAGTCCGCGAATTCGATCGGTGCCTTGGAGTTCGACCGTGCCGATGCAACAAGGCAAACGCTTATCGCCGCGATCGGCCACTCCAGCAGCTATGGTCTCGTTGGCAGCGCTTTGAACGGAATGATGCTCACGACCAATGGCGGCAACACCTGGTCGGAAATCACCGACCCGCTATTGCTTGGTCGAAACTTTACGGGAGTTCGAAAGAACGGCAACTTGATTCTCGCCACGGCGAACAACTTCGGCGGCGGTGTGAATGGAGGCGTCTACCGCAGTGCGAATGGTGGCGGGACGTGGACGTTCGTTTCCGGCAGCGGGGGTTTGGGCGGTGGCGCGGCGTTCGATATCGTTCACGATCCAACCGTCGCGAATCGCTACTACGTGTCCATCCAGTCGACCGGTATTTTTCGAACAGACGACGCGGGGACGACTTGGACGAATGTCTCGGCCGGCAATGCGGCGTTGAATTCCGCCATTACCAATGCCGGAAACAACAACGCGGAGATGGCGGTCGGCAGCAACGGCCGCTTGTATGTGCTGGTGATGGTCAACGGCCAAGCCAACTATATTGGCTTCACGGATAACGCTGGTGTGACCTGGACGGCGATGGACTTGCCGTTGACTCCGGACGCGGGCGGCGGCGCGGACGAGGGTCTGAACCCGAGGGTCAAGCCTGGCGGACAGGGGGCGATTCATTCTTCGATCGTTGTCGATCCGACGGATCCGAACACTGTGTACGTCGGCGGAGATCGGCAAGATTTTCCGTTCCCGAACTTCATCGGTGCTGTTGCGTTCAGCGGCCGGCTATTCCGAGGTGACACAACCATCGCGCCAAATGGAGGTTCGCCTTCCCCACAGTGGGAGCACCTAACACACAGCAACAGCATTGCGGGGACCCCGCAAGGCGGCACCGCCAGCAGCAGCAGCCCGCACGCCGACTCGCGCGAGATGACGTTCGACGCCGCCGGTAACTTGATCGAAGTCGACGACGGTGGCATCTATCGGCGCACCAGCCCACAGGACAACACGGGCGATTGGTTCTCGATCATGGGCAATCTCCAAGGCACCGAGATGCATAATGTTTCGTACGATCCTATCTCGAACATCATTATCAGCGGCAACCAAGACACCGGCACCACGGAGCAGGTGACTCCTGGTTCGTTCGAGTGGTTCAGCGTCTCGCAGGCAGACGGCGGCGACGTGGCGGTGTCGGTGGATCCGTTCAATCCGACTCAGTCGGTCAGATACTCCAGTTTCCAGAACTTGGGCGCGTTCCGCCGCCGTGTGTACGATGCCGGCAATAACCTGATCAGCCAAGTGTTCCCAACGCTGACAGGTTTGGGCGCCGATGTGCAGTTCGTGACTCCGCTGGAGGTAAACGCAGTCGATCCACTGCGGCTGATCATCGGCGGTTCCGCTAACGTCTACGAGTCGTTGAATCAAGGTGATTCGGTGGCGTCGATCGCGGGCGCGCGTGTCAACGATTTCTTCGGAGATCCCATTGCTTACGGTGGCCAAAGGTTTGGAGTGCCCAACCCGGACGTGTTGTACGTCGGCTCGAATGCTAACGTACTGATCCGCACGACGGCTGGCGGCCCGGTAACAGCGTCGGCAGCCTATCCCGGAGGATTCTCTCGCGACATCGTATTGGATCCAGACGACTGGCAAACCGCGTTTGTCGTTGATAGCAGTGATGTATTCATGACCACCGACGCAGGTGCGAGTTGGTCCAATATCACGGGCAGTCTGCCGGCACTGGATACGGAACTTCATTCCATCGTCTACTTCAACCATCCGACGAATCCAGTGCTGTTCGTCGGCGGCCAAACCGGCGTGTCGCAGATGTCGCTGGGCTCGCTGGGTGCGTGGACGCGATATGGTGCCGGGCTCCCAACGGTTCCGGTGTGGGATCTCGACATCAGCTCCAGCCAAAGCTTTCTCGTCGCGGGCACGTTGGGGCGCGGGGCTTGGAGTATCATCGCCAGCCCAACTTCTTCGGGCAGCAAGCTCGTGGTGGACGTCGCGGCGGACTCGTTTGCGGAAGATGCCGGGCTCGCGGCAACCACCGCGACGATTACTCGCATGCAAGCAGACGGCGTTTTGCTGACCTCCGGCGACCAAACCTTTACGATCTCCAGCAGCGACGATACCGAACTGCTGCTGACCGATCCGGTGTCCGGGGCGACTGGTTCGACGATCACGGTGACGATCCCCGACGGATTTTCTTCCGTGACGATCGATGTCGATGCGGTTGATGACCAGGAGACGGATGGTCCACAGACAGTGATCGTGACGGCGCTGGCGCAAGGTTTCGATTCCGTCACCGACGCGGTGGATGTTTTGGAGTCGGCGGACGACATCGCGCCCGAGATCACGATCACGGTGCTGTCGCCGGATACGGTCAACGAACTCGATGGCCCGTTTGCCACGACGATCGAGGTGAAGCGGTCGGACACGTTCGGCGACGTCTTGGTTGACATCTTCAGTACCGATCCGTCGGAGGCACGCGTTTCAATCGTTCAAGTTACGATTCCGGACGGACAGATGTCTGTCACGGTCACCCTGGAAGCGATCGACGATTTCATCGCCGATGGAATACAAACTTCGATCATTCGAGCTGCCTCACCTCGCAACTCCTCCGGCCCCGTCGTCATCACCGGCGGAGACCACGATTTGCACGCTCCGTCTGACGCGGGCGAGGCAAACCTCGTTCTGCAAACTATCGACTTCGTTTACAGCAACTCGCGCAACACATCGAAAAACGAGATTCTGGTCTTCGGACCGACTTTCAATCCCGGTATTGATACCGCGATTCTCGCTTTGGGCCTGCCGCCGGCCACCTACGTGAATTCCACCACGGTTCCTTCGGCGGCAACCGTAGATATCACCCAATACCGTGCGATCGTTACCGCGTCCAGCTTCCTCGGGCTGGACCAGCCAACTGCTGACCAGATGGATGCTCGACGAGTTGATTTCGAGAATTACGTGAATGTGATCGGTGGCGGCATCTTCGCTCAGGAGCAGCAGTTACTGACCAACCCGTTCGGCTTCCTGCAACTCCCCGATCCGTTCACGATCTTTGGCGTCGGGACTGTCGGGAATGACTGGGTGCAGACGCCGCTGCTTGCCGCAGCCGGATTCTCAATTACCGACTTCGAGCTGTCGCAGTCGCTGTGGCACAACTATTTCACGGGACCTCCCGGCTTCAATGGGTTGGAAGTCTGGGCGAACAGTGATCACGCCAGCTCTCCCGGACCTGTGCCCGTTATGCTCGGCTTGCCGCCGGGAAGTGCAGGCATCGGCGGTGTGACGATCCGATCCTACGAAGTCATCCTAGACGTGGTGGACGTCACCGATGATGAAACCCCAGTGACGATGACGCTCACGTTGAGCGATACACAGATCTTTGAAAACGCGGGACCCGGCGCTAGTACGGCCACGCTGATTCTATCCTCGCCATCGGATCGCGACCGAATCGTGTACCTGCACAGCAGCGACACCAGCGAAGCCGTCGTCGTGGCGTCGATCGTCATTCCGGCGGGCGCGACGACGGCCACCTTCAGCGTGGACGCTATCGACGAGTTTGAGTCGGACGGCACCAATCCGGTCACGATTACGGCCTACGCGAATGGCATCGCCAGCGCCAGCGACTCGCTGGACGTCATCTCGGTTGACAATATCGATAAGTACGATCGTCTTGGCGATTTGAATCTGCAGCGTCAGCAGGGACAGTTGCGCATCGAAGGCAACACGATTCGATTCCCACTTACCTCGGGTATTACTGTCGAGCCAGGTGTTACCGATAACGGTACGCAATCGCATCCTGGGCCGTTGCGTAAGTTCCCAACGCTTAGCACGGACCAACTCGCTCCCGGTGTCTTCATCGTCAACAACGTCGTTGCCGACACGTTAGGCAGCGGTATTCGAGTGACGGGGCAGCCGCCTGGTGCCGGACCGACGTCCAGCGCCTTCGCCCGAATCGTCAACAACACGATCGCTAGTGGAAC
Source organism: Planctomycetota bacterium (assembly GCA_027622275.1). Taxonomy (GTDB): domain Bacteria; phylum Planctomycetota; class Planctomycetia; order Pirellulales; family Pirellulaceae. The sequence continues at coordinate 14,870 of JAQBZB010000160.1, read as the reverse complement.
GCCTAAGGTCGTCCCTGTACCCGGCAGCGCGGTCGCCGACATTATCTTCGTGATGGGCAACTCCGGTTCCATGGGCTCGACCATCGCTGGCGTCAAGGCGAATCTGTTGCAGTTGGATAACTCGATCCAAGGCAATAACATTAATGCCTTGTATGGAGCCGTTCGATTCCCGGAGCCAGGTTCGACCGACCCGAAGCAGATTCAGGATCTCATCGACTTTGCCTCTTTCAGCGCTGTCGGCGCGCCGTTCGACACCATGCTTACCATTACGGGCGGCACGGAGCGGACGAGTGATGCGATTCTCGAGGCGTTGAATGGATTTGATCCGCGGAGCGGACCAACGACGTTTAGTTTAAGGCCTAACGCGCGGCCCGTCGTCATCGTCGTTACCGACGAAGATGACGACAGCCCCGGCTCGCAGGCCGCAGCGCTCAGCGCTCTGGTCAGCAACAACGCACTCTTCTATTGCATCTGTGGGACCGACAGCCGTTCGATTGCGGACTTCACCCCGTTCGCAACGGCGACCGGCGGGCAGTTGTTCGACATCCGCGCATTCCGCGCAGATCCTACCAACTTCTTCACCTCGTTCACGCAAACGCTGGTCGGTGTCGTTGGCGGCGCGCCCACGATCCAAGCTGCCGCGGGGATCCTGATCGAGGAAAATGCCAGCGCAACTATCTTGAACAACATCATTGCCAGCACCACGACGGGGATCTCGAATAATTCCACCGCGGAAGTCGTCATCGGCTCGAATTTTTTCCAGGGAAATACCAGCAACGGTTCGATCGGGACGAATTCCATCGTTGATCCGACGGATCCCGCGACCGGACAACTGATACCACTGTTCGTTACTCCAGCACGTGGAAACTACTACCTTGCCCCCGGAACTCCCGCGATCGACAGCTCGCTGAATGGCCTCCCAGATCGTCCCGGTTTTGTTTCGGTGAAGCAGCCATTAGGACTTCCCGCATCGCCGATTATCGCACCGGAGATTGATGCCTTTGGCCAGAAGCGAGTCGACGATCCTTCGCAACCTTCTGCCTCCGGTCTAGGGGTCGATATCTTTAAGGACCGCGGGGCGATCGAGCGGGCGGACTTTGATGGTGGCTTTGCGCGATTGGACATTCCTCGCGATAACGACAGCGGCAATATCGACCGCGATCCGCGAGGCACGATCGTGTGGCTGGCCGATCCGGCATTCCCCAATCAGTTCGTCATCGAGTTGGTCGACGACGGGGTTGGGATCGATGACGACCTGGTCTTTTCCTTGCAGTTCCGTCTGTACCAAGATGGAATCTTGCTCGAGGACGGGAAGGATTACTTCTTTACCTACAATTCCAACTCGAATCGAGCCATTTTCACGGCGGTGACGACATTCGAATTGGAACACGACTACACGATTCTGGTCGATCGATCGCCAACTATCGGGATTCGCGATCTTGCCGGAAACTTGCTGCTCGCGAACCAGACCGATGGTCAGATTCGATTTGACATTCTTCTGACCGACGAGGCCAACGACGCCCCGCAGAACGTGGTGCCCGGGCCGCAGACGATTTTCGAAGGCGGATTGATCGCGTTCTCCAACGCGGGAGCCACGCTGACGTACAATCTGGGCGGCGAAACGCTGTTGTTCACCGAAAAGACGGGGACGAACGATGCGGTCATTATCGATCTGATTGTTCCGGGACCGAATACGCCGTTGGATGTCAGTGTGTCTGGCATCGGGACGGGACAAGCGACGATTCAGATCATTTTGGCCACCGACGCGGGCGGTGTGAGCATCTCGACGACGGATGAAATCGTGGAAGCGATTCATCGCAGCGCGGAGGCCAATTCGTTGGTGACCGTGACGGCGAGTGCGACCGCAGTGTTTGTGCCCCTCCCGGCGCAACTCGGTCCCAGCGAGATCGGCGGCTTGTTCAGCTTTGCGGCCGGCGCGGAAACGCTGACGTTCGCCAAAGCCCTGTCCGTCACGGATCGCGTTCAAGTCGAGTTGCTTGACCCTGGTGCGGCAAATCAGGCGCTCGCGGTTTCCGTGACGGGAGTCGGAACGGGACTGGCCACAATTCGAATCCGGCTGGCAACGGACACCAATGGGAATCCGAGTTCGACGACCGATAATGTCATCACGGCGATCCAAGGCACGCCGGCGGCGGCGGGCCTGGTGACCGCAAGTGCGACGGGCACGGGAATCGTCGAGCCGGCGGTTGGACCGCGGACGACGGCGAATATGAATCCGATCCGCGTGAGCGATTCCGATGCCTTCTTGGACCGTTATCCGATGCCCGGCGTCGGCTTCACGCCGGAAGACGGAATCCTTCAGGTGACCATCGAAGTCGACAATTCCACGGCCGATGACGGTGTCCTGTCGATCGCCGGGACCACGGGACTGACGGTGACGGGGATCGGCACTTCGATTATTCAAATGACAGGCACGGTCGCCCAGATCAATGCCGCGATAAATGGTCTCGTTTACATCCCACCGCAAGACCACAACTCCGACGTCACGCCGACCACGATTACGATCACGACAGAAGACTTGGGGCGATTCGGTGTGCCACCGTCCGGATTCACGAACCGGGCAGACGTTGACACGTTCGAGATCATCATTCTTCCCGTGAACGATCCACCTGCCATCTCGGCAACCGATCCGGCAGCGGTTGTCGAAGAAGTCAGCACGAGCGTGACGGTCTCGATTCCGCCGATCACGGTGACGGACATCGACGCGCTGGAGATGGGTGTCGGGAATTGGACGGTTACGTTGACGGTTCCCACGAGCCAAGGCACGCTCGACGTCGATGAGAACGCCGCGAGTGGCGTGCCCAGCGCACAGATTATGGGAGACGGCACCAATGTCGTCATGTTGAATGGGTCCGTCACCGAACTCGTCGAAACGCTGAAGACAGTCTTGTACACAGCGCCGGACGAATTCTTCAATACCGTTCTCAACGGCGGTCCGGTGATCATCACGGCGCTGGTTGACGATAACGGCAATAATGGTGGCGGTTCGCTGACGGACAGCACGACCGTCGCTGTCACGATCAATCCGAGCCAAGACGCTCCGATTGTTGACCTTGGCGCAGGGAACATCTTGTTCCGTACGAACGCGGCGGCAGGGATCTTTGAAGACAATGAAGACGGTGCCGGGAATGTGATTGTGAATCCGACAGGAATCACCGTGCAGAACTTCCTGGCTTGGGCTGCGGCACAGCCCAGTCCACAGATCTACGATCCGGATGGCCCGACGGTCCCGGTGGGATTGGCAATCACCGGTGCCGATAACACCAATGGCACTTGGGAGTTTTCGACGCTGGGTGGCGGTGCCGCAACGTGGAGCGCCTTTACGACGGTTAGTGCGACGACGGCGAAGTTGCTTAGCGATGATCCGCTGAACCGCATTCGCTTCACGCCCAGCCCGAACTTCAACGGCACCGCAACGATCTCCTTCCGCGCTTGGGACTACACGCTCGACACGAATTCGAGCGGCGATACGGTCAATCCGGCGCCGGTTGGCGGCGCGACTTTCTTCAGCAGCGACGTCGGTATCGCAACCCTGACGATCGCCTCGGTGAATGACCGACCGGAGTTCACGCTCGTCGATCCGGACGGAGCCGACGGGACGCCGGAAATCGATATCAGGATCATCGAGGATGCCGGTCTACAGTCCTTCCCGGCGTTCGCGACAAATCATATCCCGGGCCCGGCTGGTGCTCCGAACGAAAGCGTGCTACAGCAGTTTAGCTTGTCGACCGTCACTGCTACGCCAGGCTTCGCCTTCGCCGTCGGCGGCCAACCGCAGATCAACGTCAGCACCGGTAATCTGACATTCCAGGTCGCCGCAAACAGCAGCGGAATGGCCGTCATTAACGTCACGTTGATGGACGATGGCGGCACGCTCAATGGCGGCTTGGATACTTCACTGACGCAATCCTTCACCATCAACGTCACCGCAGTCAATGACAAGCCGGTCATCACCGTTCCGACGGCGGTCTTGACCGTTAACGAATCGACCACGACGACGCTGGCGACGCTTCCGATCACCGGTGTCAATACGATCGTTGTTTTCGATGCGGATGCGGTTGAAACTCCGAACGAGCCGCTGACGGTGAAGTTAACCGTTGGCCCCGGAGACGGAACGGACGGTACCGTTAGCGTGACGCCGAATCTTACGAACGGCGTGGCCGGCGGAGGTATTGCGGGCCAAGGGACCGCGATGCTGACACTGACGGGCACGCTCGCTGAACTGGCCGTGACGCTTCCGAGTGTCGTCTATACGGTTCCGACGGATTATTTCAACGTGACGAATAATCTTGGCAATGTATCGCTAAAGGTCGAAGCGGACGACCTCGGTCATGGCGGTCGCCCCGATGGCGCGGGTGGCTTCTTCACGCCGCTGATGGCCGTTCCGCAAACCGTCACGATTCGCGTCAATCCCACCAATGATGCTCCCGTGATTACGATGCCGACGGCACCGACTGGAACGGAAGGTGCGACGCCGACGTATTCCTTCGCCGCCGCACCGATTGTGGTTTCCGATATCGACCACACGCGGGGCGAGACATCGGCTATCGCTCAGTGGTCGATGACTTTGTCGATTCCGACGGGTACGGGAACTCTAATTGTCGACACGACTCCAGGCGTCGGCGTGGACCCGGGTAACATCATTGGCAGTGGAACTCGAACGATTTCGCTGGTCGGTTCGATTGTCGAGTTGAACAACACGCTTGCCACGCTTTTGTATCAGGCACCGGATCCGGATTTCAACGCGACGATCTACGGCGGCGCGGTTGTCTTGGCTGCCACGATCAACGACAACGGCAATACGCCGAGTCCCGCGTTATCGTCGTCGGCGTCGCTGTCGATCACCGTTCAGCCGGTCAACGACGCGCCCCTCTTTAACAAGGGCTCGAATCAAGCCGTTCTCGAGGACGAGAACTCAGGGGCGGGTATCGGTGTGCATTCCGTGCCGGGATGGGCCACGAACGTTTTTGCCGGCCCGGTCGGTGCGACCGACGAACGGGCCTTGGTGCCGCAAAACATCTTGAACTTCGTGGTGACGCAAACTTCCGGTACTCTTGCGTTTGCTAGTCTTCCGACGGTGACCTTTAACAATGCGACCGGCAAGTGGGATTTGCGCTATACAACGGCGTTGGATAGCAATGGACAGGGTGTGTTGAATGTCGTCTTGAATGACACCAACGGGACACCCTCCACGTCAGACGATGTCACGTCAGCGCCTCAAAGCTTTACGATTACGGTCACCGCGGTTAACGACGTCCCGTCGTTCACGCTGCCGAGTTCAACAGTCACGATCAGCGAGAATACGGCCGACTCCGATTCGCCGACGACTAGAACTGACTTTGCAGCCAACATCTTCAAAGGGCCTGCCGGCGCGACCGACGAGGCAGCGACACAGACGGTGGCATTTACGGTCACTCAACTCGCATCGCCGAACATTCATACGCTGAGCTTTGTTACCGCTCCGGCGATTGCGCCCGACGGTACGCTGACGTTTGAAACCGTTGATAACACCAATGGATCGGCGGTGTTTTCGGTCGTACTCAAGGATAATGGCGGCACCGCTTTCGCTGGCGTCGACACGTCGGCGGCGCAAACTTTCACGATCAACGTGGACACGGAAAATGACGCACCAGTCACCGGCAATCCGGTTGCGAATCGGATGGTCGTCGAGGACGCCGACGACACGATCATCGAGTTATTCCAGGATGTCTTTGACGATGTCGATATCGCCAATGACGGCGATAGCCTGACGTTTGGATTCATGGTTCTGTCAGACCCCAGTGACCTTTTCAAGACGCAGATCTTCAATGGCGGTACGCCGATTCAGTATGGCGGGGGCAGCGCGACGCTGAGCGGTTCCCAGTTGGTCTTGAACTATGGGGCTCACCGGCATGGTGTCGCCCAGATCCAAGTTTCCGCGACAGACACTTTCAATCAAACGGCGACAGACACCTTCCTGGTGACCGTCAATCCGCAAGACGATCGGCCGGTAATCATCAGTGCTCTGCCCGACGTCTCCGTCGTCGAAGGTAATGCGTTCGGTGATCCAACATTCACTCGCGATCTTCGAACTGCATTTGGCGATGTCGACATTGCGACGGATAGTCCGCCCGACACGCTGACGTTCACATTAGAAAGCGGTGCGTCGAATTCGTTGTACGTGGCATCGGTTGTTGGCGATCAGTTGAAAATTGAGTTCCGTGCGGACGAGTACGGCAGCGAGAATCTTGTCATCCGGGCGACGGACGGTCAAGGATTGTTCGTCGACGAGACGATTGTCGTCACCGCGACCCGAGTCAACGATCCGCCGTTTCCAAACGTGGACAATGTGTCTGACGCGAGGAATGCGGGGCCTGCTCCTGATATCTTGAATACGACGGAAGATACGGCTGTTTCCGTTGCCGAAGCAGTCCTCCTGTCCAACGATGCACCTGGGCCGCCCAACGAGCTTGGCCAGACGCTCACCTTGGTGTTGGTTGACGATTCGAACAGCAACGGCACGGTGACCCGCAGCGCCGGCGGATTGATTACCTATACGCCGGATTTGAACTTCAGTGGGGTCGATACGTTTACCTACACCGTCCGCGACAATGGCAGGACGCGCAACACGGCGACGGGACTGTTGGTGGACGACTTCCGGTCGACGATTGCGACAGTGACGGTCAACGTGGCACCCGTCAACGACGCCCCGACGATAACTCCCAACGGACCACGCACACTCGCGGGGACCAATGAAGATGATCAGGTGACCCCACCATCGACTTCCGTGCGGGACATCCTGGCTTTAACGGCGTCGGACGTTGATCCTGGTATCCAAATTGGGATCGCCATTTTCGCGGCGACTGGTATCAATGCGGGGAACTGGCAGTTCTCGACCGGCGGTCCCTTCGCATCATTCTCGACGTTGCCGAATCCACTCGCTGGCGATAAAGCCTTGCTGTTGCGGCCCGATGATCGGCTGCGCTATCTCCCCGACGGACAAAACGGCGAGACGCCGACCATCCGCTACCGCGCGTGGGACCAGACGGGCGCGACCGTCGGACAACACGGAACTCAACAGGATACGGCCAACAACGGCGGCGGATCGCCCTTCAGCGCTCAAACCGATGTTGCGACAATCACGATTCAAGCGGTCAACGACGCTCCCATTCTGACCGTTTTCGCGGGCTCGGTCTTCCTCACGGGAACGAATGAGGACACGAACAGCGTGGGAAGCCGAGTGGACGACTTCATGGGGACCACGACCGATGTCGACAACGGCGCATTGCGTGGCATTGCTCTCACCAGCCTCACAGGAAGCGGCTGGGAATTCTCTCTGGATGGTGGTACGAATTACCAGAAGTTGTCGAATGTTGCTGTGCTCGGAGTTGCCGAGTCTTCCGCCTTGTTGCTGCGTTCGGTCGACTTCGTGCGTTACGTTCCGAATCGCCAAAATGGCGAGACGCCGACGTTGACGTATCGTGCTTGGGACCGAACAAGTACCAAACAAGCAGGCCAGCTTGCCGACATCACGGCGACTGGTACGACCACCGCATTCAGTGATGGCGTGAACTCGGTGTCGCTGGTCGTGACGCCGGTGAACGACGCCCCCATGTTGGATGTCAGCGGAACCCCGATATTGCCGCCAAGAACGGAGGACCAAGTCTCGATCATCGACAATCCGGGCACCACGATCGCGGTGATGCTAGCCACTGGAGCAAACGGCGACCCGATCAGCGACGTCGATAACGGCGCGGTCGATGGGATCGCGATCATCGGCAAGACCGGCTTGAATGCCGCTGGGTGGGAGTTCAAGTTGGCCGGCGGCACGACTTATCTGCCGGTCGGCGCGGTATCGAATAGCTCGGCACGCTTGCTCCCAGGCACGGCGCTGCTCCGCTACGTGCCGAACACGTTCAACGGTGAGACAGCGACGATCTCGTTCCGGGCGTGGGATGCATCGAGCGGCGTGGCGGGAGGACTAGGGTCGACGTTGGTCAGCGGTGGAACGACCAGCTTCAGCACGACGGTGGAAGTCGCCACGATCCTCATCACGCCGGTCAATGACAGCCCCGTCGCCAACAACGACAACTATACCGTCAACGAAGATGTGCAACTGACGGTTTCTGGACAAGGCGTACTTCAAAATGACGCGGATGTTGATTTGCCCGCACAGTCGCTGAGTGTCTTCCAGATTGAAGTGACTCCTGGAACGCCGCTCCCGCTAACTGGGAACCCGCCCAAGATTTCAACCGTGACGTCGCTCAATGCGGCGGTCGTGGTGAACAGCAATGGCTCGTTTACTTATGACCCGTCGACGTCAACGGAACTCCAGAAGCTGCCGGTAGGCCAAAGCCGGCAAGACTCGTTCCGCTATGAGATTCGGGACAACAGCGCTGGACCTAATACCATGTCGAACGTCGCGACTGTCACGCTGACGGTGACCGGAGCGAACGATCGTCCCGTGTCCAGTGGTGTCAGCATTAACGCGCTGGAAAATGGAACACCAGTCTCCGGGTTTTTCAACTCGACGGACATCGATACGGGGGAAACGGCAGCGCTTCGTTATACGGTGCTAACGCAGCCTAGCGAGGGGACCGTGACATCGAGCACCGCGGCTGGAAACTCGCAATTCATGTTCGATCCAGGAAACGATTTCCAAGACTTGGGCATCGACAGTTCGGGCATGCCCGAGTCGCGTCAGGTTGTGTTCACCTACCGGGCACGCGACGCGCAGCTTGTTGACAGTAACATTGCCACCGTGACGGTCACTGTGACTGGTGTGAACGATGCGCCGGCGGCGAGTGACGTTAGCGTAACGACTTCCGAGGACGGACCTGTCGTTGGCGACCTGTTCGACGTCACGGACGCGGACAACGATACCTTGATGTTCGCGATCATCGACGATCCGATGAAGGGAACCGCCGTGCTATCGGGATCGAGTGGATTTTCCTTCGATCCGGGCTCGGAATTCCAGTCGCTCCGGAGCGGTGACACGGAGATTGTGACGTTCACCTACCAGGCAACCGAGACACGGACTGGTGGTGTATCGAGTCTCAAGGCAACGGTGACGGTCACCATTACGGGCGTTAATGACGCGCCGCAAGCCGTCGATGACACGAATCAGACCAATGAAGATACGCTGCTCGCGGTGACAAGCTCGGACGCCGCCGCGTTGCTTGGCAACGATCAAGACGCGGATTTGGACGATACCAAATCCGTCACACGTGCTGATGCGGTCAGCGCTCTGGGAGCATCGGTTACCTTCGATCCGCTCGGCGGCTATACCTACGATCCGACGACGTCGGCAACACTTCAGGCTCTGACCGCATCATCGCCTGCTGCCATCGACACGTTCACTTACACGATCGCGGATTCCGGGGGCGTCACGGACACGGCGACGGTGACGATCACGGTCAGCGGTCGCAACGACGCGCCGGTCCCGCGCACCGACTTCGGCGTGACCTCCGAGGATTCAGTCTTGGACGACCCGACTCGCAGTGTACTCACGAACGATACCGATCCAGACCAGGGCGAAACGGCTGGTCTGTTGACGGTGCATGGAATGGTGACGAGCACACTGGGAGCGAAGGTGACGTTACCTGGCACGAACGGTGGGGAAGGCAGCTACAAGTACGATCCCACGAACGCCGCTCAGATCCAGGCGCTCAAACAAGGCCAGATCGCCACCGACACGTTTACCTATCAGGTTCGCGATGCGAACGACAGCAGATCGACAGGTACCGTGTCGATCACGCTGGTTGGCGCCAACGACGCGCCGACTGCCAACGACGACACCGCCACGACGGACGAAGACTATTCGCCGATCGCCCCCGGTGCCCAGCCGATCATCGCAAATGTCTTCGCCAACGACTTCGACCCAGACGACACCAACTTGATTTTGAAGTCGTTCAGCACCACCAGTCAGCTTGGCGCAACGGTCTCGATCAGTGCCACCGGCGCAGTGACCTATGACCCGCGGTTTGCTCCGCTGTTGCAGGCTTTGCCCCAAGGCCAAACGACCATCGACACGTTCACCTACGAAGTGGTCGACAGTCTCGGTCTCACCGACACCGCAACCGTAACGGTCAACGTGACCGGGCTCAACGATGCTCCCAACGTCGCGAACGATGCCGCCGCGACGGACGAGAGCACGGCGATTTCGATGGACGCGGCGAACGGTTTGCTCGCGAATGATACGGACGCCGAAGGTGCCACGTTGAGCGTGTCGAGTGTGAACGGATTGGCGAGCAATGTCGGGTCGGCGTTTGTGCTTCCGTCGGGTGCTACTTTGCTCGTCACCACAGGTGGTGCGGTGAGCTATGATCCATCGACTTCAGCGAGTCTGAACCGATTGCCGGTAGATGCCACTTTGTTTGACACGTTCGCCTACAGAGCCTTTGATGGCACGTCTGCTTCGGCGATCCAAGGCACGATGGCGATCACGATCACGGGCGTCAACGATCGTCCGACAGCGGTCGCCGACTCGTTCGCAACCAGTGACAACGCTCAGCTCACCATCGCCGCGCCGGGCATTTTGCTCAATGATTCCGACGTGGATGGAGACAGCCTCCGAGTCGCCGCGTTCACCGGAGCTAGTTCGCGTGGTGCGGCGGTTAACGTCTCGGTGAATGGTGCATTCAGCTACGATCCGCGAGGCGTGTTGCAACTGCGGGCGCTGGCCGTTGGTCAATCGTTAAGTGACAGCTTCATCTATACCATTTCGGATGGAAACGGCGGCACGGCAACGTCGACGGTGACGGTGACGGTAAACGGCACCAACGATGCTCCCCAAGCGGTCGGCGATGCCTATCGCGTCGATGAGGATTCGACATTGATCGTGTCCGGTGTTGGGGTTCTTGGTAATGACTCCGACCCCGACGCGACTGACAGGATAGTTGTCGGTACGTTCGACGTGACGAGCGCGCGGGGTGCTCCGGTCAGCGTCAGCCCGGATGGTACGTTCAGTTATGACCCGACGACGGTCATTGTCCTGCAGCGGTTGGCCCCCGGGCAAAGCCTGACCGATACGTTCACCTACCGTGTCAGTGACGGTACGACGCTGTCGAATACCGCGATCGTGACGATTACCGTTGACGGGCGGAACGACGCGCCGACAGCTGCGAACGATATCTACAGTGTGGACGAAGATCAACAGTTGGTTGTCTCGGCCGCAAACGGTGTGCTCGCGAACGATTCCGACCTGGAAGGCAGTCCCTTGTCCGCCAGTTTGGCGACTGGGGCGACGAACGGCCGCGTGGTGCTGAACTCGAGTGGCTTCTTCACCTATACACCGAACGCCAACTTCAACGGCAGCGACTCCTTTACCTACTTGGCCAGCGACGGTTCTTCGAGCAGTACGGGGACGGTGACCATCAACGTTCGTGGAGTCAACGACAGCCCCACGGCATTCGCTGACACGTATCCGGTCGCTGAAGGCGGTTCGCTGAGCGTCACCGCCGCGAACGGTGTCTTGGCAAATGACGTGGATGTCGATCAAGAAGCCTTGCGGGCGATTTATGTCAACGGCAGTGGCCCGACTAACGGTTCGCTGTCCCTCAACACGAACGGCTCGTTCACTTACACCCCAATCGCTGCATTCTTTGGCATTGACAGCTTCCGATACTTTGCTCAAGACGGTGCCGGTTCATCATCCAGTCCGGTCACGGTGACACTCGACGTGGCGAACACTCGGCCGCGACGGAACCCCGTAGATCCACTCGATGTGAACGGTGACGGAGCGGTTTCAGCAATCGACGCACTACTGATCATCAACGAGATCAATAAGAACGGTCCTCACGAAATTCCAGGCACCAGCGCCGCGATTGCCCCGTTCTGGGACGTGAACGGTGATGGATCGGTGTCCAGCATTGATGTGTTGCGTGTCGTGAACGCACTAAACAGCGGTGTCCTTGGCGAAGGCGAAGGCACCCAGCCCTCGGCAGACACTTCGCTCACTCGCGAGCAAGGATTGGTGTCTGCACTTGATGACAGCGAAATCACGATTCTTCCCTACGTCGATCAGTCGTTCTGGACTCGACACACTGAAGCAGATCAACGTCCGGCCCGAACACTGACACCGAAGGCTCGGACGATTGAACGATTCAGTTCGCCGATCGACGCGGCATTTGCGGCCTTCAGTCGGTTGGGTTCTGACTCGCAGCGTGATGCCGATTTGAGGAGCGATCGTGTTGATCTAAGACGATCTGTCGATCGACTTGCCGAGGCTCAATCCGAACTCGACTCGAAGGAGCTATTCGAGGCTGCCCTGAGCGACTTGTTTGGGGGGGACTAGGCCACCCTTGAGACCAGAGTGCGACGATGTTGCAATCCACTATTGCATCACTAAGTGTAGTGGTTATTGGGTTCTGGATTCCAAAAACTCCTGATAAACCATGCGATTTCGACGATTTCTTCGCATGGAGTTGGTGATCTCGGTGAGCCCGGTCCATGCAGAGTGGATTACCCAATTTCTTGCAATGACTTCCACCCCAACTATAATCGACAGAATTGCCTAAAAGTAGAGTTCACAAAAGCACTTACGGCCACAACGCCCTGACACGAGAGTTCTTCTGCGATCGTAGTCACGCGTGGTGAGCGAGTAGTACGCATACATTGTACCCCTCTAGGGAATGGTTGTTATGGCCAGACGACACAAGCTAGGTAATCGGGAAAAAGTGCTCAGTCGCGCGCGACGAACCCGGCGAATGCGATTGGAGCAACTCGAGAACCGGATGCTATTGGCGTTTGACACGCCCAGCTTGAATTTTCCTGGGCAAGGCTTCAGTGGTGCTCAACGTCCGGACACGGTCGGAGACGTCGGCCCGAATCACTACGTACAGGCAGCGCATCTTATTGATGCAAACGATTCCTTCCAGAGTGAGTTCCGAGTCTACGACAAGAGCGGCAATCTTCTTCAAGGACCGCGTATTTTCAGATCGTTGTCGTCCACTTTCCCTTTCAACGCTGGACTTGGTGATCCCATCGTACTGTACGACCATCTGGCTGACCGATGGCTGCTCGCGGAAGGTCTTACCAATACGGTGAACGTTTTTATCTCAAAAACCGCTGATCCGACAGGCGACTATTTTGCATTCGAGGTCACTTCTCCGAGTCCTGGTGGCTTACACTTCCAGAAGTTCGGCGTTGGGCCAGACGCTTACTACTTGACCGTTCAAGAAAGAGATGCGGCTGGCGGGAACTTCGCTTCTTCCGCGTTTGCGTTAGACCGCGCAAATATGCTGCTGGGCATGACACCGAGACCTTTTCAGCGTTTCACCGCTCCTGGTTTGGCCGGCTGGCCTTTCCTCCAGGCGTTGACCCCAGCTGACTTGGACGGACCAGCGCCACCAGTGGGTTCGCCAGGTTACTTCATGCGGCAGCGGGACGACGAACTGCATGACCCCGGATCAAACAATCCGTCACAGGACTTCCTGGAACTTTGGCAGTTTCGCGTCGATTTCGACACACCAGCTAATTCGTCCTTTACTCAGATCGCTGACATTCCCGTCAGCGACTTTTTGACCCCGGCTTTTGGAGTGATCGCTCAACCGGGAACCCCTCAGTTGCTAACGGCTATTCCCGAAGTCATCATGAACCGCTTGCAATACCGGAATTTCGGAACCCATGAGACGCTCGTGGGTAATTTCACGATCGATGTGGACGGAACCAATCACGCCGGGCCCCGTTGGTTCGAGTTGCGAAAAGTGGGTACCGGGCCTTGGGCGCTCTTCCAAGAAGGCACGATTGCACCAGACTCCGCGCACCGGTGGCTGGGTGCCATCTCTATGGACGGAAACGGAAATATTGCCCTTGGTTATAATGTGTCAAGTTCCAGCGTGTTTCCGAGCCTTCGGTACACAGGCCGTCTGGCAAGCGATCCTCTGGGAACGATGCCTCAGGGCGAGACGGTCGTCGTTGATGGGACCGGATCACAGACATCCGATTTCTTCTTCGGCGACTATAGCGCCATGAGTGTCGATCCGTCGGATGACTCAACGTTTTGGTTTACTGGTGAGTACGTGCTTTCCGGAGGAAACTGGGCTACGCAAATCGCGTCCTTTGGGTTCCGCTCCTCAGCTACCAGTGGGCCGCATCTGATTTCGGTCAATCCGAACGACGGCGCGATCTTTAACTTCGATACCTCACCGGCGGTGAATCCGGGCATCGACAATGTTCTGGACAAGGCACCTCGCGAGCTGACGTTTCGATTTGCATCGAGTTCCGGAATCGATCCGAATACGTTAGACGGGATTCGCATCACGCGAGCAGGATTCGATGGATCATTCGATGATGACGGCGACGGGGTGAGCGAAGTGGGTGAATTCATCGACATCGTTCCCGGCTTCATCGGCCTAGGCGACTCGTCGTCAATTGTGATTGCGCGATTTGCCGAAACGCTGCCGGACGACCTCTATCGAATGGAGTTTTTCGGCAAGGACGATCCGAACCTAGGGATCACGGCACTGCGAGACCAGAGCCTGCTGTCATATTCGGTGACCAACGATACAACCGACGATGGGTTCACCCAGGACACGATCTACTTCGAGTTGGACTTGGGAGCGCAAGTCGTCTCGGTGGTGCCGCAGCCGGTTAGTCGAGCCCGCGACGTTTCCTTGACCGGGTCTCCGACTGGCGGCGAGTTTCGGCTGACGTTCAATGGCGAAACGACGGCGTTAGGCGCGATTCCGATTACCGCGACGGGGCAAGCCAGCGCGGCACTGGTTCAAACGGCCTTAGAGAATCTCCCGTCGTTAAGCGCAGGTGAGGTTGTTGTCACCGGCAGCGGGCCCTGGAAGATCGCATTCCAGGGGCGATATGCGGGCGAGCAAGTGAGTCTCGTCGGTAACGGGACGCTTTTGACGGGTGGA
>JAQBZB010000524.1 GCA_027622275.1 Planctomycetota bacterium | reverse complement strand
AACCGCCGCGCGCCGCCTCTTCAAGATTCGTCCGCGCGCCAAAGTCGCCACCCACGGCGATGGACACCGCGACAACATTGCTGTCGACCGCACCGTCATTAGCTTTGTACGTAAATGTATCAACACCCGTGAACGCCAAATTCGGCGAATATGTAAACGTGCCGTTGGAATTGAACGTCGTCAGTACACCGTTACTCGGGTTGGCCACCAGTGTCGCCGTTAGTGAGTTTCCTTCGGGATCCCAATCATTTTGAAGCAATATCGTGTCCGAGCTTCCCACCGTCAATGTGGAATTCGTTGCCGTGCTGTACCACGGATCAGCGTTTGCAATCGGCGTCGCGTTCAGCACGATTCGCGGTTCGAGAGACTCGAACAATCGCTGCCGCTGCACCCGTCGCCGAGTATCCCGCATCCGACGGCGACCTCGTCTACCTACCCCCCCCCGATTACCAAACAACAGCCAACCGCGCAGCGACGAGAACATGATCGACTCCTTCGAAGACGCTGAAGAAAATCAGCGTCCGTTGTTGTCACGCCCCAGATGCGGTCAACACGTCATGTGCGGTCGCAGGATGGTACGAAACATCCAAAAGAAAGAAAAGAATCGGCGGGCAATACTGCCGCTGCCGAACGACCTCGGTCTCAAGCTGCCAAACACGATGCGTCTGCGAGGATAAGCCTTCGGTGGGGAATGTCAATCACCATTCTCAGAAGAATCGCGAAATAAGTTTTTGTTCACCAATTGCATTGCCATCTGTGAAATAACCTTTCAGCCGCTTTGGTGGCGACGGTAGAATTTTTCCCGTACACAAAACTCACCATGAATTGGCAACATGTTTGCGCAATGCTAACGGCATTTTGTCACGTAAAGTGTGACCTACCTCGCTTTGTGACTTCGCCACAGCCAGCGCAGCGAATCCGGCAAGATCGCTCCGCCATGATTGCCGTTGTGTCCGCCTTCGCCGTAGACGAATTCGTGCTCGTACTTCGAGTACTTCAGGGCGGCGGCCATTTCGAGATTGGCGAGCGGCCAGTTGCCGTGTTCGTTGTCGAGATCGTTGCTGCCATCTTGCAGAAAGACGCGCAGCGGCTTGCGCTCCGTCTTGCGAATCAGCGCCGGGTAGATGTGGCCGCCGCGAATGTTTGTGAAGCTGCCGACATGGCTGAGCACTTTGCGGAATTGATCGGGTCGCTCCCAAGCCACGGTAAAGGCACAAATCCCACCGCTGCTGATGCCGCAGATCGCATGTCCCTCGGGATCGTCGGTGAGGTTGTACGACTTGCGGACCTCGGGCAGGATCTCAGTCAGCAGGAACTCGGCATACTCAGCGCTGAGCGAGTCGTATTCATAGCTGCGGTTCTCCGGGCGAGGCTGCCAGCCGGGCTTCTCCGGCAACGTGTCTTTTTTGTGCCCCGGATCGATGAAGACGCCGATCGTGACCGGCATCTCGCCTCGCTGGATGAGATTGTCGAAGACGATCGGCACGCGAAACTGGCCGGTTTCGCCGACATAGGCATGACCATCTTGAAAAACCATCAAGGCCGCTGGCTTGGTGGGATCGTACTGCGCCGGAGCGTACGTCCAGTAACGACGAATCGTACCAGCGAAGACCTTGCTGTCGCTCCAGACATGCTCGACGACCTCGCCCCGCGGGACTCCGTCCTGACGCGACGAGTCGGCGGTGTACTCGTACGTCTTTGGCTCCGGCTTCGCTTCCGTCAGCCCATACACTTTGCGAGTCCTCACCGGCCACCAACCATCGATGTTCTTGGCCAACCGCTCGACGACGCCGGCATTAGCCGCCGCCAAGTTCTTCGTCTCGAAGGGATCAGCAAGCAGATCGAACAACTGCGGACCTAGCTCGCCCCGTCGTTGCACGTTGGCGTAGCGATTCGTCACTCCGTCATAAGTGAGCAGCAGCTTCCAGTGCGTTTCAATGCACCAGCGATAGACGAGCGAAGCCTCGGGATTGTCGACGTCGGCGATATCGTGGGCAAAGCTCTCGCCGAAGAGCGTATCGCGGTCGATCGGTTTGCCGTCGCGAAACGCGGGCATCAGATCGAGGCCCGGCAAGTTGCCAGGCACTTTCGCGCCGGCCGCGCTTAACAACGTCGGAACGATGTCGATGCTGCTGACCAGATCGTCTCGCTTGGACGGCTCGATCTTGCCGGGCCAGCTGAACAGGATCGGCGTGCGCACGCCGCCATCGTTCGGAGACTGTTTCGATTTGGGGGCGAACGACTGATTCCAACCTTCCGGCACTTCGGTCTCGGGCGTGCGCTGAATCCAGCCGTTGTCGGTCACATAGACGATCAGCGTGTTATCGCGGACCTGCTTCTCGTCCAAGTAATCGACAAGCTGGCCGCACGTCTCGTCGAACCAATCGCACATCGCGTAGTATTTGGCCAACGCCTCCGGGCGATCGGCCGTCTGGTACTTCTTCAGAATTCGCGGCGGCGGGTTGTGCGGCGTGTGGGGCAGAAACGGGGCGTACCACAGGAAGAACGGTTTGTGGTCGGAGACGGCCTGATCAACGAACTCGAAGACGGGCGTCATCCCTTCGCGGCCGATCTTCAAACCGTCGTCGCCATGACGCCCGCCGGGCTGCGGAAATCCGCGAGTCATCCCCGCCGTGAAACCGCCTCGCTGGTAACTGCCTTCCCACCACTTGCCGCTTTGATGGCTGACGTAGCCGAGTTCGGCCAGGATCTTCGGCACGGTCGGATGTTGGTCGATATGCGCGATGAGTTTCTCTCGCTGCTCGGCGTACGCGGGCGATTTTGGATCGGTCACTGCCGGAGACGGATCGTTGCCCGTGGTCTTGTGCTGATAAGCGTACAAGCCGGTGATCAATGTCATCAGCGAGGGCCGGCACAAACCTGTCGGCACATAACCCCGCTCGAACACGACACTTTGGGAGGCGAGGCGATCGAGGTGGGGCGTCTCGATCACGTCGTGCCCCATGAAGCCGTAGTCCGTCCAAGCCTGGTCGTCCGAGATGATCATCACGATGTTCGGCCGCTCGGCGGCGGTTGCGACTGTGGACAGAAGGGAATAACAGGCCGCGACGAGACAAAGCACGCCAAACAGTCGCAAGGCAGGGCAGGGGAGTCGCATGATCTCGATCTCTGAGGTAACAAACAGGTCGACTGAAAGGCCGCGAGCACGCTGACGGCGTCGCGTCGGCCCATTGTAGTTTCCTCCGACGCAAGCTGTTAGTACGGCGGACGACAAACTACAATGCAGCAACGGCGCAGCTTCCGGCCGAGTAGTGGTGGCTTCCAGCCGCCGCAATTTCGTGGCGGCTG
>JAQBZB010000159.1 GCA_027622275.1 Planctomycetota bacterium | reverse complement strand
ATCCAAAGCGTTTTGCGCGAGATGCTCACAAATCCAATTCACGACAGCACTTAAAAACCGCACGACCTCCTGGAGCATGGGTGGAAACTTCAAACACGCCCTATTTCAACATAAACGGGGCGGGAGATCCCACGAGTCGGCGGAAAGAAGTCGTCCGCAGCGGTCCGAAAACTCTACTGGAGGTAACGCGGACATGAACGCGCGTGGGAAGTCAGATGGCCCCATAGTACCGCTGAGTCCGGCGAACAACGGCGATGCTGAATCGTCTGCGCCCGTAACCCAGAGATTTCTTCGATGGGGACACCCTACAAGGCGAACCGGCTTTGCTCTTTGATCACGCCGCGGCAGATGTTCACTTCGGTGCCAGCGTGTTTTGGGTACGTCGGTCGTCAGCTTTGGGCGGCGAACAGCCGATGGTAAAATACTGGCAGGCAAAACGAGGTGGCGGACAACGGCATCCTTGAGATTGTCGAGGGACCAAGTGATGGAGAACGATCAAGAGCTGGAAGCAACTCTGGCGAGAATTCGGCATTTCCAGGCTCAGCTTCGGCATCTCCGCAAAACGGAAACGAACCCGACGAACTATCGGCTCTCGTCGTCCGGGTTCATTGCGGAAACCGACAGAATGCAACTGGAAGTTCGCGAGTATCTCAGCGCGCTACCGTCGCAGATGGAATCGTCGGCTTGAAGCGTGCGGGGAAGTGAGTAGGCCGGAACAAGTCATCGCAGTTCCGGCGGCGGTGTGACGTTTCGGGTCATGCCGGAACTGCGCAGACTTGTTCCGGCCTACATTTGACATCACTGCATTTGGCAACTTGTCATACACCGCTCGCCTCGGATTGTGATGTTCCAGCCAGATTCAGATCGGTTCGGCCGGTTGCGTTGCGTAAAGTGTGACGGTCGTGGGGAAGTTTGCGTTGAAAAGGGGCTGCGACATCGGAGCCGCCGCTGCGCATCGTTGACTCCGATTTGAGCCCGCCTAGAATGAAGTGAGTCCGCATGAGACACCTAACCCTTCCTTGCCACTTGCATCGGGAAGGCCCTCGAATCTGGCACCGAATCCCCATGTCGCAACATTGGCTTACCGCATTGCCGGTCTATAACGAAGTTCAACACGTCGATCGCGTCTTGGCGGAGGTCCGTCGATACAGTGGCGATATTCTTGTAATTGATGATGGGTCGACCGACGGAACCGCAGAACTGCTCGCTCGCCAACCAGACATCCAAGTCGTGAGACACGTCGTCAATCGTGGTTACGGGGCGGCGCTGCACAGCGCGTTCGAGTATGCGATGCAGCACGATTACGAGATCGTGGTCACGATCGACTGCGATGGGCAACATGAACCGCAACGCATCCCGCGTTTTGCGGCGGCTTGCCAAGACGTCGATATCGTGTCGGGCAGCCGCTACCTGATGCGCTTTGACGGAGACAGCGAACCACCGGCGCAACGACGAAGAATCAACGAGCAAGTGACCGCCGAGTTGAACCGCCGCTTGGGCCTCTGTTTGACCGACGCGTTTTGCGGTTTCAAAGCTTATCGTGTCGAAGCGATGCGTGCGCTACGGCTGACCGAAAATGGCTACGCGATGCCGTTGGAGTTGTGGGTGCAAGCGGCGGACGCTGACTTGCGAATCATCGAACTTCCGGTGCCGCTGGTTTATCTCGACGAGAAGCGTTCGTTCGGTGGTGTGCTCGATGATGCCGCGACGCGATTGGAATATTACCATCTCGTCCTCGATCGCAGCATTGCCGCGGTTGGCGGCGACAGCGAGCGGCTCGCACTGTCGAACTGTGCGGACAGCGTCTGATGACTCGCTTCGATAGCGCGGTCCAATACCGTCGGCGATCTCCCGGTCATCACTGTACCCGACTGATCGATATTCCTTTGTTCGATCTTCCGGATCGTTTGCGCAATCAATCGAAGCTTCGGTGACTTGCTACAGCCACGTCGGTAAACTAGATTCGGCCCCTGCGATTGGGTGAGTTCAACAGGTAGATTAGCCGTCGTCACGAGCTGCTAGTGAATGAAGTAATCAACGAGAGATATCGGCTTATCGACAAGCTCGGCGAGGGCGGGATGGCGAATGTCTTCCTCGCCGAGGACCTGGAATCAGGTCGGCAGCTTGCTCTCAAGATCATGAAAACTTCGCTCGCTGGTACTTCGCGGAAGCGGTTTGCTCGCGAATTTCGAGCGGTGGCGACGGTTGACCATCCGCACTGCATCAAGGTGATGGATTTCGCCGAGACGACCGAGTTCCCGTTCTTCACGATGGAGCTCTTCAGCGGTCAACCAATCACATCGCTCGCGCGGGAGCCGCTCCCCACCATCCTGACCGCGATCTATCAAGCTGCCGACGCACTTGATTTCGTCCACTCGCGAAACATTGTCCATCGTGACATCAAGCCATCGAATCTGCTTGTCCGGAACACGAACGGCAACGAGGCGAGTGGTGGGTCGGTGGACCTGAAGCTGACTGATTTCGGATTGGCAAGGTTTCACGGCTCGCCGTCATCGTTAAGTGTCGACGCGGGCTTCGTCGGAACGCTTGCCTACTGTGCGCCAGAGCAGATTGCGAACAACGCGATCGACCACCGCGCCGACCTGTATGCGCTCGGGGTCGTCTGTTTCGAGACGCTCACGGGGCAACACCCTTTCCAGCGTGCTCGCGATTCGGGGATGCAGGCATTGATGCGGGCACAATTGGCACAACAGCCGCCCTCGATGCGTCGGTTCAATGAAGCAATCCCGTTAGATCTCGACGAAGCGGTGCTGCGTTATTTGGATAAGGATCCCGCCAACCGACCTTCATCGGCAACGCTGTTGCAGCGCGTGATCGGGCAGTACCTCGGCTATTCCACTTCCGATGCGTCGCAGGGGGATGCCGAGACCACGATTGCGGGTCGAACTGTCGTCGCTCGTGCTAAAGAAATTACGACCGTTGGCGAAGTTCTGCGAGAATCGCTAAGCCCGACGAACCTGACTCGAGCGGAGTGGGCACACCGTCCAATCCCTTCGTTGTTGCTGCTGACGGGGGAAGCAGGCATCGGCAAGAGTTATTTGCAACAAGACATCGCGCGCATGGCGCGGCGAAATGGAGCCGACGTCTTCGAGGGACGCTGCTTCGAGGGCAATCTCGCTCCCTACCAACCGTTCGTCGAAATCATTCGCCAAATGCTTGTGAGCGCTAATGAGAGTGATTCCTCCGTTCAAGGTCGCGGTCCGTCGGCGACTCCCAACCAAGTTGCCACACCGACCAGTGGCCTGATGGCACCGACGACGGCACCAGACGCGGCGCAGCGAACGACTCTTAAGGAGATCATCAGTGAGTATTCGGCGGAATTGCTTCGCATCGCACCTGACTTGCGCCAGTGGCTGCCCGGTGAAGCGTTCCGCCAAGTCGACTTGAGCCGCGAAACGAATTACGTGCTGCGAGCAATCGCGACATTTCTCGTCGAAGTTGGTTCCCTGCGCGGCACCTGTTTGTTCATCGAGGATTTGCAGTGGGCTGATCGCGGCACGCTAGATTTACTGAGGCATGTAGCGACTGGCCTGTTTCGTAGTCGCGAGCGATGCGTGGAAAGCAACGCCACTTTCCCGCGTCTGTTCATTTGCGGCACAAGCCGATCCGGAGAAGTTGGATTCGATAAGTTCGCGAAAGAATTGCAACGGGAACGATATGCTCAAGCGGTCGAACTCGCGTCGCTTAGCGCCGATGAAAGTCGTGAGTTGATCTCGTTGCAACTCGGCTGCGGTCCAACCGAGATTGACGACGCGTTGGTCGAACAATTACACGAGCGCTGTCACGGGAATCCGTTTTTTATTGCCGAGAGTCTGCGTGCCTGGCAGAGCAGTGGTCGCATCTCGCACGATGACGATTCGTGGCGGCTGGACGACTCCTCCGATGCCGAAGAGACCTGGCCCGATTCCGTGCGCGGAGTGCTTCAGGCTCGCTTTCGCGCCATTTCCCCGGCGGCCACACAAGTGCTCAGCGCTTGCTCAGCACTAGGCCGCGTCATCGACGTCGACATTTTACGCGATGTCTTGCATGACGTGCCCGAAACGGACTTCCTCGATGCGATCGATGAGTTGCTCGCACGTCAATTGGTGTTTGAAAGGCCGGGCCCGACACCCGAACTCGAGTTTTCACACGATTTGCTCCGCGAGCTGACGTATCAACAATTGTCTGCGAGCCGCCGTGTCGCGATGCATCGGCGCGCTGGCGAGGCGCTCGAAGCACGCATGGGGCGCGGTCGGAATGTATCCATCGAAGCGCTGGCCAGTCACTTTTATGAAGCACGCGTTGTTGACAAAGCCTTTCGTTATTTGCTCAAGGCCGCCGAGGGAGCGCTGGAATCGTATGCGGTGGACGACGCGGTCTGTCATCTTGACCGCGCCGCAGAGTTGACATCGGAACTCTCGGAGGACGCCGAGACGCGGCGATTGTGGAAGATGCTCGCAACCGCACACAGCGCGGCTGGTCGCACCGCGTTGGCAATTCAGTACTTCGAGAAGCACCTCGAAATCAGTGGCGATGCGGTTGAACGGGCGCGCCTGTATGAACGCATTGGCGCAATTCGTTTTCGGATTGGCGAGTTCGACGAGGCGTTGAAAAGCTTCGGGAAAGGGCTGCACGAACTGGGCCTGAGGCTGCCGCAGACTGTGGTCTGGGCAGCCGCGAGCGGCTTGGTCAGCTTGGGGCGGTATCTGACACCTCGTGTGCTTCAGTTTAACCGCGCCGCGAAAGGCGAGGGCCGCGAACGGGCCATGATCCCATTCGACATCTGGGAATCGCTCGCCTATCTATTTGCTCAACGCAGTCTCATCCGTTGCGTGCAAGCGAACGGGCAACAGTTCATGTTTGCTTGCCGATTGTCCGAGCCTCGCTTTATGTGTCAGACGCACGGTCGCTACGCATTGAACTTTGGCATCTTGTCGCTACGCGGACTCGCGCGCGGCGCTCTCAATAAGGCACTGCAATTTGCGGCCGAATCGGGAGACGCAGAAGCGCAAGCGGTTGCGAAAGGACAAATCGGTTGTGCGCATTACTTCGCCGGACGACTCGACGATGCTGAAGCCGCACTGCTCGAAGCGCTCGACGTACTCGATCGTCGCGGGGATTCCTGGCCCAGAATGTTCTTTTGCCACAACCTGCGACACGTCTACGGCATTCGCGGCGACAACCAGAACGAAATCAAATACGCCAAACTGGAAATGCAGATCGGCGAGATTGCACACGACTCGGAAGGGACTTGCTGGGGAGCGTACGGCGTTGCGAACGCGTTCGCGCGAATGGGCCGGCTCGATGATGCCCACCAGTACATCCAGCGCGCATTGGGGATGATCACCGCCAAGAACAACATCATTGTCAATCCGACTGCGTTGCAAACATTTGGGTTCGTGCAACTGCAATCAGGCAACTATGCAGAGGCTTTGGAATCGCTTCAGGAATCGCGATCCATCATCGAAAGGAACTGGGCGTTTGTCGATTACTCCGGGCGATGCTATCCGTTGCTAGTGGAAGCACTGCTCGGCGCGAACTGGCATGAGCGGGGTCTTCTTCGTGAGCCGAAAATGCTTCGCGAGGCAAAACGCATGGCGCGTCGCGCCCGTTTTTGGGGTAGCCGCTTTCCGAATTACATGCCGCACGCATGGCGATCCAGCGGACGAGTGGCAACGGCCGCAGGCCAACACACGAAGGCGACGGCGTACTTTCGAAGAGCCGCCGACGTGGCAGAGAAACTTGGCGCGCGCTACGACGTTGCGCGCGCTTATATCGACGAAGCTCGAGCGACGGGCCAAGCGACTGCGAGAGGAGAGCAGGGGCTCAGCCTGCTCGACGAATTAGGGGGCGTCTTGCCCATCTCGGAAGTGTGACGAAATGAACATTCGCGGCAAGGTTGTATTGATCACGGGCGCATCGCGAGGCATCGGCGCAGCGACCGCCATAGCCTTTGCTGGTGCTGGCGCACGAGTCATCTTGATGGCACGGATCGCAGCAGGACTCGAAGAAACCGCTTCCAGAATCCGTAGCACTGGAGGACACGCGGACACTTATGACGTGGATATCACTGACGAGGATCCGCTGCAGCCGAAGATCGCCGACATTTTGTCCGACACGGGCGTTCCTGACGTCATCGTCAACAACGCAGGAGCGGGCAAGTTCTTGTTCGTTCCTGAGACCTCACCAGCCCAAGCTCGCGACATGATGGCGGTGCCCTACTTCGGCGCGTTCAATGTCACGCGAGCCTTCATTCCGGGGATGATTGAACGGGGAAATGGACAGATCATCAACATTACATCGCCAATTTCTCACCTCGTTTGGCCAGGCGCGACCGGATACGCCGCAGCGCGTTGGGCCATGCGTGGGTTTACGGAGGCGTTACGAGAAGACCTGCGAAGAACAGGTGTCCGAGTCAGCTTGGTGGTGTTGGGCAAGACGCAAAGCAGTTACTTCGACAACAATCCGGGAAGTGAAGAGCGACTGCCCAGAATCGCAAAGTTCTTTCCCACTTTGACCGTGGATAATGCGGCGGCGGCAATTTTGAAAGCCGCTCGTCGAAATCGCGAGCAAATCGTATCACCGAAGTTACTGGGGTGCGTCCTCCTGTTGCACCGCTTCATGCCTGGCACCGTACAACGCATCGTCACGGCAACTGGTCATCGCCCGGAGTTGGAATGACCATTAGGGCGGGCGATCATGTCTCCGCCACGATTGCTCGTGCCCCGAGTTCGCCGATCATGGTGCATGCCGCATTTGTATTGCCATTCACGATCGTCGGCATGATCGATGCATCGACGACTCGCAGTCGCTCAATTCCTCGAACACGTAGCCGGGAGTCGACTACCGCTAATTCATCGTTGCCCATCCGGCACGTGCCAACAGAGTGGTACAGTGATTCCGCTTGTGCTCGTATGAAGGACTCGATATCAGCGTGTGACGTCGGTTCTTTCTCTGGCTCGAAGGGAGCCCCAAGATAGGGCGCGAATGCCGGTTGGTGCGCGATCTCGATCGCTAACTCAATTCCATGCTTCAAGATCGAGCGGTCGTGGTGCTCAGAAAGGTAGTTCGGTTCAATTAGCGGTGCCGCGAATGGGTCGCTGCTATGCAATCGGATCCGCCCGCGACTCTGCGGCGAGACCAATGTCGGCGTTATCGTCAAGCCATAGATTTTTGGGCGCACAAAGCCGTGGTCGACGTACAGTGCCGGGGCGAAGTGGAACTGGAGATTCGCCGCCAGGTCAGCTGGATTCGTAGCCACGAAAGCGCCTGCCTCTGCGACATTCGTACAGAAGGGGCCTGTCTTGAACAGCGCGTACCGTAAGAGGTTGAACAAATTTTCGGACTTGTCCAGCGATACCGAACGTCGGCATCGATACATGACACCGGCCGCCAAATGATCTTGTAGATTCTCACCGACTCCAGGCAGACCATGCTGCACTGGAATGTGGTGACGACGGAGTTCGTCCGGTGGACCAATACCGGACAGCATAAGTAAGTGTGGAGACGCGACGGACCCGCCAGCGAGAATGACCTCTCTTTGCGCTTGGGCGAAATGCTCTCGTCCATTATGCCGGAACCAGACTCCCTCCGCGGCGTTCCTTTTGTCGAGCTGCACTCGAGTCGCGTGAGCGAGTACGCGCGTCGATAGATTCGGTCTCTTGATGACGGGGTGCAGAAACGCCGACGCAGTGCTTGCCCTCCGACCTCGACGTTGCGTGACATGAAAAAACCCTGCGCCGAGTTGGTTCGCCCCGTTGAAATCCTCGTTGCGCGCCATGCCTACACCAAGACACGCATCGACGTGGCCAGAACAGTCTTCGGTTGTTCAGGTGTACTTGCGGTTCCGTCCAGAAGGCCCAATCGTAACGCGACCGAAACAATCTAGCGAACGCAGCCGGAATCCCAATCAACGGGCTGCGGTCCCGTCCACCAGCTTCCAATAACAGGACTTTCGTCTGCGGATCTTCTGTCAAACGGTGTGCGAGGACGCACCCAGCGGACCCTGCGCCCACGATCACGTAATCATACCGAGGACCGAGTCGTGCCATCCGTCTCACTCTCGTTATCTGCCGAGGAACTTATCTACATGCAGTATAAGCATCCTATGACGGCTCGTGGCGAGCGACGGAGATCGGTCAAACAAGACCGATGCGTAAAGACATCGTTTACTGACGATTCAAAGGTTCGTTGCCCTCGCAAAACGGCGCGTTCGTCCACTTCCGCCAATAGTTTTGGATCACAGTGGCAAAAACTTCGACACGGCAAGCGTTGACTCTAATTTGAGCCCGCCTAAAATACGCGGAGTCTTTTGACACGTCTAGTCTTTCCGTCTCGCCGTGCCCAATCCCAAAGCCTATTCAACTTGGCATCGAGTTCCTTATGTCGCATCGTTGGCTCAGCCGTCTCGTGGTCGATAACGAAAGTCGACAACTCGCTCGCGTCCTTGCGGAAGTCCCACGTTACACCGACAGAATTCTTATTGTGGACGATGGTTCAACCTGCGGCGCTGCGGAACTCCTCACTTCGCCAGACTGTGCGGGCGGTTTCCGATGAGTCGCGTCGGTCGCGCGATCCAGTACCGTCGCTTGCGAAGTCCCAAGGATCACGGCGGACGATTGATCGATCCACCACTGCGCAAAGTTCCTGAACGGGTTGCGTCAAATCTCGCGTCAGCACGTCAGCGTCAGTTTGAACTACAAGGCCGATCATTCGCCGAGTTATCCGAAGCAGCGCGGTCCCACGTACTTGATGCCGCCATTCGGTACACGAGTCGCTATCGAGACGTCGCCGACTCGCTCCATGGTTCGGGTGCCCCGATCGTGATGACGGGGCATCAGCCAGAGCTGTACCACGCGGGTGTGTGGTACAAAAACTTTGTTCTCGATTCCGTCACTCGCGAGCAACAAGCGGTCGGCATCAACCTGCTGATCGACAACGACACGATTCGACAGCCGGCAATTCGGGTTCCCACCGGCAGTGTCGACGCACCACTCGTCGAGTCGGTGGCGTTCGATCAGATGCACGATGAGCTGCCTTTCGAGGAACGTTGTCTGATCGATTCCGATCTGTTCGGGTCGTTTTCGCAACGCGTCCGCGCGAAGTTATTTCGTGCAATCGAACGGCCGCTCATCGAACAGGTTTGGCCCGCGGCGGTTGCCGCAGCGCGCTCCACTCAGAATCTAGGGTCTGGCCTCTCTCAAGCCCGTCACCAGTTGGAAGCGGATTGGGGCCTGAAGACTTTGGAACTCCCGTGGAGCCAAGTCTGTGATGGCGGGCCGTTTCGCTGGTTCGCCACAACGCTGTTGGCTCGGCTGCCGCAGTTTCATCAGATCCACAACGAGTCGCTGCTCGAATATCGTCGCGTCAATCGCGTCCGCAGCCAAGCACACCCCGTACCGTCGTTGGCATCGGACGGTGAGTGGTTCGAGGCACCGTTCTGGCTTTGGTCGTCCGCCGATCCAAAACGCCGCCGTTTGTTCGCACGTTCGGTGCGCGACGGTGTCGAGATCACGGATCGACAATCCACACGACATTACTTGCCACTTACGCCAGATGGCTCGTGCGAGGTAGCCGTTGAGCAATTGGGACAACTAAGTGACCAAGGCGTCAAGCTGCGTTCGCGCGCCTTGTTGACGACGATGTTTGCCCGCCTTTTCCTGTGCGATCTCTTCATTCATGGAATCGGGGGAGCGAAGTACGATCAGCTGACGGACGCGATCATCCAGCGGTTTTTTGGGTTCTCGGCACCCGACTTCTTGACGGTTACCGCGACGGCCAAGTTGCCGATTGAGCATCACGCGGTCTCGGACGCGGAGATCCTCGCGATACAGTTGCAGCTGCGCGAATTGCGCTTCAATCCGCAGCGCTACCTCGGTTCGTCGCCAGAAGCGGCTTCGCTGGTCCAGGCAAAACAGCAACTGATCGCCATGCCGTCGCAGTCTGGTCAAGGAATCGAGCGCCATCGGCGAATCGCCCAGATTAACGACGCCATGCAGCCGATGGTCGAACAAGAGAGGATAAAGCTACTGCACCAACGTACGAATCTGATCGAACAAGCACGGGTCGGCAAGCTCTTGGGATCGCGTGAGTTTTCCTTCTGTCTGTTCCCGGAGACAACTTTACAGCCTTTACTACTAGACATTTGACGAAACAATTATAAGTTAGATGGAGAAGATAAGCCCCGATGGATCGACGGACTTTGCAGAAGGGATGCTCAGTCATGACTTCAACCACTGTCACACGCAGTAAATCTGCCCTCGAGACAACTCCACGATCCGCAACCGAGACTCTTTCAGAGCAGTCTCGCCGGTCGGCGGACCCACTCCTCGGCGGGATTCCCAAATCGCATCGGTTCGGTGCGGATCAAGCATTTCGCATCGTGCCCGCTCGCGGCGGCGATCATCATGACATCCATGCGCTGCTCGTCAGCATTCTCCATCAACCGAGCACCGCCGAATTTCATGCACAGCTCGACGATCCGTGTTACGAGCCGAGTGATCGGCTGTTGGTCAAACGCAACACTCAAATTGTTGCCCACGCACGAATTACCAATCGCGAGATGATGTTCGGCGGATCGCGGATACCGATCTCGACGTTGAGCGATCTGGTCGTGTTACCCGAGTATCGCAGCGAAGGTTGTGCCACCGAACTGGTAGTGGCAGCGGAACGGTCGATCGTTGAAAGTGGCTCGCGAGTGGCGTTTCTCCGCACAAGACAGCCCGAGTTTTTTGCTCGTCTCGGCTGGACGATCGGCGTTCGCCACAGCTATTCGACCGCCGGGGCACGCGACATTTTGTCGAGACTTCAGCAGCGTCACACACCGGCACACAATCCGCTTGCACCCGACACCATCCCGCTGAACATCCGCATGTGGCGACACGTCGAGTTGGCAGCATTAACGCGACTTTATTCGCAACGCACACACGATGCTTGCGGAGCGCTGTCGCGAAGCGATGCGTATTGGCAGTGGCTGGTCAGTCGGCGCGCCTATGACAGCATCTATGTGGCGATCAATGGGCCTGACAAGTTAGAACTCGACGATGCGCTGACACCAATCGTCGGTTACGCGGTGATGCGAGAAGGCCGCATCGTCGAACTCGTCACGGCTCCAGGGCACGAAGATGCCGCGGCACAACTTCTTGCGCGAGCCTGTGGCGACGCGATCGAACGCGATTTGCATCATGTCCGACTCGACGCGACGCCGGACGAACCGTTGCACCGCATCTTGGCCGAAGCCGGTGGCCGCTATTGCGGCGACGAAACTGATAATGGCGAAGTCACGATGGTCAAGCTGTTCGACCCAATGCAACTGCTGGTTGAGTCGCTCGACCGGATGCACGAGCGCGCGAAGGCCGCCGGTCTCGATTTGCCGTGTGAGCTTGGCCTGATGATCGAAGGGCGACGATATGTCATCTCGATCCGTCAACGGACGGTCAAGTTGTTGCACGAGAAGCTGGGGCGCAGCTATCTCGAATGTCGACTCACCGATCTCACGCAGTTGCTGCTCGGCCATCTCAAGGTCGCGGATGCGGTCGACGCGGGCAGACTTAACGCCTCGACGCGCGTCGCCACGGAAACCGCCAATGTTCTGTTCCCGCAACTGCCCTTCTGGCGTCCGGCGTTTGATGAGTTGCAGGCTTAGCGAGGATCGCAATTGACGAGCGGATTCACTTACGCGCCTTTTGAGTTAGAATGGAGTCGCGCATCGAAGAATCATTTCTATCTGTCGAAAGATTGGAGACGGGGACGTGACGACTAAAGCTGAAGGAGAAGCGCGAAAACTCGCGGACGTACATTACAACATCGAGCCAGGGATTACTGAGATATATCGAGTCACCGGGTCTGCGCAGGACGGAGGGCAGGCCGATGAACCGATCATACTACTCGAAGTGAACGAGAACACGATTCCTTCAGGGATCATGCCACTGTCATTTGGGCCATCGCCGGCAATCGGATTCGAACACTCATCAATAATCATCGAGGTGACGCCGGACGAATTCGAGAGCATTAAACGCTTGGATATGCCTCTTCCCAACGGATGGCGGCTCGGCGATCTTCTCGAACGCGCGACCAGCGTTGAAAACTAATGGCGACACCGGCCGAATGGGCAAAGGCGTTTGCTCGTCAGGCGCGAGCTGATTTTGAGACTTGGGACGCACTTCAAAGCGTGAGCGTTGTGCCACCTTGCCACGAGTTGCTCTTCTTGCAAATGGCATGCGAGAAGCTCACGAAAGCCCATCTATTCCACGATGGATCTGATTCGCCGAAAATTCTGACGAGTCACGCACATACGGCCAAGCATCTCCCCACCATCGTTAGAAAGATTATGACTGATTTTGCCCAATCGCCGAAGACAATTAGAGACGTCCAACGGCACGTCAAACACTTGGCCCAAGAGATCGAGTTATTGTCACCATCGGTGGACCGAAACGACCAACGTCGCGACAACTGTGAGTATCCCTGGGAGGCACACGATGGCTCGGTCTATAGTCCTCTAGATTGGTCCTTTCAGCCTGTACACTTGCTGACACAACCCGCTGGAAGAACATTCCTCAAGATCGTGAGACAAGCAATCGACGAACTCGCTTGATGGGCGTCCTCTCATCAGCTCTGCATCCTGGCCGCCGCCAGCGTGTTCCAAAGCAGCATCGCGATCGTCAACGGCCCGACGCCACCTGGCACCGGCGTGATCGCGCCCGCGACTTCGAGTGCCGCTTCAAAATCGACGTCGCCGACCAGTCCGTCATCCGTGCGGTTGATGCCAACGTCGATGACAGTTGCTCCCGGCTTGATCATGTCGGCCGTAATAAACTTGGCTTGCCCGATCGCGGCAATCAGGATGTCGGCTTGCCGCGTGATTACAGGCAAGTTCGCGGTCCGGCTGTGGCAGACGGTCACCGTCGCGTTCGCTGCGGCGGGGCCGAGGTTCGAGCTGCGCTGCACGAGCATATTCGCCAGCGGCTTGCCAACGATCTCGCTCCGCCCGACAACGACAGCATGTTTGCCGCTGATCTCGATCCCGCAGCGATGCAGAATCTGCACGACTCCGTGCGGCGTGCAAGGCAGGAAACGCGGGCGTCCCTGGACGACCAAGCCGACGTTCTCGGGATGGAAGGAATCGACGTCCTTGAGCGGATGGACGGCGTCCAGAATCTTGGTTTCAGCGATGTGCGAGGGCAGCGGCAGCTGGACTAGAACCCCATGCACCGACGAATCGCCGTTCAGTTGCTCGATCAGCGCGAGCAAATCCGCTTCGGTCGTGTCTGCTGAAAGACGATGCAGTTGGCTTGTGACACCAACGCGCTCGCAAGCTCGCTCCTTGTTTCTCACATAGACCTGACTGGCCGGGTCGTCACCCACCAGTACTGCGGCCAGACACGGCGTCATGCCACTTTTTTCGACAAACTCGGAGACTTCCGCCTTGATTTCGCCTTGGATCTGCTTAGCAATCCCTTTTCCATCAAGTAGCCGTGCCGCCACAAGTTCCATCCTTTCGGGAAGTAGCGATTCATGTTTGAGCGGGCGGGCATTCTAGACCACTTCCGCTATATTGTGCAGTTGGCCCCTGCCGATCAGGGAAGTTATACTGACTTGACGGTCCAGGCAAGATGCGTCTGGCCATCGTAAATCGCAACAGTATCGCGGTTTGCGTCGAATACTCCGCATCGATTGCAACTCAGAAGGACGGTTCGCATGGCGAACGATCGATTTCAAGAACTACTCCGGCAGATGCCTTCGATCGCCAGTGCGGTGAACGCTTTCGAATCCGAGTCGATTCAGCAGTTGGCCTACAAAGAGCTGCTGGCGGCTCTCAGCTCGAACGGTGAGGCGGCCACGTCGGCCCCCGCCGCGCCTGTCGCGGCCAAGCCGAAATCAGCCGGTAAACCGGGCTTAAGCACCGCCGAGATCTTGGCAAAAACGCGTGGCGAAGCGTCGAACCCTGGGGCGAACGGGCAAGAGCCGAAAGCGGCCACGGCACCGCAGACCGAAACTCCCGCGACCGGCGATGTGCCGCTGGGTGATCCCAACAAACCGAGCGAAGTCGAGCATATTAAGGAAGCGAGCCAGCAACTACGTGGCCACATCCCGGAAGAATTAGTCGACGGCAACGACCACTTCGGCAAAGGAAGCATTCAGTTGCTGAAGCATCACGGCACTTATCAGCAGGACAATCGCGACGCGCGAGCCCGAGGCGGCGGTGCTAAATCGAAGCGGGACTACATGTTCATGGTCCGCTCGAAGATCCCGGGCGGGAAGCTGACCAGCGACCAGCTTTTGGCGCAACTCGACTTGGCCGACGAGTTTGGCGACTCGACGTTGCGAGTCACTAGTCGCCAGGGCTTACAGCTGCACGGCGTCGTCAAGGACCACCTCAAAGAGACTATCGAGCGAATCAACCGCATCCAAATGACAACGCTCGGTGCATGCGGCGACGTGAACCGCAACGTCATGTGCTGCCCGGCGCCGCACCGCAACGACACAATCCACAACGAGATGCAGGCGTTGGCCGACCAGCTCGCCGCGCATTTCGCGCCGCGCACGTCGGCTTACCACGAACTGTGGCTTCGCGATCTCGCAACGGGCGAGGACGAGTTGGTGGGTGGCGGCAAGGAAGGTCACGAGATCGAACCGATCTACGGCAAGCACTACCTCCCGCGTAAGTTCAAGATGGCGATCGGCTTGCCGGAAGATAACTGCGTCGACATGTACACGCACGATTTGGCGCTGATGGCGATCTGCCAAGATGGCCGGATCAGCGGCTACAACATGCTGGTGGGCGGCGGACAGGGTGTAACGCCGAGCGCCGCCAAGACGTTTCCGGCATTAGGCAAGAAGCTCGCCTTTGTCGCTCCCGACCAGGTCGTCGATCTCGCGACCGCCGTCGTGAAAGTGCAACGCGACTTCGGCAACCGCACCGACCGCAAGAACGCTCGTCTCAAGTACCTGATCCACGATTGGGGCATGGAGCGATTTAAGGCCAAGGTCGAAGAGTACTACGGCGGACAATTGCGCGAGCCCGATCCGATCGACGTCTCCGGCTTCGACGATCACATGGGCTGGCACAAGCAAGGCGACGGCAAATGGTTCTATGGCCTGAATGTCGAGAACGGGCGAATCAAGGATGATGACTCGCTGCAACTGAAGTCCGCGCTCCGCGAGATCTGCGGTCGCCTGAAACCCGGCATTCGATTGACATCGCACCAGGACATTCTCTTCACCGATATTGCCGGGCGCAGCAAGTCGACTCTGGAAAGCACTCTCCGCGATCACCATGTCGCTTTGACCGAGGAAGTCTCGACGGTCCGCAAGTGGTCGATGGCTTGTGTCGCGTGGCCGACGTGTGGTCTTTCGATCACGGAGGCGGAACGGGCTCTGCCCGGCATCATGGACCAGATGGAAGTCGAACTCGCTAAGCTCGGTCTGGCCAGCGAAGAGTTTACCGTCCGGATGACGGGCTGCCCGAATGGTTGCGCCCGGCCCTACAACTCCGATATCGGTCTGGTCGGCAAGACGGCTGGAAAGTACACCGTGTTTGTCGGCGGACGGTTGCTGGGGAACCGATTGAACTTCATCTACAAAGACTTGGTGCCGGAAGCCGAAGTCGTCCCGACGCTCACTCCGCTGTTCGTATACTTCAAGCAAGAACGAACCGACGGCGAGACCTTTGGCGACTTTTGTACGCGCAAGGGCCAGGAAGATCTGCTGGCGTGGTCGGAGAGTTACCAGGCGACGGCTTGACGTGACTCATCAGCCGCAAGGCGCTGGTCTGCGGTTCTCACGACAACTCGTCTACTTTCGACCGTTCGCCTTGATACAATGGCCTTGAGAGACGATTGTGTGGCGAGCCGTCTAGGAAAATCTCCCATGCCCTTGCAAGATCATTTTCATCCTCCCTTGAGCGTTCGTCGCTACTGGCACGCCTTTCACAACGCGTGGGCGACTTATATCGCTTCGGATTTAAATGAGGATCTGCCGATTGGATTCTTTGCGGCTCCCAACGTCCAGTTCGGCATCGAGATCGATATCGCCACATTTGAAGAACGTGAGAAGCAGCAATCCTCGACCGCCGATGTTGGTCATTGGACTGCACCTCAGCCGGTGCTGACGGTTCCGTTTCCGCTTGTCAGCGACACGGTCGAAGTCAACATCTTTGCCGAAGAAGGCGGCCCGACGCTGGTCGGGGCCATTGAATTGGCAAGTCCGGCCAACAAGGACCGAACTCAAAGTCGCGATGCATTTTGTGCCAAGTGCGAAACCTATTTGCAGCAGGGCGTTGGCTTGTTGATTGTGGACATTGTGACCAGCCGTCGTGCGAATCTACATGCGGCATTGCTACAGCGAATTGACGCCGAGGTGTCCGCGGATCAACCCGATCTTTACACCGCCAGTTATCGGTTGGTCGAGCGTGACGGCGAACCCAAGTTGGATATCTGGCACGAGCCGTTGAGCGTAGGGTCACCACTAACAACGATGCCGCTTTGGCTTTCCGGCGACCGATGCCTCCGCGTCGACCTCGACGCGACGTATGAACGAACGTGCCGTGAACAACGCGTTGCGTAGACGATGGCTTCGCACCGCAACCGTCAAGGGCGGGTAACAAACCATGTCCAGTGTGGCACGCCCAAAGCGCAGCGTTGGGCGTGGCGGTCGCAAAGCAGACGGCGTCGTTTCCTCGCGCCTCAGCCACGCCCTTCGAAGACTCAGGGCGTGCCACCCGATCCGGAGCGTGTGATGTTTTCGTTGGCGATGACTCCAGATGATCTGACATATCTCCCTGTTTTTTCGAGGAGTTTCGGCATTCTTGCTGGAACTAGCGCGTCTGATTGGTGTCCGAAGTTTTTGATTGATTCCCCTGGAGCGCGAGGGACACGGATGTCACAGACGGAACTAGGATTCGTCAACGATTTGTCGCTGCCCCAGGGTGCCGTAGCGATCAATCGACGGGCGTGGTTTCGCGATCTCGATGGCCTTCGCGCGGTCTTCGTCGACCAAACGCCCTTCTATTGTTACCCGCTCGACGATCACCAACCTTTGCCGCTGACAGACGATGACGGTGAACTTCAACCGCCCGCCGTGCCACCGCCCGCCGTGCCACAGATCGAAGCCCAAGCGATCGAACCGCAAGTCATTGAACCGCAAGTCACTGAAACACAAGCGATCGAAGCGACCAGCATCCCGTACGCCTCGCCGCTGGACCGCGCGTGTACGGCGCTGGGGTTGATCGAAGAGGCACCCATTGAATTTCAATCCGCCGAGGGCGTGCCCTGCGGGGGTGCGTTGTTGGGCTTGGCGCTGCTCGCAGAGACGCACTTGCTGGAAGAAGCACGAGCCGTGTATGGCCAGTTGAGAAATGGCTGGTATGGTCTGCGGAGTCTGGTCTGGACGCTGGTGGTGATGGCCTTGGTACGGATCAAGCGGCCGGAACAAATCAAACACCATGACCCGGCTGGCCGACCCACCTTCGGTGTGTGCCCGCCACGTGCTGGGGTTGCCCCGCGCCGCCGAAGTCAAAACGATCCGCCGCAAGCTGAACGAAATCACCCAACGCGGACAAGCGGCCCAGTGGCAAGCCGCAGGCGACAGCGGACCCGAAAACAAAGCACTTGCGCGCAACAACAGCGCCTGGGGCTTGCCGTTAAACGATTAAATCAACAGCCCCCAGGCTCGAAAGGAGCTGACGGGAGTCCAAAATAGGCAATTGAACAAGAGGGACGCAACGTGAGTACCAATGCAATTAGTCGCAGAGAGTGGATTGTCGGCAGCATCGTCGGAGTGGTCGGGCTCGGCAGGCTTCGTGCTGATGACTCCATTGCCGACCTGGACATCATCGATTGCCACACACATTTCTATGACCCAACTCGTCCTGAAGGCATTCCCTGGCCGGGCAAAGGGACGCCGTTGTATCGAACGGTGTTGCCAAAGCATCTGCGGGAATTGAAACAATTCCGCCGTGTCACCGGAACGGTCATCGTGGAAGCCAGTCCGCGCGTGGAGGACAATGCGTGGCTGCTTGAGATTGCCAAAGACGACCCGTTCGTCGTTGGCATCGTCGGTCGGCTGGAGCCGGGAACGCCCGAGTTCGCAAAGTACGTGAAGCACTTCGCGGCCAATCCGTTGTTCCGTGGAATTCGCATCTCTGGCGGGTTGCTGAACGAGTTGCTCGGGAAGGAAACACTGGCGGATCTGAAACTGCTGGCCGATCACGATCTGGCCCTTGACGTGAACGGCGGTCCCGAAACTCCGGCAGTGATTGCAAAGCTCGCACCACGATTGCCAACGCTCCGGATCGTGTTGAACCACCTCGGGAACGTGCGCATCACCGCGGACGATCCGCCGCGTGAATGGCAGTCGGGAATTCGGGCCGCGGCGGCGCACTCGAACGTGTTTTGCAAAATTTCGGCGCTGGTCGAAGGTGCGGCGCGTGACGGGCAGAAGGTGCCTGACGCCCTGGCGTTCTACAGGCCGTACATCGACGTGGTCTGGAACGCAATGGGCGATGATCGCGTGATCTACGGCAGCAACTGGCCCGTTTCCGAACGAGCCGCCGTCTACGAGACGCTACAGCGCATCGTCTTGGAGTACGCCTTCGAACGCGGAGCCGACGCAACCAGGAAGTTCTGCTCGTTAAATGCCAAACGGGCTTACAAATGGGTCGAGCGACCGAGCCGCCGTTGAGGTTACGGCGGGCAGCTCATTCGAGTCAGATTCAGGCCGGCGTGTCCGGGGCGCTCGGCAGGCGAGACTTAGCACCGTTCGCGAAATAACTGTCTGCTTTGAGGTGAGCGGTTCGGCGATCGCGGTAGGGACCGCCGTTGCCGGCGGCCCCCCGCACAGATCCGGACGTGAAGTATTCCCTCATACGGCTCCTGCTCTGAGTCCGACGATGCGTTCAATCGTGCGCGTTTGAAAACGGACTTTCGTCTCCTTCAAGTGGCTGGCGATTCCGGCCACACCGGCGCGACGAATCGCATCGGCGGACGCGAACTGCAAGGCCACCGGCAACGCGATCGACTTGCGGTACAACTTGTCGTCTTCAAACAGATCGGCGAAACCCGGCATCGTTTGATGCAGCAGCCGACGCATCTGCACCATCAGTCGGGCGCGTTGTTTGACCAAGTTGTGCCGGTGACGCGAGACCGCTTGGAGCGACTGATAGACCTCGCCGACCGGCAACGTGGCCAGGCCGTAACCGACCAACCTGCGGTCGGTGCCCGCCGCTGCATGGAAGATCGCTTCGAGATCGTTGTCATCGGTCTTGGCATCGGGATGCAGGGGCCGGCGGTAATGATTCGACGCGAAGGGATGCCGGGCACACACCGCAGGTGGGTCGGCGCGTGTCGAATCCGGCTTTGCGGAACGCGCGGTAGACCGGCTTGTGATAGATGCCGGTCATCTCGACGGCCGCGATGGTGTCGGTCAGTCCTTCGGCCTTGCAAGCCTCGGTGACGAGTTGTGTCATCGCTCGCAATCCGCCTGCCGTATGTTCCACGCTGGTCGGTTCGATAATGACCTTGCCATAGAAGTTGCACAGCAGCCATTTGGATCGTCGTTTGGCGCAGTCGACGGCAACGATGCCGAAGTGTTCTGGGCCGACGGCTTGAACACGTTCTTGAATCTGGCCGGTGGGCTTGCCAATAAATCGTTTTTTCGAGCCCGTGGATTTCCGTTTCTTGGTCTTCGTAACCATCCGAGAGTCTCCTGATTGAAGGTTGGGCAAATTCCTCCAATAGAGCGTTTGGATGGTCCTCTTGTTTGTTTTCAACAGTTTCGGGGACATACCAGGGGACGCAGCTCTTTGATTGACTCCGACGCGAAGCGCTACCGCTGGAACAATTTTAGTGACGCTTCGTTCGGAGCGCCGAAGCGAGTTCTTACTCTCCTCGGCAGCGCGAACACCGCGCCGTTCGCTTGGGACGGGTCCGCCGAAACACTCCAGGCACAAATCCACAAATCGCTCAGCCACACGATGCAGTCCGACGATCCGCCAACGGACGAGCAGCTGACGGCATTGGCCGCCGACGTCGAAACGCTCGCGCCGCCACCACCGATCGATCAGGCGCGCGGCGTTCAAGATCGCGGCCACGAGCTGTTCGGCAAGTTGCAATGCAGCAACTGCCACGCGCCGCCCGTCTTCACAACGCCCGATACCTACGACGTCGGCATCGGTGACAAGCAGGGAAATCGCGAATTCAATCCGCCGACGCTGCTCGGCGTCGGCCAGCGCGGCCCCTACTTCCACGACAACCGC
This sequence comes from Planctomycetota bacterium, assembly GCA_027622275.1. Classification (GTDB taxonomy): domain Bacteria; phylum Planctomycetota; class Planctomycetia; order Pirellulales; family Pirellulaceae. The sequence goes on along the minus strand of JAQBZB010000159.1, from coordinate 930 downwards.
GCCGCCACGCTGGAAGAAGTCTTCTCGAAACACAAGCGCCAGCTGGACCACGAGCTTTCCGCCGACGAGTTGAGAGATCTGCTGGCGTTCCTGCGTTCATTGTAAGGCCGGCAGCAGCATAGAACTCCTTGTTGCTATAATGCGAGCATGTCCGTGATCACGATAAACGTACTCCGACAACGCAATGAGTCTTGGCAATGCCCACGGTCAGCCGATTCTTTGGCATCACAATACGAATGTACTTTGACGACCATCCACCACCGCATTTCCACGCCTACTACGGAAATCATGCGGCTAAGATCACGATCGAATCGTTGAACGTGACGGAAGGGCGACTGCCGCGCCGCGCTTTGGCATTGGTCCTGGAGTGGGCTTCAGAGCACAGAGACGAACTTCGCAATAATTGGGAGTTGGCCGACCAGCATCGGCCGCTGAACGCCATCGCCCCACTTGAATGAAAAGGCAATCCAATGCACCGTGTAATCCGCGTCGAGCCATTGCCCGGATACCGTTTATTCGTTGAATTTGCAGACGGTGTGAAAGGTGAAGTGGACTTATCCACCCGATTGTTCGGCCCAGTTTTCGAACCGCTCAAAGACGAGGATTTCTTTGGGCAAGCCGCCATCGATGAGTTCGGCGTCGTCAGCTGGCCCAACGGAGCCGATCTTGCCCCCGATGCCTTGCACGAGGTCGTCGCTGAATCGCACGCCGAGACGTAAAGGCGAGTGGACGCACTCACGATGAATGCTAGCTGCTGACGGACGTTCGAAAACCCTTGCGCCGTCGTGACGCCGCCGCAGTGCTCGCCGTAGACGTGAATTGCTCCTCGACTGCAGACCGAAGAAACAAAACAACGGTTCGCTAGTATCTAGTGACGAACGTGGATTCTAGTCGTTTCAAGTAGAATCTAAAACGGACACCGATGTTTCC
>JAQBZB010000158.1 GCA_027622275.1 Planctomycetota bacterium | reverse complement strand
TTGAACAGAGACTGCGGGCTGATCATTTCGACTCCTTTGATTTCAAGGGGGGGGCAGATCGTCAAGTGGCAGCGACGTCCCGCCGATACAGGGTACGCCAAATATGTGTGGGTTGGAATTGACGAGTTGATCCCGATGCAGGCTCCAACAACAACGGTCGCCGCCGCGCTCATATCCTTTGGACTGCGGCAGCCTGCTGCGGCTTTTCCATCCAACAGCCTGCTGTTGGACACATATCAGTAACTGATTGATTACTGAATCTTGAATTTCCGACTCTGCAATTCCAACTCCAGTCTGTTCCGGCGGCTTCTATCATCTTCGGGCAGCAGGCTGCCCGAAGCAAAAGCTGCAGCGGGCTGCCGCAGTCCAAAAATCCTATTTCTGGATTCCAATCTTCTCGAACGGAATCGGTTTGAAACCGAGTTTCCAGGCGGGAGACTCGGGCGTTAGCCGGTAGTCGCCGTTCGCCGGATCGACAAACAGCGGGTCGGCGACGACCGAGTTCCGGTCGAAGCCAGCGGCACGCCACTTCTCGAACGAGCCATCTTCCAATCCAGCGACCTTCAGTGCAACTCCACCCTGATGGAAATACAGATTGTCGTCCAGTTTCTTGATCCCCTCGCGGGAAGTGACGCGCAGCAATGACGCGTCAGGTCGCGAGAAGGAGACGATGTTCCGCTGGAACACGTTGCCCCGCGAGTTGTCATTCATGCTGGCGTCGTATTGATAGACGCTGCTGCCGACGAAGATGTTGTTTTCGACGAGGCAATCTTCGGGCTCGGCGTAGCCGCCGCCCAGGAATACGCCGCCCCAGACATTCCCCACGCACAGGTTGCCGTACACCTGCACTCGCCGCGGCGAATTATCGAAGTAGATTCCCCAGGTGAAATAGGGGCGTTTGATGCGATCCTGGCTGGGCGTGCCGACCGGGTCGTCGGTCGCCGTGGCGTGGGGAACGACTCCCATCACGTTTCGAATGCGGTTGTAGCGGATGATCTGGCTTTTGTTCAGAACCGGGTCGTCCGGGAGAATGCTCCAGCGGTTGCAGTACACTCCGCCCGCGTCGGCCATCACGTAGCACAAATCGTGAATGTCGTTGTATTCGATGATGTTCTGCCCGAAGCCCATCGAGAAATAGATCGCGTGATGCGGCTGATCGTGAATGTGGTTGTGGGCCACGACGTTGCCGTCGGTGTTCTGACCGTGGAAGTGGATCGCGGCGCCAAAGTTGTCGATCACGCCGCAGTCATGGATGTGGTTGTTCTCGACGACGTTGCCGACCGCCCACGGGAGCCGGCTGGAGACTGAGCTGAGCTTTGCCTCGTTGCCGCGCCACACCGCCGGAAAGTGATAGGGCCAGAATTCGAGATCCGCGAAGCAGATGCCCTGTGCCCCGGCGCCGACAATTTCGTTGCGTGTGATCCGGTTAAGCGTACTGGCGCCGTGCAGCCGGATCGCGTCGCCTCCCACCTGATCGAACCGGCAGCCATCAATCACACAGGCCTCCGTGTTCTCCAGATAGAACGCGAAGCCACCTGAGTTCGGCCGGTTGCATTCCAGATAATCGGGATTCAGCGGATGAATCCAGGGGAACACCGGAAGCGTTTGCGTGAACGTCAGGCCGGAAAAGTGCAGGTGCCGGACCGGTTCGTTGGTCGTCGCGCGGAGTTCGATGAGTCGGTCGATGACGGGGATTGTGACTTCGGCGCCGTCGAGCTTCCCCTCAGGCGGCCAGAAGTAAAGGGTGAGCGTCTGCGAGTCGAAACACCACTCGCCGGGCTGATCGAGTTCTTCCAGCAGGTTTTCGACGTAGAACCGATTGCCCTTCATGAGCCGGTCCCACACCTGATTCGGCCGTCGGCTCACGGTGATCTCGCCGGTCTGCGGGTTGTAATCCCGAATCGGAATCAGATGACTGTTCCAGGCGAGGCCGGGAATGATGAAAATCTCCCCCTGGTCCGGCTTGGCCCACTGTCGCGGAAAGACTCCCTTCTCGCCCGTGAATCGAATGGGAGCGGCATCATCGGCCGGGAGCGTGGCCTCGATAAACGCCCAGCCGCCAAAGCGCGGGTCTTTGGGATCGCGGTTCGGATAGCGGGCACGGATCTGACGCTGGCCATTCAGGAACACTTCGCGGAAGCGGTAGTACTGGTTCTCGATCTGCGGCAACTGGGCGGCCACGATCTGATCTCGATGAGGCTTCCAGTCACTGACAACTCGGCCACCGCTGAAGACCGGCGTCTCACCGGGATACGCCTTGTACGTGATGGGCGCCTGGGCGGTCCCCGAGTCGCGTCCACTGAAGACCACCGACTGTTCGAGTCGATACGAACCGCCGCGGATCAGGACGGTGATGGGCTTATCGGCGGCTCCGGCCTTAAGAGAACGTACCGCATCCCTGGCCCGTTCGAGCGTCAGAAATGGCTGGTCGAGACTTCCTGGCCCCCCGTCGTTTCCGTCGGTGGCGACGTAGAAATCCGCATCCCGCGAATCCGCCAACGCAACAGGGACTATTCGCAACAGCGTTGCAGCCAACAGGATTACTAAGGTTAGATTGGACTGTCTGAACATGGTGGGTGCCTTTCAGGAATGTCAGCGGTCGTCGTGGTCGTCGAGTCTACGACTGCAATTAGTGATTGTGGCGAATCCGCGGCTCGAAAGCGTACAGCTTCGCGTTCTTCAAATGAAATCGCAGCTTGATCGGCCGTCCCTGTAACAGATGACAGTCCACGTTGTCTTTCCATTTCACGACGTGCCGTATGCTGTCGGTGGTGATCGGCGTGCATTCGGCGGCGCCGTCATGGCACGTGCGGGCAACCAACCGTTCCGTTGACTTGCTTCCCTCCGGGAAGTGTGGTTGCGTAAGACCAGGGTCTGCCGGTCGGCGGTGCATTATTTCGACGGGGAACTGTCGGCGGTGCCCCTTGTGGGACCACCCGGTATCGCTTGCCTGCCACGGTTGGGAATCGCAGAATCTCGCCCTCCAGCAGTTGGCTGGGACCGTCAACCTGGCTGACGACACACGGTCCGTCCCACGGATTCCGCAGTTGGCACGGTTCCCCGCGCCGCGACTGTATCTCGACAAACTCAACTTTGCCCTTCTGGACCGTGGCGGAGACTAAAAATCCTCCACGGGCCAACAGGCGGTACGAGGCATCCCAACTCCGGGGCCATGCTGGGAACACGAGGATGATCTCCGGCTCGCCAGGCCGCGGTGACACACTTTGGAGCAACGCCTCATTCAAAGTCATGCTGATGCTGCCAAGGTGTTCGATCGAGTGGGCCTTGGGGCCTTCAAACTCGCTAAACCCGTTACACAGCGGCTTGTAATGATAAAAGTAGCTCGCCAGGATCGCGGGCAGGTCTTCGCCGCGGCCGGTTCTGGAACCAATGATCGGCGTCCGTGTTGCACTGCCGAAGATCGTGGCACCCCAAGGCTTGTCGGTCAACATGCTCACGCGGAACGAGTTGACCTCGGCGAATTTTCGTGCAATCCGACCCGTCTCCGGGACGGAGCTCTCCAACGTCCAATCCTCGAACGGGAAGATGGGCCACATCAACCCTTCTCCCGGATCGGGTTGCACGTGAGCGGACGGGCCCTTGTGTCCGATCGACCAGATGTCTGGCGCGGCTACGCCCACGCTCAGTGGATCGCTCCCCATGGGATAAGGCGCCAGGTTTGCCAGCAAGTCACGCCACTTGTCTCTCAGGTCAGCATCCACCTTGAGGATCTCGGCGGCGCGAATCGCCAGTGGCGCCGTGCCGCGAATGGCGGCCAGGTCGGTCAACCCGTCGTTGACTCCCCAAAAACCTTCGTGCTGGTTCAGGCCGTAGAGATGGTATTTGCCGTCCTTTTCTCGCAGTTTCGTGGCCTCGTCCGTCTGCGTAAGGCCGCGGTAGAATTCGACCGTGCCCTTGAGCAAAGGATATGCATGAGTGGCCAACCATTTCTCGTCGCCCGTATATCGATAGCGCCACCAGGCCTGAGACGCAACCTCGCTGCCCGAAGTGGCGATGTGACTGACAAACGAGTACCGTCCCGCTTCTCCGCGGAAGCTGTGGCCATCTGCAAATTGTGTCAAAACACATTCGTACTGGCCCAGCGCGAGCGCGGCGGGCGACAGGTCTTTCACCGACTTCCGACCCAGATACACGTCCTGATACTCCCTGGCGATCTCGTCGGGCAGCACGACTGGGCCGTCGAACGGACCGGCCTCCAGGAAATAGGCTCCCTGCGAGTTCCACCGCTGCCGGGCGGCCTTCTCGGCCTCGGGCAACTGATTGACGTACATGTCGAAAAAGGGCCGGGTCAGCTCGTCGGCGTCTGCGGCGTAGAGCGGATAGTGCGATATTTCGGTGGTCCAGACCCAAAACTGTGCGCCCCAATACCGGCTATCGCCGTCCACTGCGAAGATCGAACCGTTCCATTTCGCCGGTAACGTTCCCCGCGAACTGCTGGCCATGAGATACAACTGCAGGTAACGAATGTTCCCCATGAAGTCGGCGATGCCGTCCGGGCTCGATAGATCCACGAACGTCCGCGACCAGAACTCCGACCACCAGGCACGGTGTTCGTGACGGAGGTCCTCCACTGACCGTGGGGCTGCAAGATTCAAGAGACTACTCGCGGCCGCGCCGACGTCGGCCTGCGGAGACCACGTGGCGGCGCTGGAGATGAGAATGGTTCGCTTGCCGCGTGCCGCCGGCGCAACCAGAGTCCGTTCCCTCACGTTCGGGGCCTCGACACGGACGCCGACGCCGAGGATTGTCGCCGCGACCGCCGAGGCGTTGTCGTGTTCCCTTTCCTGGAAGCGTTGCACCAAAAGCGTTCGGTCAGCACTGTCGGCGAAGATGCTCCGCGCCAAATGCTCCCCCGTCCTGACCTCCGGTTCCCTGAGCATCGAGATGCTGACTTGCAGAGGCGAAGGCGCATCGCGCTGGTCGTCGATCTCCATGACGAGGACATCCGCGGCCGTCGAGACGAAGCAACGCACGCTCACGCCTGTTCCACGGATGGCACACTCCGCATCGTAAAGAGAAAGGTGCTGGAGAAATGTGTTTCCCGACTGGAACGGCTCGCCACCGACATCGACCAGGATCGTCGCCACGCCCCCACAATAATCCGCTGGTCCTTCACGCTTCCCTGCGTGATTCCTGTTCACCGCGAAGACATCGTTGCGGTTGATCTGAAGATGGATTGCACCCGGAGAGGTCCAAACCATCGAGCCCATCCGGCCGTTGCCGATCGGTTGACCCTCGACCGGTCTGCCGGCGGGCCGGTGATAAATCAAATCTGCCCGGGAAACCGACGAGCGGCAGTCTTCCTGACCAAAGACAATCGTCCCGGTCCCATAAACGGCCGCCGCAATGATGACAGAATAGAGACACACCTTGCCGATCTGCAGATGAAGCCTGCGGGTCATCGAAATCCAATTGTTCTTGTTCATGGTTCGCTCGTTGATTCAGTCTGGTGAAGTCGGCCTGATCATTTCGGTTCCTGTGATTTCACGGGCGGTTAATCGTCGAGTGTCAGAAATGTCCCGCGAATCCAGGGCACGCCGAACATGTGCGGGTTGGCACTGCTGGCGGGGGCGGTGTCGTCGGTGTAATGCACCACGAAGATGCGGCCGTCGTCGAGTTGAACCCAGCCGGAGTAGCCTTGTTCGTGGCCGTTGGCGCTGTACGTTTCCCTCGAACTGACGGATCGTCTTGGTTTCTTCTGCAGAGCGATCGTAACGAAACGACAATCCCAGAACGCGGTCGCGCACGGCATTCTCGTCGGGAGGAACGGCCATGACAGCTCCCGCGCACACAGAAGATAGGAGTGCTGCGATCAGAGCGGAGAGGTGTTTCATCCTTCGTCCATTCCAAGGAGGTCGGCTTCAAAACACTCCACGCCTGGGAATATCGTGACGCCTCGCAGCAGCGGGCCCAGGCGGGGACGACGGTTGTTGTAGACTTCGACCGCGTCGGCATCGGCGTAGCGCAGGAATAGAATGCGGCGGTCACGGTCCGGCGAGAAATTCCCCTGCGACTTGTGCAGCATCCAACAGTGGAAGACGATCGCCTCGCCGGCCCGCAATGGGACGGGAATCGCCGTCGCTTCGTCGACGACGAGTTCGATCGGTTTCTCGGCTTGTTTGTCCGCGAGATTCAAACCCGGTTCGATCTGACCGCGTTGGTGACTCGCCGGAACGATCCACAGGCAGCCGTTCTGTTCGTCGGTGTCATCTAACGCCGTCAGCGTGGTCAGGGCGTTGTACGGATCGAGTTCGCCGTAGCCATTGTCCTGATGCCAGCCGAACGCTTTCGTGTTGCCCCGCATCTTGAACGTGAGTTGCGACGTCACGCCCTTGATGTTCGGCCCGATCAATTGCTGAGCGACGTCGACCAGCGGCCCGCGGTAATAATAGTCGCGCGCCACGGCGGAACGATGATGAATATCGCTGAGCAACGCATTCTGCAGCCACGTCTTGGCGGGATCGAACTCGCCTTTTTCCGCCCGCCAGGCCGCCATGCTTTCCGTTCGCATGGCCTCCAGCCCCGCATCCGTGAGGACTCGGCCGAGGTGCAGGAATCCCTGTCCGGCGTACGCCCGCTCCTCGATTTCGTCGGGAGTGCGAAAAAACAACCGATTGCGGTCCTTCATTTGTCTTCCTCTCGCACTCGCGATGCGCCACACGCCGCCATCGTTGTTTCTTAAAAAGGGTGTGGCTCGCTGACGCATCTCCGGTTCCCAAGGGCTGGCGAGCTGGTCCTATTGGCTTGTGAACACCACTCCCAACTCGGTTTCGGAGATGACGGGCCACTTGTCGTCCTGCAGTGCCTTGGCGATCAGTTTGAGAGACCAGTCGCCTTTCAGCCGATCATCGTTCACCGTGGTGATTTTCAAAGTGCCGCGGTCTTGATTTGGGGGAAGCACGAGCGCTTCGGCATGCAGCAGACCGGCGACCTCCTCCGGCACGACGAGTGTGATCGTCGTCGAAACCGGCAACTTGGCCGAACGTGAAATGCTCACAGGGATCTCGAACGACTCGCCGATCCGGGCCGTTGATTCACCGGCCGGCGAGGTCAGTTTCAGCACCGCCCCTTCCATGATCATCGTGATCGCGGCATCGGCGGGCTTCGTCAGATAGCGGAGATTGCCTTTCGGGTCGGCGACGGCGGCGACCCCCTGCGTGGACATGCGGATGGTGAATTCCGTTCCGAGCCGCTCGGACATCCAGGTCGGATAAACCACGCGCGTTGCGTCCGCCGGAACGCGAACGTCGAGGCCGCGACTGCCACATAAATACCTCGCCTGACCCGATGCCATCTCCAGTTGGATGTCACCGGCAAAACCGTCCTTGCGGACAATCTCCATCTCGGCCAGGCAGGTCGAACCCCGATGCACGTCACGCTGGCGCGTGCGGTCGATCAACCGAACCTCGAACGGGGGCGTCATGGTCACCGCCAGCAGGACCGTCGTGATCCGGTGTTCCACGGGCGACCGCGGGCACAGATTTCCCGACGCAAGCGCGGTCGCCGGCCGAGTCACCATCGCATCGCCGATCTTGCCGGCGCCGCGAATCTGGATGGCACCCGCCACGACCGCGGCGTCGGGTGCAGCCTGGATGACCACCTTCAGTTCGTTCTTCCCGGCCGGAATCGTCCAATCCCCCAATGGCGAGACGCCCGGCGGCAATCCTTCCGCCGTCAGCGCGATCTCGCCATCGAATCCGCCGAATCGCACTGTCTGGACGGCCACCTCCGTCTTGCCTCCCAACGGCACATTGATCTGTTGTTGCGGCAAAGTCAGTGAAAAATCCGGCGAGCTCCGGCGGATCTGCAGGCGGTACAGTTCGTCCGCCGTTGCGAATCGGGACGCCATGCTGCGAACGATGCAGGTGAAAGTACCGCTCTCCGCGGCGCGAAATTCGAGCCCCGCGTCGGTCGTTGTCGGCAGGTCGTCATTCTCGGCAATCTGTTTGCCATCGGGACCGAGTACCGAAAGGGCTACGTCAAGTCGGCCGCCGATGGCTCGTGATTGCAGGTCGATCGACCAGTGTTCATCTTTCTCGACGCTCCACGAGAATCGCTGTTGGTCTGTGTCCGGCGGCATGACGTTCGTGATCGCGAGCGGAGCTTTCGTTAGCTGAGGGACCACGCGTACTTGTTCTTCCAGGTCGCTTAACGGAATCGTGACGTCGACTGTGCCGAACGGCGTCGTCAGCGGGTGCGTGTGCGCAAGCAATGCCTGCTCGACCGGAAAGGCGACGACCTGGCGAATCGACTCCAGCACGGGCTGGCCGCTACTGACGCCCATGCCGACAAACTCCACTTCGCGAGATGTGCCGCGCTGGCCGACGGCGGGCAACGTGCAGAGCACGCGTGGTCCGCGTGCCACAGCCAGTCGATAGACGTAGGTGCGGTCTCCTCGAAAATCTGCGTCGTGCAATTCGATCCGATAAGTTTCGCCCGATTTGGCTGCGAACGTGACGCCGCCGTCCAGTCCTTGTGTGTCCGCAAGATCGGCCAACAACTGGCCAGCCGCATTACGGATCTGCAGCATGCCGTTGAAGCCAGCGCCGAGTCGACGGGCCATCAGATCAACGGAAATAAGTCCATCCGCATCGGCCACAAGTTCGTACCGGTCCACCTCGGTCAGCCGGCTCAGGCGGCCGGAAACGGCGACGGGCAGCGTGGGGAGCCGCTGTGGCAAGTCGCGCGACCGCGCTTCCACGATCTCCTGTCCGCGACTCACGTAAAACACCGCCGTTTGCGACGAACCGTTCGCGCTGGCCACCTGCCAGCGAACAAGTCCGGCAGGCATCGCCGGATCGACGTCAAACCGCCCTGCGACCTCGCGAGCAATGGGCATCGCACCCACTCCCGCGCGCGGGCCGAACCAATAGGGTGGCGGCGTCAACTGATATTCGCCCAGCCGTCCGTCAGTCTGCAACCGCACTCGTTCGTCATGCACAAACCACTGCATGTCTGGCGTGAAGTCGAAGCCTCCGAGTTGAACATTCGTGGCGGCTCCGGCGCAAATCGCGGGCGGAAAGACGTAGCCAGGCTGTGGCGCCTTTTGCGCGAACACTGTGTCAACGGTGAACAGAGACACGACAATGGCAACCGACCAGGATCTGATGACACAGGAGATCGGCAGGACAGGTCGAAGCTGCATGGTGATTCGCCTCGGGGTCTTGATGCGTCATCGACTCGCAGGTCGTCCTTCATTTTCCAACAATCACGCCAGCAGGTCGTCAATCCGCTTGCCGCCATTGACGATTGGCACGGGGCGTCCCAGCGGTGTGTGGTAAACCTTGTCCGAGTCGACACCCAGTAGCGTGAAAATCGTCCGCAGCAAATCCTGAATACCGTAGGGCTGGGTGGTGGGAAAACTGGCCGTCTTGTCGCTGGCGCCGACCACTACCCCGCGTTTGATTCCGCCGCCCGCCAGGATCACGGTTTGACACTGCGACCAATGATCGCGCCCCGCGTCGTTATTGATGCGTGGAGTGCGGCCCATTTCACCCATCATGACCACCAGCGTGTCGTCGAGCATCCCGCGTTCGTCGAGATCGCTGACCAGCGCACTGAGCGCGCGGTCGGTCGGCGGGACAAGCGTTTTCTCGTGACTGGTGAAGTTGTCCGTGTGCGTATCCCAACTACCGTGGTCGATGCCAATGAATCGGCCTCCGGCTTCGACGAGCCGCCGCGCCAACAGGGCACACTGGCCGATCGATGAGTAGCCGTAACGTTCGCGCATCGCGGAGGATTCCGCTTGGATGTCAAACGCCTTGCGCGCTTGAGGAGACGTGACGAGATCGACGGCCTGTTCATAATAGGAACTCAACGTTCGTGCTCGACCCGTGGCTTGTTGCCCAGCCCCAAGTCGCTCCGCACCGGCTAATAGCCGTTGTCGCCGAGCGAAGCGATCATCGGTAATCGACTCGGGGACGTTCAGGTCGCGCACCTTGAAGTCGGGCTGGGCCGGATCATTGTCGATCGTGAACGGAGCGTACTTTGCTCCGTAGAATCCGGGCCCGCCCGGTCCCAACGCATTCGGGACTTCGACGTACGGCGGCACTTGTCCGCCGGATCCTAGTTCACGCGAAACGATCGAACCGATCGACGGATACAGTTCATTGAAGGGAACACCTTTGGCTTGTCCGTCGCCGAAGTTCGGCGGATAGCCGGTCAGCACCCAATGCCTTCCCGTTTGATGCGCGTTGTCGTTGTGGCTGTGCGACCGCAGGATCGTAAATTTGTCTGCAACTTTCGCGCACAGCGGCAAGAGTTGGCTGACCTGCGTCCCGGGCACGACGGTGGAAATCGGTTGAAACGGACCACGAATCTCTGCCGGCGCGTCCGGTTTCAGATCCCACATGTCAATGTGGCTTGGACCTCCTTCGAGCATCAGGAAGATGCAGGCCTTGGCTTTCGGCTGGTTCGGCGTGGCCGCATCCGCCTGTAACTGCAGGAGCCTCGGCAAACTCAGCCCGCCGAGCAGCCCCGTGCCGCCAATGCGAATCAACTGCCGTCGCGTGATGCCGTCACAGTGGCGTTGTTGACCAGTTGTCACGTTGAACATGGTTGTTTCCGACCTGTTAATGGTTGAACACGAATTCTTTTGTATTGAGCAGCGTCCACAGGATATCTTCGGTAGCCGCGCGGCGATCGCTCGACTCGGCGAACGCCTGCTGCATGAGATTTCGTTCGGCATCGCTCGGGAAGCGGGAGAGCGCGGACAGGTACAGCTCTTCAATGATCCCGTCCGCGGCGAGGTCCGAACTGGCGAGCCGCGCCGCTCGCCCTGCTCGATCCTGGATTTTGCGCATCGTGCCGGGGGAATTCAGGAGGTGCAGAGCCTGGGCAATACTCGGCTCGGTCCCGCGTTCGCAGGCACAGACCGTCTGTCGTCTGGGCCGGCCGAACACCTCAAGGAAGTGGGACGGCAGTTTGTTGTCCCAGATCTGAATCGCGCGGTAGCCCTTCGGCCAACCGTTGAACTCCTCGGCGACGGCCGTCGTCTGGGAAACGGCGTCGAGCAGTACCTCGGCCGGCAGCGGCTTCCACGGCGCATGCGAATAGTTCTGCTCGTCGATTCGATTCGACTCGTTCACCTCGGAGCTGAGCTGATAGACCTGCGAGTCGAGCAGCGTCTGAGTGAACGCTCGCAAGTCGTACCGCAACTCGATCAAATGCTTGGCCAGGGCATCCAGCAGCAGTTCATTGGACGCCGGATTTGTCGCCCGCAGATCATCAATCGGCTCCACAAGACCGCGTCCGAAATAGTGCGCCCACAGCCGATTGGCGATCGTCCGCGCAAAGAAAGGATTCTCGGGGCTAGTGGCCCATTCGGCGAACACCTGGCGACGATCCTTCCCGTCTGCGAACGTGGCGGGCGGGGCGCCCAATCCCGCGGCCGGGACGGCTTCGGCAGTACGCGGGTGCTTGAGATCGCTCCCCGCGGCGCCGACGATCTTCATTCCTCCTTGCGGATGCCCCTTCCGCTCGATACCGGTAAAGAACCCAGCCAAAGCGAAGTAATCCTTCTGATCCCAGCGTTCAAACGGATGATGGTGGCACTGGGCACACTCGATGCGTACTCCAAGGAACAGTTGGCTCACGGCCCTGGCCGACTTTTCCGGTTCCGATTGTACTTGGAAAAAGGCCGCGGGCGATTCGCTGAGCGTCGAGCCTTGCGCGGTGAGAATCGACCGCACGAATTGATCGTAGGGCACATTGCGCAGTACCTGACCACGGACCCAGCGAGTCATGGCCACCGCGCTTTGCGGCGTGACCGTGTCCTTGTCGATCTGTAAAAGGTCCGACCAGCGCTGTGCCCAAAAGTCCGCGTACTCCGGACGATCCAGTAATTCCGCCACCAAACGACGGCGTTTGTCCGGCGCAGCATCAGCCAGGAAGCGCCGCGCCTCGACCGAGGTCGGTAGCGTGCCGATCGTGTCCAGGAACGCCCGCCGCAAGAATGTTGAGTCGTCGGCCACCGGACTGGGCGCCACGTGCAGTCGAGCGAGCTTGTCCCACGCGAGACTGTCGATGAAGTTGCGCTCTGACGGACGAACGAACTGGCCCGAACCGCTGGGCCTGGTCACGCGGCAGACGGTCACGTGCCCCAGATATCGCACGAGTATCGCGGCCTCACCGGGAACGGCGGTTGCCGCGATCAGCCCATCGCGGTCCACGCCCGCGATCGCATCGTTGTTCGTTTGAAAGTCGGCCTCGCTCGTCACACATCGACGGGCCCCGCTCGGGTCCAGCGACGACACTCGCAATTGTTGCGTCCCCCGATTCCCCAGCGTGACTTCCGCAGGCTCGACGACGATGCCTGAAATGGGGTGATCCACGGGCTGGTCCAGGGCCGTTCCCTCCTGAATCCAACGTCGCAGCAGGCGATCCCATCGCGAGTCCGGTTCGATTTTCAATCCTCCCCCGTGAGGCACGACGGCGGTCGCCTTGCGCAACAGCAGGCTGTGTTCCGGCGACGCATGAAACACGCGGCGACCGCGTCCTTCCGTGACCAGCGCCTGGTAATCGGCAACCGAGTCGTAGCCGAACACACTGAGTTTGAATCCATTCTGTCCTTCGGCTTTGCCGTGGCATCCACCCGAGTTACAACCGGCCTTCGAGAGAATTGGCACCACATCGCGGTGAAAGGAAACGGGCGACGGAGAAGCGATCCCATGTGCCTCGACCATGACGCTCGCCGAATGTTCGTTCCAACGCACATGCACTTCGGTGCGGCCATCCTTCAGCGGAACGATGCGGCCCGCGGGCGTAACCTCGACGACCCCGGCAACTGAAGCCTGGAATATCGCCTGACGCGTGACGTCCGCCGGGCTGCCCTCGCTCGACCGACCGAATACCAACAGTTGCTCGGACGATTCGGGCGAGCCCAATCGAATCTCTGGCGGGTGAACCCGCAGCGCAGGGACCTCCGCCGCTCCACCGGCCAGCGGTATCGCAACGGCCATCCACAGCGCGGCCAGGCTGGCGCTGAAGCGGCGATGAACAAACCAATTGGTCGGGTAAACGTTCAAGTTGAATTCCTCGTGGTGCCGGATCGTCGGGCAATCCGGGATTTTTTACCTTGAGTCGCGAACTCGCGCAGAGCCTCTTGGTGACCGTTCTGAATGTGCATCTGCATCACGTCATCGGCCAGATCGGATGCGGAAGCAGTCATCGAGTGCACGACTCCGTGGTAATTTGTTATCGCTGCCGTTGAGTGTAGCCAGCGAGTAGGTAAACTCAATAGACTTTTGGCAGAAGGAGCTTGTGGACATGCTCAGTATTCTTGGACGTGGCGCAACGTTGTGTGACGGATTTAATCGTCGAGAAATCTTGCGCGCCGGCGGACTGTCGCTCTTCGGCCTCACGATGCCGGGCCTGCTGCGGGCCGCGGAACAGAATCGCGGAACAGGCCTCCAGCCACGGCCAGCGCGGGCCAAGTCGGTCATCCTGTTCAATCTGCTGGGTGGCCCCAGTCACATGGATATGTTCGACATGAAGCCGGACGCCCCGGCCGAGATCCGCGGCGAATTCAAGCCGATCGCCACGTCGCTGCCCGGATTGCAGATATGCGAACACCTGTCCAATACGGCCAAGTGGATGCACAAGGCCTGCCTGATTCGCACGATCTCACACACTTACAATTCGCACGATCCGCTGGCGATCATGACGGGCTTTACCGGCGGAAATCCACAGCTCCCTGCACAGTCGACCGATCCACCCGACATCGGCGCGATCTGTCAGTACGTGGGCCTCGCGCCGCGCGACGTGCCTGGTGCGGTGTGTCTGCCTTGTTATCCCGGTTGGGGCGAGGAGGGATATCGTCGGGGCGGACCTTACGGCGGATTCCTGGGGAGCCAGTACGATCCGCTGTTCTCGTTATGCGATCCGAATTTCGCCCACGAGCCGAAGACGAAGTATTACGACCCGGTGATGCCGGAGGGCGAACCGTACTTGCCGGGGCTCAACAGTCAGCCGGGGATGACCGTCGACCGCTTCGACGGCCGCCGCTCGCTGGTGGAACAACTCGACGATGCCTTTCGCCAGGCGAGCCAGTCCGCGGCTCAGGACCGTCTCGACAAGTTTCAGCGGCGGGCTTTCGATCTCTTGACTTCGAGCAAGACGCGGGACGCCTTCGATCTTTCCAAAGAGCCCGAACACGTTCGCGATCGCTACGGCCGCAACCTTTTCGGCGCCAGCCTTCTGGTCGCCCGCCGGCTGGTCGAGGTCGGCGTGCCGTTCGTCAGCGTCCATCAGGAGATTTTCAAGCACTATGGGCACGCCTACGACATGCACACGAACAACTTTGGCATGTTGAAGAACATCAATTTGCCGATTCTCGACAAGGTTTATCCGGCGCTGATTCAGGATCTCGAAGAACGCGGGCTGCTCGATTCGACGCTGGTGATCGTGATGGGCGAAATGGGCCGCACGCCGCGCGTGAACGGCAGCGCGGGCCGCGATCACTGGCCGCAATGCGGCTTCAGCTTGTTGACCGGTGGAGGCGTCAAGGCCGGAATGGTCTATGGCGCCACCGACAAACAGGCAGCCTACCCGGTGAGCGATCCTGTGCATCCCTCCGAACTCGTCGCGACGATCTACCATCTGCTCGGCATCGACCCGCACCTGACCGTACATGACCGTCTCGGCCGTCCCTTTCCGGTCGCTCGCGGAGGCGACCCCGTGCGAAAGCTCATTGGGTGACGCCTTTAATGGGCTTGGGTTTCCGAAAAGCAAACACGCGATTTTTTCTCGTTTCAATTCACGGACTGAGACTAGTGATCCGTGTCGCCGCCAGACCAGGAAAAACATCCCAAAACAGAACTGAGAAACCATGAATATCGCCGAAGTGAAGCAAGTGTTGCGCGGGCCGATGGTGCCGGTGCTGACGCACTATAAGAGCGACCTTTCGATCGACCATGCGAGCATTCGCGAGAACGTTCGGACCATCGTGGGGCGCGGTCTCGTGCGTGGCCAGGGAGTGCTGTTGGCTGGGGGTGCCGGGGGCGACTTCCCCATGCTTACTTTGGAAGAACGTAAGCAGGTGGCGAAGACGATCCTCGATGCGGCAGACGGCCGCACGCCGGTCGTGGTCGGCGCTCAGGACACGAACGTCTCGCACTCGATCGAGATGTCTCGCTGGGCCGAAGAAATCGGCGCGTATGGCATCCAGCTTTCCGCGACGTACTACTACCAGGCCAATGAAGAGACCACCTGGCGAGTCTTCGAAGCTGTGCATGAAGCCACCAGTCACATTGTGATCATGGCCTACAACACGTACTGGGAAGGGTACGACATGCCGTTGGACCTGGTGAGCCGGCTCGCCGAATTGCCCCGCTGCCGGTCCCTCAAGTGGTCCGCACCGGAGAGCAGTCGCTACCAGCTTGGCGTGGCCCGGTTCGCCGACACGATGGCTGTTGTCGACAACCAGGGAATGTACGTGATGAACCACCTGCTCGGCGGCACCGGTTTCATCACGCACCTCGGTACGATCTGGCCCGAACACGAACTCTCGATCTGGAAGCTGCTCGAAGCCGGCGACTATGCCGCAGC
Source organism: Planctomycetota bacterium (assembly GCA_027622275.1). Taxonomy (GTDB): domain Bacteria; phylum Planctomycetota; class Planctomycetia; order Pirellulales; family Pirellulaceae. The sequence goes on along the minus strand of JAQBZB010000158.1, from coordinate 5,639 downwards.
GCAGCGCAAAGTCACCGACGTGACTTGGATCTGGAACGAGAGCTACGGCCGTCTTTGCCTTGCGACCGGGGCCGAGGGTCCGGGGGTCAAGGCGGCACTCGACCTGTGTGGTCGTCCGGGTGGCCCCAGCCGCCTTCCCGTACGGGCCGCCAACGACGAGGAACGCAGTGCGCTGCGAGCAGCGCTACGACGCATCGGTGTGCCAAGAGTACAGTGAGGAAAAACGTCTATGCCGTACTTAGAAAATCTCTTCTCGCTGCAAGGAAAAGTCGCCCTGGTCACCGGAGCGACGCGCGGCCTGGGGCGCGCAATGGCCGAAGCGCTATTGCGGGCCGGGGCAACGGTTGTGATGAACGGTTCCAACGGCATAGGTCTCTTTGTGTGCATCGCTGCCGTGGTTTTGTCCCTGCCGTCCGGCAATCCACGCTCCCTGGCGGGACAACAAGACCAGAAGCAACACCCGGTCTTTGAAGAGCAGCCGCTCTTTCAAGCCAAGGATGCGGGATATCACTGTTACCGCATTCCGGCGCTGTTGGTCACGAAGCAAGGAACCGTGCTCGCCTTCGCCGAGGCGCGAAAAAACAACTGCAGCGATCATGGCGACGTCGACCTGGTGCTGAAGCGCAGCAACGACGGCGGTCGCACCTGGAGCGAACAACAACTCGTCGCCGACGGTGATGCCCAGACGATGGGCAATCCCTGTCCGGTGCAGGATCGCGAGACCGGCGTCATCTGGCTGCCGCTCTGTCGAGACAATAAACGGGTGCTGCTCATGCACAGCTCCGACGACGGGAAATCTTGGTCGAAGCCTGTCGATATCACCGCACAGGCGATGAATCCTAAGTGGCATTGGGTCGGGACCGGACCGGGGCACGGCATTCAATTGAAGTCGGGCCGGTTGCTGGTTCCCTGCTGGGCCGATGCGACACCCACACTGGGCGAGATTCAGTTGTCGTATGCGTTCTACAGCGACGACCACGGCAAGACATGGCAATACGGCGAACCGCTGGATGCCAATACCTCCGACGAATGCGAAGCGGTCGAGTTGACCGACGGCATGATCTATATGAACGCCCGCAGCCGGCAGAATCAGAGAAAGCGGGCGATTTCCATCAGTCAGACTGGCGGCAAAACCTGGTTGCCTGTGACGTTCGACGATCGCCTGCCGGAACCGTCCTGCCAGGGTGCCGTCATTCGCATGACAGAAGGGGAGTCTCCCGGAAAGAACCGAATCCTGCTGGCGACCCCCAGCAATCCGAACGCGCGGAGTCACATGAAGGTCTATCTGAGCTACGACGAATGCCGATCCTGGCCGGTCTCGAAATTGGTGCATGAAGGTTCCTCGGCCTATTCCGACCTGGCCGTGACGTCTTCGGGCGAGGGCCTCTTGCTCTACGAAGCTGACAACTACAGGCAACTCCGGTTGACCCGCTTCAACCTGACCTGGCTATCCGACGGGAAAGACCGGTTGGAAGATCGCGGGAATTGAACGAACTGTTTTCGCTCGAGATTGAACAGCGACGTCGGAAACCATGTCTGACGTCATGGGAAGGTTGACCGGATGTACGACGAGTCTACGGTTGCCGCTTACAAACGGAACGGCTTCGCGGTCATTCCGGAGATGTTCTCGGCCGAGGAGCTGAAGGAAACTGTGCGGCAGTTGGAATCGCACCTCCGGCTTGACGTCGCCTCAGCACCGACGGGCGATGTGATCTTCGAGGCAAATGCCGAGCGGTCGCTGCGGTGCCTGTTTCGGATTCACGAGCGGTCCGCGTACTTCGACCAACTCATGCGTGACGCGCGCCTGACGCAGCTTGTTCAGCAGCTCTTCGATGGTGCTGACGTCATTGCGGACGGCACGATGCTGATCGACAAGGCGCCGTTGACTACGTACGAGTTTCCCTGGCATCAGGACAACGCCTATCAGTTCTGGAATCCGCCCGACGCCGTCGCCGTGACGCTCGCGCTGGATGACTCAACCGCCGAGAGCGGAGCCATTGTCTGCCTGTCAGGTTCGCACCGAGAAAGCATTCTGCCTCACCAGCCATCCGGCGTTTTTGGAGCAAGTCGGGGCCTTGTCTCCGATCCGAACACCGATGAATACCCTCCTGTCACGCTCACACTCAAGCCCGGCGACGTTTCGTTACATCACGTCAATACAATCCATCGCACGGGCCCCAATCAAACTTCCAGACATCGCCGCAATCTCGGTTTTGCCTATCACTCATCGCGATCCGTCTGTGACAATGTCGCCGCAGATCAGTACAAGCGTGATCTCGAAAAGTTTCTGAAGACTCAACAAGTCCCGGTTTAATTCCTGACAACTGGATATCATCTCGTGATCCGCCATTACCTTGCATTGTTCGTTGTTCTGCTCGCCACGGTGGCGACCGCGCAGGAAACTGTGCCGGTACCCGTCGGTGAGCGGCAATTATTTTTGGACGATCACGGCATCGCGAAGATCGACGGTCTCCAGCGGACGATGCATCAGCCGAAGAAACGCGGGGCCGTCATTGAGCCGGATCAACCGTGGGAGAAGGCTTTGCAAACTCGCTGTGCACCTGCCTGGGACGAAGCAGCAAGACGATACAAGTTGTGGTTGATCACATCCACGCCCGTCGAGGGTGTGGCCGGCACCACATATGCCGAAAGTCTGGACGGAGTGAAATGGACCAAGCCCATCCTACGTCAGTGGAAGTTTCAGGATTCGCTGGAGAACAACTTCGTCGCCGTCGAGCCGGACTCGGCGTGGCCCGCCAATGCGATGGAGAACGTCGTTTACGACCCGGACGACGCCGACCCGCAGCGGCGATTCAAGGGTTTCCTGGGAGCTTTCGGTCGGCAACCGATCGTCAGCCCCGACGGCATCCATTGGAAGAAACTCGATGTTCCCATGCTGCCATCGTCGGACGAATCGAATCTGAGCTACGACCGTCAACACCGAGTGTGTATCGCAACGTTGAAGACGAATGGACCGTTCGGTCGCTCGCATGGCATCTGGACCAGCAAGGATTTCCAGACCTGGACGAACACCGGCGTGCTGATCCATGCCGACGAAGAAGATCAACGACTGGCCAGGGCCAATATCCAAACCCGTCTGGCGGACGATCAGCTTCAACACCCCCGCTACAACGATCCCGCGGACTACAACGCCGACATCTACAACGTCGGCGTGTTCCGTTACGAAGGGCACTACATCGCGCTTCCCGCCGTATATCACGCTACCGGGAAAATCCCGGTTGGTAACACAGATGGTTTTCACCTCATTCAATTGAGCAGCTCACGCGATTTACGAACGTGGTACCGTGTGGGTGATCGGCGAACGTTCATTGGCCCGTCTCCCGTCAAAGGGGGAGCCTTCGACTTGACGCAGTTGCTTCCCCCCAGCGCACCGGTCGTTCGTGATGACGAACTCTGGTTCTACTACACGGGACTCAAGTATCGAGCGGAACCCGCTCAGCCGGAATCTGGCGGAATCGGCGCCATCTGTCTCGCCGTGCTGCGACGAGACGGTTTCGTCTCGCTCGATGCGGGCGTAGAATCAGGCACACTGCTGACCAAACCGTTTGTACTCGCAGGAACAACTCTTCACGTCAACGTTGATGCCAAGGGCGGCGAACTCAATGTCACGGTGCTCGACGGAGACGGCCAGACAGTAGCCGTTGCCGAACCCGTCACAGGGGACCAGCCGCGCGCGGCGCTTCGTTGGAAGTCGGGCGATCTGGACAGCGTCAAAGGCACGACCGTCAGCCTGCGGTTGTCGCTGCGCAACGCCCAACTCTATTCATTCTGGTCGGAATAACGTGGGTCCATCGTCGCTTTCTCGGAGATTCCGTCGTGACAGGCCCATGAAATGAGGAGAGACATCAAATGCCTGGGAGCAGACAACCGATGAAGACTCTCCCGATGCTGGTGGCCTTGCTCTGCCTGGGATTCTCCAGCCTTGCAGTTGCGGACGAGCCCGTCGGGAGCGCGGCGGAACCGGCGCCCGTTCCGTTCTCCGAATTGGCAGATGCCTATCGCACACAAACACGACCGCTGCTGGAACAATTCTGCGTGGGCTGTCATTCGACGGCGAAGCAGGAAGGGGACCTGGACCTGGAACAGTTCGCAGTTCTGGCCGACGTGCGGCGCGGAACGAAAGCGTGGCTGAAGGTGGTCGAGATGCTCGACAATGGCGAGATGCCGCCCGCCGAATCGAAGCAGCCGTCCCCCGAGCAGCGAAAGCAACTGCGCGGGTGGGTCGAACGATACCTGCATGCCGAGTCACTGGCCAACGCAGGCGATCCGGGACCCGTCGTATTGCGAAGGCTGAATAACGCGGAATACACCTACACGATCCGTGATCTGACGGGCGTGGACCTCGATCCGGCTCGCGAGTTCCCAACCGACAGTGCCGCGGGCGAGGGCTTCACCAACGCAGGCAACGCGCTTTCGATGTCGCCGGCGCTGCTGGCCAAGTATCTCGCTGCTGGCAAAGAGATCGCTCGTCATGCGGTGCTCCTCCCGGATGGAATTCGCTTCTCCAAGTTCAGCACGCAGCGGGACTGGACGAATGAAACACTGATCCGGCAGTTCTACCGCCAGCGGGTCGAGATCGTTGAACTGGGGGTCGGGACATCGGTCGGCCTGATGAATCTGCACGGAGATTGTCGCCTTGGGCAAGCGGGAACATTGCCGCTCGAAAAATACTTCGCCGCGACACTCGCGGAACGAGCCGCGCTCGGCTCGGGCGAGAAGACGATCTCCGTCGTGGCTGCGGAACGTGGGTTGAATGCCAAGTACTTGGGATTGCTCTGGGCGAATATGGACGCGACCGAGCCGTCGCCGCTGCTCGATGGACTTCGAACCCGCTGGCGCGACGCCAAGCCGGAGGATGCCGCGGCACTTGTGACCGAAGTCGCCGCGTGGCAAAGGGGGTTGTGGGCGTTCAACGTGGTCGGCTTGATGGGCCGGAAGGGAAGTGGGACACACTGGCAGGAACCTGTCAGTCCGCTCGCGGTGCAGCAGGAGTTTCGGCTTCCGATCCCCGCCGCGAAGGAGGGCGAGGCAGCGAAGGAAGTCGTTATCTCGCTGGTGGTCGGCGACTGCGGTGACGGCAATGAACAGGACTTTGTGGTCTGGCATCAGCCGCGGCTGGTGGCTGACAAGCAGCCGGATCTCTTCCTGCGCGACATCCCGGAGTTGAAGGGGACCGATCCAACGACATTCGGCAAGCATCCCAGCGGCAAGTCGCTCGATGCGGCGTCACTCTGCGTGCGAGCACCGTCGGTCATCACGCTGCGCTTGCCCGGTACACTCGCCGCAGGGCGGACGCTGGTGACGACCGCCGCGCTCGATGCGGAGTCGGGCGGCGATGCGAGCGTTCAACCGGACGTGGTGCTCGGTGAGGCGGAAGTCAAGTCGGGGCTGATGGTCGCAACAACGACGGCGACGCTGTCGACCGTCACAGCGCTCTATCCGGACCATCGCACAGTGTCGTACCAGAAACCCGTGCTGGTCGCTGAGGAAGGTGCGGCGAAGAAAAAGTTTGAAGCGGCGATGGCAGCTCACCGCCAGTTGTTTCCGATCTCGCTGTGTTATCCGCAGGTTGTGCCGACCGATGAAGTCCTGACCCTGACTCAGTTCCATCGTGAAGA
>JAQBZB010000523.1 GCA_027622275.1 Planctomycetota bacterium | reverse complement strand
AAAGCTAAGCGAACTGCTGCAGTACAACTTGAAGAGTGTGCGCAGCCACCTGATGAAGGAAGAGTTCCAGATCTTCTGGACGTACACGTATCCAGCTTGGGCTGTAAGCGCCCGAGACAAGCATTCTGGGCGCCGTGCTTATCCTGAAGGGTATTTGTTTGTTTACCCAGATGGAGGAATGATTTAATGGCACGACGTTCTACCGAGGCGAAGCGTTCACAGTGGGCGGAGCGCTTACGCCGACAAGGTAAAAGCGGTCTTTCGATCGCGGCCTTCTGCCGGAGACACTCAGTCTCCGAGACCGGATTCTACTATTGGAAGCGACGCTTGAAAGGAGCGTCGTCCAAAGCAACCGGTCGTCCGCCGAATCCCGAACCGCCACGGTTTGTTCAGCTGCAGGAAACAACAGTCAGCCCGGTGTCGTATGTTGAGATCTCCGTGGCCAGCGGTGCATTGATTCGGGTGCCGGCCGACAACGTGGTGGCGATTGCGGCTGCGGTGCGAGTGGTGGCCACACCTTTGGCCCGATCACAGGAGGGCGTCGCTGATGCTTAGCATCCCCTCTTCGATCCGCATCTTCGTTTGCGCAGCTCCGACGGATATGCGGAAGCAGTTCGACGGCTTGAGCGCTCTGGTCACACATTCATTCGGCAAAGACGTGATGACGGGTGACTACTTCGTGTTCGTCAATCGTGCCAAGGACCGCTGCAAGGTGCTTTGTTGGGACAACGATGGATATTCGTTATGGGCAAAGCGTCTTGAAAAAGGCAGATTCCAGTTGCCTTCTTTTGAAGACGATGCGATTGTCGCCGAGGTCGATGGAACGACATTGGCGATGATTCTTGGCGGCGTCGATTTGAAGTCAGCGAAACGCCGTGATCGGTTTCGAGTGAAACCGGCTTCAACAGTCGTCGCGGGCGATGCAATAGCCGCGTCGAATCCGGCGCTGCTTGTGTGATCGATTGCTTTCTCTTGCGACTTTCTTTGTCGCACCGCAGTCTTGATAACAAGTGACCGTGTTCGGCTAGCGCTGGGCACGGTCACTTGCTATAATTTGCTCCGTCATGGATGAATCACAGCAACACGATCAACTGCAAGCTGCACTCGCAACTCGCAACCGCGAATTCGATGCGTTGCTGGATGCAACAAAGACACTGCAGGACAACTTCGATCGGCTCGCCGATCTCGAAAAGCAGCGTCGCGAAGAAAATAGGAAGCTCGACGAGCGAATCGCCGAACTGGAAGTGGCGAATCGGCAATTGACAAACATGCTATGGGGTCGCCGGTCCGAACGCCGCATCGATCCCAATCAACAGCGACTCTTTCCCGACGGGGCCGAACCGGAGGATGACGACTCCGACGTGATTACGGCCGACGATGAAGCGCAATCCGTCATCGACGAGGAGCTTTTAAAGCAGTGGCAGGAACGCCAAAAGAAAAAACGTGATCGCAAGAAGAAGGGCGAACGCGACGAGTCTTTCCCCGAGCACCTCGAACGTCGCGAGCGGTTACTCGACCTCGATGACGACGAAAAGGCCGGCTTGAAGCATATCGGAGACGCGATTACTGAACGGCTGCGTTTTGAGCGTCCTTATGTCTATGTCGAGCGGATTGTTCGCCGCAAGTATGTGGCGGCTGGCAAACCGGAAGAGGGCGTGAGAACGCGGCCCGCTCTGCTGGGGATTGTTGAAGGTTGCCGGTACGGATTCGACGTGATCGCGACGATCATCGCGCAGAAGTATGCGTTCCACCAGCCAACTTATCGGCAGCAGGACTGGTTCGCTCAGTGTGGTTGGTTTCCCCGCCGCTCCACGATCAACGACATGCTGAATCACTCCGTAGGAGTGACCATGCCGCTGGCGGAATTGATGTGGCAGCGATTGTTGGAGCAGTCGATCGTTCACGTCGACGAAACGACGGCGCTGGTGTTACTCCGTGATTCGCTAGACGCGGAACAGCAAGAACAACTCAACAAACGTCGCAAGAAGAAGCCACCCGACGGTGAACCAGGAGAGCTGAACGAACCGGGGTCGGCAACAAGTTACGCCTGGCTTTTTTCGGGGCTCGACGATTTAGCACCGTACAACTATTTCCATTGGTCGCTTTCGCGATCGCATACGGCGCTGGATCAATGGCTGGCAACGTATCAAGGCACGGTTGTCGCCGATGCTTACGAGGCCTATGCACACATCGAAAAGCGTACTGATGGACGGATCGTGCACGCCAGTTGCAACTGGCATGCGCGTCGTGAGTTCGTCAAGGCGGAAACGTACCAGCCGCAGTTGTGCGCCGAGGCCATCGCCCTCTATGGCGAACTGTGCGACATCGAAGAGCGTGGCAGACTGAAGACCGTCCAAGAGCGTCACGAGCTGCGCCAGCGGGAAGCGGTTCCCATTTGGAAAACGTTCGAGCGTTGGCTTGCGAGCGATCGGGTACAGCGTGCCGCGTTACCGCGAACCCCATTCGGGAAGGCCATTGGTTACATGCGCAACCAATGGGATGTCCTTCAACGATACTTGACCGACGGGCAACTTCCCTTTGACAACAACCAGGCCGAACGAGTGATCCGGCCACTGGCTGTGGGACGCCGCAACTGGCTCTTCTTTGGGCATCCTCAAGCGGCGACGGGCCGGTTGCAGTTGATGAGCATTGTCAGCAGCGCTCACCGCCACAATCTAATCGTCGAGGACTACCTGGCGGACATTCTCGAAAAGCTGGCTGATGCGGCGCAGAACGATCCGGCACAGCTCCAGCTTGACTCGCGGTATCTTGCCAACTTGCTTCCGGACCGATGGGCCAGCAACCATCCGACCTCGATCCGCAAGCAGCGTGCCGCCGAGAAGGTCGATCGCGCGGAAGCCAAGCGTGCTCGGCGTGCTCGGCAGCGAATTCTGGCCCGTCGCGCCAGGAAAGCTGCCGCAACGCGGAAGTAGCGGCCGCCAGCCTCCTGGCCTAATGACCTACGCCGAGCCGCCCTGGCATGTCATGCCGCTATCGGGCGCTTACCAAACGCACGCGCGCTCACACACGCGCTCACACACGCGCGCTCAGACAGGCACCGCTCCGAGGCACTGCTCAAATAGGCACCGCTCCGCATTCGTGGTCGCTGGTCAGGTGTGATCGGACATGCTCGGTGTGAGGCACGAAATTGCGGCGTGGGGCACGAAGTCAGGCTGTGACACATTTTTTAGGAGTTTGTGTCGGATTTAGTGTCGCAGCGAAGTTGCGAAGGGAACTTATACGGTAGCAATCTGTACTTTGGGATTGGCGCACATGGAAAGGGGGGCAGAATCCATGCCAGCACGTCCGCGCCGAGAGAT
>JAQBZB010000522.1 GCA_027622275.1 Planctomycetota bacterium | reverse complement strand
CGCATGGCAGGTTGGAATACCGATTATCTTGCCCGAGTCCTTGGACTACAAAAGACTTAGTGTGCGTTTGCCGTGGAGTAGAAGCGGCCTTCATTTGATCTGCCGAGAGAGTTGACTTGAACTCCGCAAGCGCCCGCGGACTGACGTCCATGTCATTGCGAAACAAGTTCGATGCGGCGACGCACGCGGCATCGATATCACTTTTTATCTTGGGCTCTTTCTCGGTAACCATGCGAACCGTCGCGTCGCCTTCGCCTCGACGATTGACCCGACCAAGACGTTGGATCATCGAATCGAGCGGAGCTGCGTCGCAGACCATGTGATCGGCGTTCAAGTCGAAACCGACTTCGCCGGCGCTTGTGGAGATCAAGAAGACGGGCTGTTTATTCGCGGCGTCGGCTGGATCAATGTAACCGTCGAGGAAACGCTTAAGAATTGGTTTCTCGACGAGTTCATCGCGCTCTATGCCGCGTATGGTGCCCGTGAGCGTTTCCACGGAATCTGCGTAGGGTGTCGCCTTGACCGGCTTGCCGCTGGCATCTTCAGTTTTGACGATGTATTTGCGGATCAGATCAGCGACGATGGCGGCGTCGTCAGGCCTGCGGACGAAAATTACGATTCGTTTGCCGAATAACGCCATGTTCGCTGCAAGATCAATTGCGTTGTCCTTCAATTTGTCGTTGAGTTTGTCCTTGTCGCCGAGTGTTGTGATCTGAATGCGTTTTGTGGCTTCGAAACGCTGTTTGATAACTGGGTCAGCTAGGTCGCCGACTTCTAGCTTGAATCGATCGGCGGTATCGTCGCCGCTCGTCGCCGACATACGGACGACTCGCATGGGCGACCCGTGGCCATGCTGAAACTGCGTGATCGAAGTGATTAACTTTTCGAATGGCTTCGAGAGGTGTGCTTCGTCGAGCACGAGCAACGAATCCTGTCCGAGCAGGCCGGCTTCGAGGGGACGGCGCTTGTAGCTGGATCGGTAGCCGGAGAAAAGCAGTGCCGAGCCGATGAGATCGACGGTGCCGATGATTATCGCGGGGCGCGAGGGGTCACGCGACCATTCGCGGTTGTCCGCGAGCTGGCCACGAAGCGTGGAGATCGTCGGCGGTTGACCATCGAAATGGCCATGAATCCACTTCGTCATGGGACGCATCACAAGGCGCATCGCGATGTCCGTTGCCTGATCCACCACCGTCCGTCGATCAACGACGTAGACCAAACGTCGAGGCACATTCTTGTTGACTCCTCGCGCGATGAGCCAAATCGCCATGACCATCGTCTTGCCAAGGCCAGTGGGGAGGTCGATGACATTTGGTAGCGAGTTCTGCGCGAAATAATGGTGAAAGAGCCGCTCCTGCCAACGCAACGGTTTGTGGCCGGTCAGTTCCTTGAATCTGGCCTTGAACTCCGCGTCGGTCATACCGCAACACTCCAGTTCAGAACTATTTACTCTTAAAGATAACACTAAATTGACACATCTGGTGCCGACGACTATAACGATTCGAAGACGCGAAAGTCAATTACCCGGAGATAGAAATACGCGAGCGAGCCTGAGATGCCGACAAGCCATCCACCAACTTTACTCGCCAGCGGCGATCGTTCCCATCCACGGAGAGCGAGATTTCCGCGTCGGTTGGTGGGTGGTCGATGGGGTTGTCCAGGATCAAGTAATCCGGACCAAGATGCCCAATCCGCAAGACATGACCGTTCACCGACAAATGCATCTGCACGTCGGCCGAATGGGCGAGTTTTTCCCGGTTGACGGTGCTCATGATGACAATAAGAGAGGAACTGCTTCACCGAGCGGACATTTATGCCCAGCGTCATGGGATGGTGCTGGGCGAACGGCTTGGATATGGCGTTCATGGTATCGTTTTTGTCGCAGAAAGCCAGACCGAACCGGGGCGCGCGGCCATCAAGGTCCACGAGCGCGAGGAACCATATCAGCGGGAACGCGACGTTTATTTTCGTTTGCGAGACCGCGGGGTGAGTGAAATCCGCGGCTGCCACGTGCCAGGCTTGCTGCGATACGACGATGAACTCTGGGTAATCGCCATGGAAGTCGTGACTCGCCCCTTTGTGCTCGATTTCGCGGGTGCCTACTTGGACCACCCTCCCGATTATTCCGAAGAAGTAATCACCGAATGACGAATCGAGAAGGAAGAACAGTTTGGCGATCATTGGTCCGAAGTCGAACTGATCCTCGCGTCGCTGGAACGCGACGGGATCTATCTGGTTGACGTATCGCCCAGCAACATTGCGCTTTCCGAGTAACATGAGCGGAGAAACTTTCCGCGTTCACACGAACGCGGCCCCATTGAAGTGTGTTTTCTTTGAGAGTGGCCGCACCGGCCCAGAAACTTTCCGCGTTCATACGAACGCGGCCCCATTGAAGAACTTTCCCCAAAAGGCAATCGCGCCCGTGAAATCGAAGCGTAAAACGGCAACCAGCCAGCGCATCTATCGCGAGTTGACTCCGCAAGAACGCCAGCGTCTGGAAGTGGCGCGGGCGGAAACTGATTCCGCGAAGGAGAATGTCCTTGCCGAGGGGCGCGTTCGTAAACAGGCCTGGGACGCAATGCGGCGCGAGGTCGCGCAGACGATTGCAACTTTGAAAGCCGAACGCGAACGACTGGGGTTGTCGCTGGCCGATGTTGAAGCGCGAAGTGGGCTGAAGCCCAGTGCGATCTCGCGACTCGAAAATGATCCGCAGGCGAATCCAACTCTATTGACCCTGCAGCGCTACGCCGCCGCATTGAATATGACACTGGCGACCACGGTCGAATCGGTGTGATGCGATGGAGCAGCAGCAACCGCTGCCGCAGCAGTTGTGCAGAGCCGGAAATCATCAAAGCCCCAATCGTTGTCCTGCTTGGACGATGGGTGAATCTACTCGGACGATCGTTGAATCAGTTGAATCAAAGAATCAAACGTCCAGAACGGTAATCGATCCCTCAGACAAAAGTACGTCCAAGCTGCTGCCAGAAAAGTGAAAGCCGGAAGTTTAATAGTCCATCCGAAGGGTCGAGTAAATCAGGCACCCGAATTTCCTAGGTCTCTCGCCACCCCGCCAGCCAAGCCCAACCCCTTTGGCAACTTGGTCCTCAAAGTCCGTCAAGACGCAGCAGTTCCTAAAGCCAGTCAATTCGATCGCCGCACCAGCGCCAAACAGACGCGCGAATTCTTCGCCGCTAACCCGGATTATTCATGAACCGATCCGCATTCTTCAAAACGCATGTTTGCAAAAAGAGCTACCGCTATCTTGCCCCAAACACCGCGCAAATCAGCCGCCACGCGATAGCCTGCGGTTCTCTCGAAGTTGCGAGAACCGCAGGCTATCGCCAAGCGGCTAA
>JAQBZB010000521.1 GCA_027622275.1 Planctomycetota bacterium | reverse complement strand
GAACCGCAGGCTAGCGCCAGGCGGCTGATTTGCGCGGTGTTTTGGGCAAGATAGCCGTAACTCTTTTCACAAACGTATATCTTGAAGAATGCTGACCGGTTCATGATTAATCCGGGCTAAACCCTGCGAGAGACCAACCGAGTTCAAGATAGTTGCAGTTTGAACTCACTTTGTTAACATACTATCTTCCGGCAGGGGAACATACGGTCTCCTCCGGTGTGTACAGTTCATAACCAACACAGATGGCGTGTCAGGACATTGCAACTGACCGCAGCAGTCAAGAATCAAGTTGTTTGAATCCGAAGCTAGTTCTCACGACGCCCTTGTTTTGACAAAGTAGGAGTTTTCATGGATCTGTTCTTGATGATCCTGCGATTTCTCATTGGGATGCCCGCAAACGCTGATGAGGTGGAGTCGATCGTGGTCCATGCCGACGGTAGAACGTCCGGCGGACGGCAGTGGCTTGCCACGCAACGCAGCATTCAAAACACAATTGGGGTGCCGACGCCTTGGCAAACCTTTCTACGCGTGAAGCCCGATTCGTCGGACTTCTGGAATCGTTTGTCTTATTATTCTCGCGAAGAGCCTCGATCGAGGTTTCGATGCCAAAATAAAGGTCCAACGTCGAGAACCTAGCATCGCGATCACGTTGCCAGAGCGGAAGCGAAGTGGCAACCGAGCGCTGATGACCGCTGCGTCAGGCGAGCTGATAGCTCGCATGCATTTCTTTGGACATCGCCGTCCGAATCGGAAGCAAATGGTGCATCAGTGACTCCCGAGATAAAGATTGCTGTTGCCAGTGTCGTCTGCTTCATTCTTGGTATCGCGGCGGTCAAACTGCTCGACTGGTATACCAAGCGCGGAGCCACGACGGAGGCAAAACGAATTGTCGAGCAGGCCGAACAGAATGCGGCCACGAAGGTCCGCGAAGCGGGACTTGAAATCAAGGAACGGGCTCTCCGAGAAAAGGCCGAGGGCGAGAAGGAACTTGCCAAACTTCGCGACGATCTCCGCGAACGGGAACGGGTGGTCGATAAACGGCACGAGCAGGCCGAACAGCAAGCCGACGACCTGCGGAAACAGGAAAAGATCGTCGAGGGAACGCAGCGACGACTGGCGGAGCGTCTCGAAGCCACGAACCAACGCCAGGAGGAACTCTCCAAACTGCTCGACATGCAACGCCAGACGTTGCACGACCTGAGCGGATTGTCCCGCGACGAAGCCGTCAAACGATTGCTCGGCATGCTGGATGCGGACCTCGCGAAAGAAACGGGCGCGGCGATTCTTAAACACCAGCGACATCTCCAGGAAGTTTGCGACGAGAAGGCGCGCGAGATCCTCCTGACCGCGTTGCAACGGTATGCCTCGGCCCACACCGCCGAGTCGACGACCAGCACCGTCGACATTCCCAGCGACGACATGAAGGGACGCATCATCGGTCGCGAAGGAAGAAACATCCGCGCCTTCGAGAAGGCAACCGGCGTCGATGTGATCATCGACGACACGCCCGGCGTTGTGATCGTCAGCGGCTTCGACCCGGTGCGTCGCGAGATCGCGCGCCAAGCTTTGAATCAATTGATCGCCGACGGCCGGATTCACCCGTCGCGAATCGAGGAGGTCGTTGCCGAAACCGGAAAGCAAATCGAGAAATTCATTCAGAAAAAGGGGCAGGAAGCGGCTCACGAAGTGAATGTTCATGGCTTGCATGAACGGGTCATCACGATGCTCGGCCGCCTCCACTTCCGCACCAGCTACAGCCAAAACGTGCTGCGCCACAGCGTCGAGGTGGCTTTCGTGACTGGTATGCTCGCCGAGATGATTGGGCTGGATGGCGACATCGCACGACGTAGCGGTCTGCTCCATGACATCGGCAAGGCCGCGGATCATGAATTGGAAGGCGGACATCCGAAGATTGGGGCCGATTTGCTGAAACGAAGCGGTGAGGGTCCCGAAGTCGTTCACGCGGCGCTCGGACATCACGACGACATCGTCACCGACAAGCCCTACACAATGCTGGTGGCGACGGCCGACGCCTGTAGCGCTTCACGGCCGGGTGCCCGTCGCGAGTCGCTCGAACGTTACATCAAACGGATGGAAGAATTGGAATCGATCGCCAATGGATTCCCCGGCGTCGAACAAGCCTTTGCCATCCAAGCTGGCCGCGAATTGCGAGTGATGGTCGGCTCGAAGCAGACCGACGATGCGAAAGCCGCAAAGATCTGCCGCGACATCGCGAAAGCATTTGAAGAACAGCTGACCTACCCTGGCGAAATCAAAGTTACTGTCGTGCGTGAGTCGCGGTTCATCGAGACGGCGCGGTAGTTGCAAGAACAGCGGGCGGGAAAGACTTTCTGTGCGAATCCTTTTCATCGGTGATATCGTCGGCAAGCCCGGTCGTAAGATCGTCGCGCAAGCACTGCCTGGTTTGCGGCAACGCGAGAGACTTGATCTTGTGATCGCGAACGCCGAGAACGCCGCGGACGGATCGGGAATCACTCCGAAGATCTATCGTGAACTGGTGGCGGCGGGAATCGATTGCATCACGCTTGGCGATCACATCTATCGCCGAGTCGAGATCACAAGCGTTCTCGAGTCGGAAGCAAACATCGTCAAACCAGCCAACTATCCCGGCGAAGCACCCGGACGGACATGGGCTGTCGTCGAGGCAGCGAATGGAGTTTCGGTCGCGGTCATCAGCGTGATGGGGCGAGTTTACATGCGGCCTGTCGATTGCCCATTCAAGGCGTTGGATCGTGTGCTGGCCGAAATCCCGTCGCACGTGAAAGTCCGCTTCGTTGACATTCATGCTGAAGCGACGAGTGATAAGCAGGTGATTGGACGTTATCTCGACGGCCGCGTTTCGGCGGCGCTCGGCACGCATACGCATGTCCCGACGGCGGACGAGCAAATCTTCCCAGGTGGGACTGCGTTTCAATGCGACGTCGGCATGACCGGACCCTATGAAAGCATCCTCGGCCGCAAGATCGATCGGGTCACCGACGCCACGATCACCTTTCGCCCCACTCCGTTTCAAGTCGCCACCGACGATCGCCGCATCGGTGGCGCGATTGTCGATGTGGATCCGAACACAGGGACCGCCACGGCGATCAAACGCTTAATGATCGACGAGCAACAGGCCGCTGCCTTACAAGCCTTGTGTGCCGCGCCGCAATCGCGTGAAGAAGCGTCCGAAAGTTAGTCGATCTTAGCGAGTCCCCCCCCGCAAGAATCTCGCTGCCCAACCGCTCGGCCGCACGTTGATGCATCTTCCGCACCGCATCGGCTGATTTGCCCAGCCGCTCGCCGATTTCTTGCCAAGTCTGGCCGTCGATCCGATAGAAGCAAACCACGCGT
>JAQBZB010000157.1 GCA_027622275.1 Planctomycetota bacterium | reverse complement strand
ATGTTGTCTACAAACACATTAAGTCTGCGAGGACTCGCTTCTTGTCAATACAAGCTTAGTGCCATTGAGGCAAGCTCGTTGGGGGACAGGAGTTCAACAATAAGGGGTCAGCCGAGGAGGAATTCACGCGGAACAAGAACGAGAGAGTCCTACTCCGAATCGACGGCACGAAACTAAACGCCCCACTCTCGACCCATTCACCATCGACACCCACGATCCCGCAAATCTCCTTAGGATCATGAAGCATCGCCACGAAATCGTGCTCGTCCTGTTGCTGCTGGCGCTCCTGGTGGGTGCCGGATGGTTGATGCCAACTTTCGTGCAATCGCGAAGCCAACTCATCCTTTCCAAGCATCTTTGGGAAACCGCCATCTTGGCGATCGGCATGACGTTGATCATTATCACCGGCGGCATCGATCTATCCGTCGGTTCAGCGATGGGGATGTGTGCAGTGGCGTTTGGGATTTGCCACCAGAGAACGGGAAGCATCGCGTTAAGCAGCACGGTTTGTATCGCGGTCGGCACCTTGGGAGGGGCCACGAATGGATGGTTGATTTCGAGACTGCGCGTGCATCCGCTGATCATTACACTGGCCACGTATGCCGGGTTTCGAGGAATTGCCGAAGGGGTCAGCCAGGGCGCTTCGTACTCGCAGTTCGGCGACGCGTTCGCGCGACTGGCGGGAGAGGGTCCGTGGTTCGGCTTGCCGATGCCGGCCTACCTGTTTGTCGGTTTGGCTGTCCTGACGGCGATCGTGTTGGCACGAACTCCCGTCGGCAGATTCATTTATGCCATGGGGCATAACGAAACTGCCGCGAAGTTCTCGGGCGTACCCGTGGACCGCATCAAGTCTTGGCTGTACACGATTTCCGGGTTGCTGGCGGGCGTCGCCACATTGATTTATGTTTCACGCTTCGATTCCGCCAAAGCCGACGTGGCGACGGGAATCGAATTGGATGTGATCACAGCCGTTGTGATTGGCGGCACCAGCATTTTTGGCGGACGTGGTAACATCGTGGGGACGTGTCTGGGATTATTGCTGATCCATGAAACGAAGCTGTTTGTCGGCAGGTATTATCGCGTCGAGGAATTGAAGTCGATCCTGGTCGGACTGCTGCTGATCGGCGCATTGTTGTCACAACGTTTGTTCGTGCGCAAAGATCGGGACTAGGGAGCTGTCGTAGTGGTGGCTTCCAGCCGCCACTAATTCAGCGGCGGCTAGAAGCCACCGCTACTCCATGGCGGTAACGGAGATAAAGATGAAACGAATGTTAGGCTTTGTTTTAGTCGTGGCCCTCACCGTCGTCTTCGGATGTACGTCTTCCACGACCAACTCGACCAACGGTACCAACTCGCCAAGCGACAACTCGGACAAGATGACGATTTGCCTGTTGCCCAAGATCAAAGGCATCGCCTATTTCAGCTCGTGTGCTGAAGGTGCCCGTGAAGCCGCCGAGGAACTGGGCAACGTCAACCTGACCTACGACGGTCCTACCGATGGCGACGCTCGCAAACAAGCGGAGATGATCGAGAACTGGATGGTCGACGGCGTGCATGCCATCTGCGTTTCGCCGAGTGCTCCCGATGTGGTTGCCGGTGCGATGAAAGATGCTCGAGCGGCGGGCGTGAAAGTCATCACCTGGGACGCCGACGCAAGGCCGGATACGCGCAGCTACTTTGTGAATCAAGCAACCGCCCAGGCAATTGGCGAGGGACTCGTCGAGGCGATGGTCAGCGATCTGGGCGCGGACACGGAAGGTGATGTCGTGATTATCAGTTCGGACGCCACCTCCGACAACCAAAACAGCTGGATCGAGGTGATGAAGCCCGCACTCGCGAAAACCAAACTGAATCTTGCCACGATCAAGTATCCGGGCGAGAACGCCGCCAATGCGTTGGCGGATTCCCAAGATGTGCTGAAAAAATACCCGCATCTCAAAGGCATCTTTGGGATCAGTTCCGTCTCGTTCCCCGGCGCAGCGGAAGCGGTGGAGCAAGCTGGTAGGTCAGGTGAAGTACTGGTCACCGGTCTCTCCACGCCGAATGATATGAAAAGGTTCGTCAAGAGCGGCACGGTGAAAACCGTCGTGCTGTGGAACACCGTCGACCTCGGCTACCTCACCGTCTACGTGGCGGAGGCTCTGCACACGGGTAAGCTCGTCGCCGGCGCCACCTCCTTCAACGCGGGTCGGTTGGGGGAACTCAAGGTTGAAGGTGACAATGTGTTGTTGGGTGACATCCTTCGGTTCACGGCAGAAAACATTGACAAGTATGACTTCTGAGGCCCGGCAGGCGTCTGGAATGCTGCCTCACCTGTCGGTATCGCTCGCACTAAACTCCTCCAACAGACGGCAACCGCCGAAACCAGGCAAAGCGGTGCTACTACGTGGGGCGCTCCGACTTAGGTGCCACTTTGACATCTAACATGCCGTACTTTCGCATCTTCTTGTATAGCCCAACGCGGCTGATACCGAGTGACTCGGCCGTGGCTGTGCGCTTAAAGTTATTCGCCTCCAGAGCCTCTCGGAGAATCTCCTGCTCATTGAGCGCCACACGTTCCGAAAGACTGTCGGCTTGTGGTGAACGAGCGGCCTGGTCATTGAGTTGTGCCTGCTGCACGGCGGGTGCCAGATCCCGTGGGGTGAGTTCCTGGTTCTGACAGAAGAGGACGGATCGCCGCATGTGATTCTTCAGTTCGCGCACGTTGCCGAGCCAGTCATGCTGTCCAATCCGTTCGAGGAACTCCGGATGGATCCGTGAAACCCGTACGTTGTGGGCGCGACAGAACTCGTCGATAAACTCGAGTGTCAACGGGTAGATGTCTTGAGGCCTCTGCCGCAGCGGCGGAATATGAAACTCGAGCACGTTCAGCCTGTAATACAGGTCGGATCGGAACTCGTTGCGGGCCATCAGTTCGTTGAGATCGATATTCGTTGCCACGATCAAGCGAGCTTGCGAAGTCTGCGTCTCGTTGGAACCAACCGGTTCGAACTCGCCAGTCTCGATGACACGCAAGAGTTTTGCCTGCTGTTGCAAGCCGAGGACGTCAATCTCATCAAGCAATACCGTTCCGTCGCCGGCGGCTTCAAACTTGCCGATCCTCTGCCGATCCGCGCCGGTGAAAGCGCCCTGGGAATACCCGAAGAGTTCACTCTCGAGTAGTTCTCCGGGCAAAGCTCCGCACGCTACCGTGAGCAGCGGTCGCTTGGATCGAGGAGAGAGTTCGTGGATGAGTCGCGCAAGCGTTGTCTTGCCGGTCCCTGTTTCGCCGACTAAGAGTATGGTGACTTCATGTTGCGCCACCCGTCGCAGATTGACTAACGTCTGGTGGAACTCCTTCGAATAAGTTCCATAGGAATAGTCCTTGAACTGGACGGTGAATCGCTCGTCTTTGCTACTTCCCGCTAATGCCGCAGCAACATCATGTCGCAGGATTTGAGAAAGCTTCGCCGAGTTGATCGGCAATCTCAGATGGAGATGGCGAGCCCACAGGTTCTGCCACCGAGGCCCCGCCTCGTCATCCGACATACTAATTGTCAGTACCGGTCGGGAGTTTAACTTGGCTTGCTGTTCGCAGATGGCTGCCGAACTGACGGTTCGAATATCCAGCAGCAGCGTCGTCTCCTCGGTAACTTGAGAAAAGTTCGGCTCCCGGACGACTCGAGCTTCACAGCCGTAGTCCTCAGCCAATAAACGTCTCACTTGCTGCGACAGCGCAGCATCCTGGCTCACGAGCAAGCACGAACTCCCCATTACCGGCGGGTTAATACACCCAATGCTGGCTACGTTCGACATCTAAGGTCTCGAATCCTTCAAAAATAACAACAGAGACATCTTATCTCCCATATTTACTAAGTTGCCCACTATACCCTTCCTTGCTGATTTGTCAAATCGCTGGAGGTTTAACTTCTAAGGGCAAACGACACTGACTACTTGTATGGTCTTCGGGAATCCGGAATCGTAGCGGGCTGTGACTTGAGCTGAGATCAAATACGGTCCCACCACGTTTCCACAGAGTTTTCCGATGATGCTGTTCACAGATATGGACCCTTGAACGTGGGCCGCTCGGTCGGTGGTTGGCGCTTGGCCCGCCTGGACCGTAAAGGGTGAGCTTCCGGTCAAATTACCTAGGATCACAACTGAACCCGTGCAAATCAGGTTTCCATTGGGATTGGCCACGGTGGCGGAAGTAGCATTGTCAGAGATTGAAACCGTTTGTCCGTTTACCAAATTCATGCCGGCCAACGAAACGGCTTGGTTGCGGGCCGCGGACCGAGTCGTGTCGGTGTTGGTCCCCGAATCTCCCCAGGAATCAACAGCGGCGAGGGCAGCTGCCTCGAGCGAGGTTCGGAGTTCCGCCCTCGCCAGCCACAAGTTCCCTAGTTCAATCACCACGCCGAGCAGGCACAACACCGCAGACATCGTGACGATGACCCACAGCGTCGCAACGCCGTTTCTCTTGTTGGCTGGCGGAATGCGCATCGTGGGTCGTTACAACTCGTAGTCGAAGGTGGTGGTATGTTCAGCAGTTTCACTCGTGATGTCGTAGCCGAAGGGGCTGAGCAAGTTCGGTGTGAGCTTTGTTAGCTGCACACAGACAGTGACTCGTACCATGTCGGTGGCCAGTGGAGGGCTGATTGGATCGCTGCATGTCCCATCCGTGGCCACGTCTCCGGCGCCCAGCGTGTGGCGCAAAGTGACACCGAGAGTCGCGTTGGCTCCGAAGCCCGCAGATTCCAACCGACGATCGATCGCAGCGCGGATGGTCGAAGCTGTGGCAGCGGTCGTCGCTGGAGCTAGTCCCGCAGTCTCAGACGCAATCTTGGCTCCGTCACGGCTGGCGCGGGCCAGATGTTGCAGATTCGCCATGGCGAGTCCGAATTCGACGACCACGAACAAGGCAATAAAGAGAACCAGCAACGAGACAATCAACTCAAGCGTCACCGCCCCAGAGTGCGCGCGGCGACGCACGAATTGGACTGGAAGTCTTTCTTGGAGTGACATGGGGGGCTCCGGGGAAGATACGTGCGACGACGCAAACTGCGCGCCAGATAACCGATGGAAACGCGCGACCCGATGCACGGGGAATCTGCATCCGTATGGGAGCGCGCTCGCAGCATCAGGCACTACTCGTGTTATCGATCGTTCGCACTGAGGGCGTAATCGGTCGCTGCGCGTTCAAGATTGGAATCATCGGCGACGGCTGCCAGGCATTTGCGGTGTCGGCACGAGCTTCTCATTGACAGGTGTTAACACGGGAGCGCTCCGATGTTCACGTCTGTTAGCGCAATTCCCGTTGCGCGGAGCCCGCGTACGGGCGTCGTTGATAACACTTGTTATCAATCACACGTCGAGGACGCACTTACGAGCGGAAGGCGTTGCCACGGCATGGAAACTGCATCGTGGGCACAAAGGGATGCAAAGTTACGTTCGAACCGACCCGATCCAGAAAGCATGACACCAAGATGAGACAACTTTTCACAGCGGTTCGAGTTCTGCGACGACGCTTGCAGAAAGACGTTCGCGGAGCCGTTTTCGTTGAGTATTTACTGTTGCTCACCCTGGTTGGGATCGGTGTTATCGCCGGACTTGCTACGGTTCGAGTTGCTCTTCTCAACGAACTGATTGATCTCGCGGGCGCGATTAACGCCATCAACTGACATGAATCGCTCACGAAACCTGTCAGCCAGAAGCGGCGTGAGCACGCTCGAGGCGATCGTCGCGCTGCCGATCGTGATCATCGTGACGTTCGCGATTTTTCAGTTTGGGATTCTGATGGTCGTCCAACAAACTGTGACGCGAGCGACTATCGAAGCCGCGAGGGCAGCATCCCAAGAGTCAACCGCAACCGCGGCCAATATCGCCGCAATTGCTGCGGCCAACGACGTCTTGGCCGTACACAATCTGACCATCGACAGCAGTTCGACCGACACAACTTCCGACACAAAACTCGTGCTCGAATATGGTACCGCGTCGGCGATACAGACTGGAGATCCAGGGCTTACCTGCACTCCGCCTTCGGTCCCGACGATGCTAACCTCCGAAATCCGCGTGACGATTTGCCTGGATCTGGAAAAGTCTCCCCTGAAGAACTCACTTGCCTCGTTTGGGTTCAGTCTAGCTGGAAAACGGCTTGAGATTAGCTCGCACACGAGTATTGAATAACGGTGTCGAGAAAGGCCTTCGGTGGCGACGTCAGAATTGAAACCAGTCGACACTGCCGAACCGGTTTTGCAGCCGGTTCTCAGCGAGCGATATGCGCTTCGGTGGCGGCATGTGGCGGTCTGTACGGCCTTCGCGCTGTTCTTCATGTATCTGAACTACCTCCCGCTCTTTCACTCCGACATCTGGGGGCATGTGTTATATGGAGAGTGGATGTTGGAGCATGGTGTGCTTCCCGCGGAAGATCCATTTCTTCCTCTAGCCGAGGGCATGCGAGTCGTTGACAACGCCTGGGGAAGCCAGGTGTTTCTCGCCTGGGTCGTGCGACAAGGGGGCGCTGCGGCACTGTCCAACCTGTTCGCAATTGTCGTGCTGGCAAACTATCTGATTCAAGCCCGTGTTCTCTATTTGATTAGCAAGAGCTTACCCGTCGTATTCGCCGGCTTGGCGATCTCGTTCGTGTTGGGATTCTCGCGACACATGGTGATCCGCCCGGAGATCTTCGGCGGGCTGTTTTGTGCATTGCTGCTCTGGATGATCGTGCGTCTTGAGCCTTGGCGGTCGCGGGCCAAGTCGTTCGAAGGTGACGACACAGACATCGAGACTTTCCCGCGTTGGTTATGGGTGGGCATCCCCGTGCTGTTCGTGGTCTGGGCCAATTCGCACGGGTCTTTCGCCGTCGGATTGGTGCTGTTGGCATGCCACGTACTCGGACGAGCGATCGAAGTGGCGTGGCAAAAGCAGGATCTCGGAGCGATTTTTCAGGATCGCCAATTCCGTCGTTGGCTCGTCCTGACGGAGCTGGCAGTCGCCGCCACACTGCTCAACCCCTACGGCCTCGATTTGCTGATCGAGACTGCCCGCTTCGGCCAGAATCCCAATCTCCGCGAAGTGATCGAGTGGTTTCCGTTAAAACTGATCGATTTAGAGGGGATTCAATTCTCCTTCGCCATGATCATCTTGATCGTCTTGCTACGACACAGTCGACAACGCGTCCGTCCTGCCGAAGTCATCGCGCTGGTTGTTTTCATAACCCTGATGGCATCCACCATCCGTTTCATCGGCTGGCTGGCACCTTTAATGGCTTTGTCACTCGCCCCGCATGCAACGGACATCTGGGAGCGGATTCGCCCACGCTTCCAGTTCCCGCGGCCGGTCGAGCACGAACCACAGCCATTAGGCCCCGCGCGCTTTCGACTCTCACTGGCGTGTTTGCTGATTCTCTGGTGCGCGTTTGCGGCCTCGCCAATCAGCCAATACCTGCTGGGAGGCAAGGGCCGTGCACGTGAGCAGCTTTACAACGTGTCAACCCCTCTGGGCATCACCGAGTATCTCCGCGAGAACCCTCCCGAGGGCCTGATTTACTGCCCGCAATGGTGGGGCGACTTCTTGGTCTGGGATACCCATGGAAAGGTCGCGCCGTTCATGACAACTAGCATCCACCTTGCCCCTGCGCTAGTGTGGCGGGACTACTTGACCGTCGCCCGCGGACAAGCGGGATGGGAACGGATTCTCGATCGTTATGACATCGATACGATCGTTTTACACGAGGCGCTGCAACCGCAGACCGTCGAAATCTTCCAACAATCGGCCAGTTGGAAAACAGTTTTCGAGGATGACGACGGCGTTGTGTTGGTCCGAGCCGATCGCTTACCACAACCGCAACACGCGCCTACCAGTTCCGAACAAAACGCGAGTACACGACGCAGCTTGATGCAGCCGTCATTAGTCGCGGTCGCTGCGGGGAAACCCAGAAGTCAACATCAGGAAGACGATAGCCCCCATGACTAACAACCCCCAGACGCGAATTTCGTGGTTCGTTGTCGTGCAGGTCGTCATCGTTGCAGCGGGCGTTGCAACGGCGGCCCATCGCCGACGGACGATCGACGCCACTGGCCTTCTGCCAGCGTTTCGCAACAAACCCCTCGAGCTTCGTCCGCTCCATGACGATGATCGGGTCGTCACAGACGAACAGCTGAGTGCGGTACTCGAAAAGCTCAAGCCCCGGCTACGTCACGACAATCCAAAAATCAACCACATCGATCAC
Organism: Planctomycetota bacterium; assembly: GCA_027622275.1. Taxonomy (GTDB): domain Bacteria; phylum Planctomycetota; class Planctomycetia; order Pirellulales; family Pirellulaceae. The sequence continues at coordinate 13,209 of JAQBZB010000157.1, read as the reverse complement.
GCCTTACGGATGTGGGGAGTGGATGCCGCCTTCTCGGATCCCGAGTGTCTGAGCGGGAAGGAAATGCGGGCCATACTGCTGCACCATCCGGTCTACTCGCAGTATTGGGGAGATGACGCACCGCCGCTCTTGATTTCCGATGATCGGGGGATTCGCGTGCGGACGCGTGCGGGAGACGCTTCCGCAAGCCATGTCGATCACACACTGGCCGTCCTCGCCGAAGTTGGCACACCGCTCGACTACACAATCGACACGTCGGAAGGGCCGGCGACGATGCGTCAGATTCTGTCGCGCTCGCTCCGCGCGTTCAGCCTGAATCAACTGGAGTACGAGTGGTCAACTCTGGCTTACGCTCTTTATCTAGAACCGACCGATCGTTGGACATCGAGCGAAGGGCAAGAGATCACGTTCGACCGGCTCGCCGATCGCATCATGCGGCAGCAGCTGAACCAGGGCGTTTGTATGGGAAACCACCGGTTGCACGCACTAGTCACCCTGCTACGAGTCAACGAAGAGTCTCCGATTCTGAGCGAAGAGGGTACACAACGCATCACGGATCATCTGCTTGACGTGACCTCGCGATTCGTTGCCAGCCAACATCCCGATGGTTACTGGATTCGCAGTTGGCCCGCTGGGTCGCCCCCGGCGGAGCCCCAAGAAGGCGATACGGAGAATACGCTGCAACTGCGGATTCTCGGCACCGGACATGTCTTGGAATGGTGGGCACTGGCCCCTGTCGAGGTCCATCCTCCGCGTGAAGTCGTGATTCGGGCCGGTCAGTGGCTGAGTCGTACGATTCAAGAGATGGATCCAGACGACATCCAGACGAACTACACCTTCCTCACCCACGCAGGCCGCGCTCTCGCCCTGTGGCGAGGAGGTTTCCCGGCAGACTTCATGCCCGAGGCGTTACCTGTTGAAGTCGAGCATCGCGAGTCAGTCGATGAAGAATCTGAGTCAAGCCGCGAGCCGAGTCCCGCCGGCGAGTGAGTCGACCGACTTGGTCACCGACAGCATCCGCCCCTGGAATGAAGCTCTCTGGTTCGCCGTGGTGTTCGGGATGATCGTGTTCATCCAGTTCCGGGTAACGGGTGCGGGGAATCTCTTCTCGCGTTGGTTTTGGCACGATGAGATCGTCACCTATCAACTCGTCGTCGATCCAAACCTTGCTCATTCGCTCCGGGCAATTGCAGCGGGGGCGGATGGTGCGCCGCCAGGTTACCACCTCCTCTTGCGAGCTTGGTCGGCAGTTGCGGGCACGTCCGAGATTTCGTTCCGAAGTTTCTCTTTCGCCTGTATGCTGCTGGCGGCGGCAGGCGTTTATGCCAACCTGCGGCGGGTGTTTCCGAAATTGAATTCCTTGCTCGGAGCACTCGTAGTCTGGGCGCATCCAACGGTGCTGGAACAGGCGTTACAAGCTCGCTTTTACGCACCTTGGTGCGCGGCGCTGGCTTGGTTCGTGTTCTTCTTGGCTCGTACACGATCGGGCAAGTTCAATTGGATCAACGCTGCCGGGCTGGCATTCTTATCAATGTTGATCTGTCTGACTCACTACTTCGGAGTGATCAGCCTGGCGTGCGTTGTCGTCACACACCTGCTCGTTCACCGAGGCTTCTGGCGCGACTGGCGCGTCTACGCTGGTATTAGTGTGGGGCCAGTCGCGCTGGCCGCTTCGATTCCATTCTTCTTGCTGCCGCAGCGCGCCATGTCCGCTGTTTCGTCTTGGGCACCAGCGGCATCGAGCGATGAGGTACTCAGTCTCTTGCAAAGTGTTATGAACGGACGGCTATTGTTCGTCTTGGCCGTGGTCGCTGGATTCGGACTGTCAGTGCACATCTTGCAGCGTTGGGTCAAGCAAAGTCGCTCCACCGACCCGCCCGAGCCGCCTGATAACTGGTGCTCTCTCGCTCCACTCGCGGGTACGCTGATGCTGGTGCCCTGCTTGATTCTAATGTCCTATACGATCCAGCCCTGTCTTGTACCACGCTACAGCTTGCCAGCAGTTTTAGGTCTGGCGCCACTAGTTGCCTGCCTGCTTTCTCGTATCGGACCCGCTTGGCAAGTTGTTGGAATTGCTGCCGTCTTTGTCAGTTCAGTCAACGCCTTGCACTTGTTGGAAGGTACGCATCGGTTGGAGCAGGAAGACCGTTTGGAACTCGTCCGAGCCCTGAAGCAAGTTCCACAAGTGCAGCCGATCCTTTTTGAATTTAATCAGGACTGCTATGTGATCGAGCATTACGTGCCGGAGGTAGCGGGCCGTTGTTACTTGCCCGATGCGGTGGTTGGTCCGAAGATGAGCCAGTATCGACGTTGGCAGGTATTTCAAGCCGATCACACGCGCGTCTTCTCGGCGTTCTACGACAATCCCAAGCTCCTCCAGCGCAAACAGATGCAGCAGATGCAAGAACTGGCGGTGGTCATCGACTGGACCACCAACGTCGACCGCCAGCGGCTCGCCCCGCGTTACAAGCAGTTCGAGGTGAGCGCGCTATTCAATCGCGTCTACAAGCTGAAGCGAGTGTCCACGCTCCCGAAGCTGTCTCGACAGGCTGATAACAGACGTAACGCACGAGCTACCGGCGGAGGCGGCTGAGTGTGTCTGAATGGAAACACCAGTGTTAACCCTGTTAACGAAGAGCAGCGATGTCAATTCCCACGTGAGCCCCGTTGTCTACGTGGCCGTTCGCTCCGCGAACGAGCGTTTCTTCAACAAACGCGTTTTCGCGGAGCGAAAAGCCACGTAAAACCCCTCACGTTGAGTTTGAACGCATAGCACGGTCATCTCGCTGTCCTGGCGGCTCACCACGGCAGAGCGTCTGGCTGCTTTGGTATGCGAAGTGCATCTAAATCGATGTTTGCACAACAACAACCGACGTTACCTTTGAGACAACAACCATGAAGATGCTCCGCCAACTTTGGCTCGACGAACACGGCGTGCTCGCCACGACAGACCTGCTGCTGCTCACCACAATACTTGTCATCGGCATGATCGTGGGACTGACCAGCTTGCGGGACAGCGTGGTTCAGGAGTTGGCTGATATGGCTTCCGCGGTCGGTTCGTTGGATCAGAGTTATTCCTTTGCGAATTTCACCTTCGCTTCGTTCAGTGTGGCCGGAAGCTCCTTCGGCGACCCAGCCAACGTCTGCTTGGGTGGCGTCGATGTCACCCTGGCCCCGCAATTCAACAACTCGGAAGGTGCCGCCCCGTGACGAAGGCCCTGTGGCAACTCCTGCAAGACGAACGCGGAGCCGTCTCACCGATGGCTCTGATTCTGGTGATTACTCTCTTGGCGCTGGGCGCTACCGTGGGGCTGACCAGCTTGCGCGATCAATTGGTGCAGGAGTTTGGCGATGTTGCTCAGGCGCTGGAGAACATCGACCAGTCGTTCTCGTCAGCGACCAGCAGCTTCGCTGACGGAGGTGCCCCGGCGTCTTGTCTATCCATCAACAACCCGCCGTAGGTGATGTGGCAACACAATTCTGTGGGGCCATCATGGCGCAAACAGCGACCACCAACGAGGGGAACAAGCACCGAAGCAGCCCACTCTTCGTCGCAGCGGTCGTCGCACTGCTAATTGCCGCCATGCTGCAATGTGCGGCGTTTTGGTGGACTAAGAGCACCACGTTTGACGAGACGTTCTACTTGAATTGCGCTCTGCAGACGGTTCAAGACCGGCAACTTGACCCGCGACTGGCGAAAAACGGCGCGGCTCCGATCGGCGCGTTGCTGAGCACGCTCCCGGTAGCGGCCATCCTTGGTGGCCAGGAGCGGCCAGATGAGTGGCAAGGCCAAACGGGAGACGTCGCGGCTTTATCGGCGGCTCGAGTCCTACACGCTCTTCTCACGGTGATTCCGTTAACACTAATCGCCTTCTTCTGGTTACACAGACGGCATGGTGGTCTGGCCGGAATCACGGGTGCCAGCCTCGTCGCGTTTTCGCCAACAATCATCGCTCACTCGGCACTGGCAACCACCGACGCAGTGTTTGCCACGGCAGCCGTTGTCGCGTTGATCGCACTGTCCTGGGATCGAGAAGGTGCCACTTGGAAGACCAAAGCCATTGCTGTCGTCACGATCGCGCTGGCGATCTCAACGAAGTACTCGGGTGTTTTCCTCCTGCCTGTGGCCGTGCTATCGTTTGCCATCGACGATGTTCGAAAGTCCGATGCCCCCAACCTTACAACTCGCCTAGCCACGGTGGTGCCCGGCTGGATTGGCAAGACCATCGTCTTCACCATCGCAGTTCTCCTGACCGTCTGGTTGTTGCACGGGCTGCAACTCGTAAGCCTCCCCGGTCGCAGCTTGGCCGAAACTCCGCGTCTGTTGCAACCGGCTCCGGTGTTTGGCACCGTTATCCAGTTCCTGCATAACGGAAAAGGTCATCACTCGTATCTGATGGGCGGATTTTCGATGACGGGATGGTGGTATTACTTCCCTTGTGCTTTGGCATTGAAGAGTACGCCAAGCGAATTCGTGCTCCTGCTCCTCCTGCTTCCGGTCGCTGTCCGGAATTGTCTGTGGGGAGAGCGGAAGACCGATCTGGCAGCCCAGACGTTCGTGCTGGGGATCGTCGTCCTGTTGTTGTTGGTGATGCGTGCCCGGATCAATATCGGCCATCGCTATCTGCTGCCGATTTATCCGCTGGCCATCCTGTTATCGATCGATCAGCTTTGGCACTCCCTGCCCGCTCGTTTCGTCGCACGCAATTGGGCTTGCGGACTACTCGTTGCAGTCCAGATAGGCAGCTCTCTAAGCATTGCGCCGCATTATCTTTCTTACTTCACGCCGTTGATCGGCGGCCCGAGTCGCGGTGCCGATTACCTGATCGACTCGAATCTAGACTGGGGGCAAGATCTTCCGCTGCTCAAACGGGAACTGGACCGTCTGGGACACCGGCGGATTCTGCTACAGTATTTTGGAAACGCCGCACCTGAAGGTTATGGCATTGAATACAGTTGGCTGTACGAGGTCCCGCCGGAGCAGTGGGACGAGTACGATGCGGTGGCAGTGTCCGAGACTTTTATGCGCGGAGGCTACTCATACGGTCGAGATCCGTTCGAGCGGTTAAGAGAGCGAACCCCAGCAGCGTGGGCGGGTTATTCGATGCGAATCTACGACCTTGCCGATGAGCAAGTGCGATCGGATCTTGAGGAAGCACAGCGCCGAGAGTTGCCAAGGATCCGGTAAGCCATCACCCGAGAAACGGCTTTACGTGGCCGTTCGCTCCGCGAACGAGCGTTCTTCTGCTCGGTGTCTGCGCTCGTTCGCAGAGCGAACGGCCACGTAGCCTTAGATCAACACCGCTCGGAAAAACAAAACGGCCATTGGTAGCGTTAGCGCCCCGAAGCTGATCACAAACGGCAGCAGCAACCAGATGGGCAAACGCCGCGCGATCACAACTGCAGGCACGAGAATCGACTCGGCCCGGTACAAGCTGACACCGCTCCCCATCACCAGTGGGAAGAGCCAGAAGATCACCACAACGACCAGGCACAAGAGTTCAACCCGGTAGCGATCCGACGAGGGTTGACGCAGTAGATCTCGGACACCGGCCACGACCAGGCAGCTCACGAAAACCGCCACAACCGCCGTCTGGATCGCAGGTGTGGAGGCAAGCAGCGATTGTTTCTGGCGGAAAGGTTGTAAGACCGTCTCGGTCAACGTGCCCAGAGGGTTCTGTGGGGTATGGCCATACTTTGCTTGGACCTTCAAGCTCGCATCCCACGTCCCGACCTGGATCTCGTGGGTCACGAACACGGCGACCAGCCCAAGTACGATCAACAGGCTCACCGTCGCTGCCCGCTGAACCGCGATGCACCAGCCGTTCTGCCAGTTGCGTAGTAGAAGCCACAGACCAACTGCGGGAGCCAGCAGGATCCCAGTCGTGTGTGTCAGCGCCGCCAAGCCACCGCACAGCCCGGCAATCCCCAGTCTTCCGCGTGCCCCCGCGGCGATGCATCCCAGCACAAGCAGGGCCAGTAGCGACATGGGGAACGCCGCATGATAGTAGATGTTGCCGGGGAACAGCGCGGCAGCCGCCAACACCAGCAGGTTGCGCCACGACCACTCCGCGCCCAAGAAGTAATTCCAGAGCAGATAGAGCATCGCCAGGTAGGCCGCGGCAGGAATGGCGATCGCGCTGAAGGCTGGTGAAACGCCTCGACGTGCAAAGACGCTAATCAGAGCTGGGTAACCGGGAAACCAGCCCGTGTTTCCACACCAGTCGTCGGCGGTCCAGCGGTCGCCAGCTTCGCAAAGAAACAACTCATAACCAGACAGCGCGATGCCCACATAATGCTCGGAATCCCACCGAGCCCAGGTCGTGTGTGAGAGTGGTTCGTGTCCGGAAAGAACTGCGACATAGCTGAGCACCAGTCTCGTCACCACGAAAGCGCAGACCGGTGGCAACAGCCTGCGCAGCAACGGCGGAGGTTCGCTGTTGGCATCGGGAGTGACGTGTTCGAGGTGGGCAATCGGCTCGGTCATCAATCACCGAGCTTAATCGAACCATCTTGGAACGCCAGCTTCGTGGCTTTACGTGGCTTTTCGCTCCGCGAAAATGCGCTTTTTAAATCTGCGTTCTTCAACTATGTGCTCTTGAAAAACGCTCGTTCGCGGAGCGAACGGCCACGTAAAGCCACGTAAAGCGACGTACTACGGCTCATATCGCCGGTAGTAGAATTCTCCTTGGGAAAGTCCCGCTTTGTTGGGATTGTCTTTGATGTAACCTCGTAAATACTCGTACTGTTCCGGACTGCGGACGAGATGATCAAAGGGATCGCCCTGCCAGAACTTCCCTTTCTCGCCTAATGCCCGGTTGATTTGAACCGCCGTGTAGTGCTGCCACGAATCGAATTGCTCCCGCATCACCTCAGGGTTCGCGAACGAGCACAGCAGGTGGACGTGATTGGGCATCACGACGAAGTCACCCATTCGATAACGCACGCCATCGAAATGCAGCAATGAATTCGCCACGATTTCCGAGCAGACGGGACGTTTTAACAAGCAGCGGCCGTGGTTGGTATCGAGGAAGTCCTCGCGGAGACGATTGAATTCGATGTTGAAGTCCTTCTGATCTTTGGGATTCATCGTGGACAGCGTCTCGGACCAATGCAGGTCGGGATAACCTCGCCGCTGTAGCCAATCCTGTTTCTGCCGCTCCCACCGTTCGAGCACCTCGTTTGGAATCGAGTCGGCGGTACGGAAAGTGACAAACACAATCGCCCCGGCCTGCGCCCAATGCGGCCGACAAGTTTCCGCGATCAGCAGCTCGGCCTTGGGGTCAAATAGTTCACCAATCATCGTTTGCCCTCACGTGGCCGTTCGCTCCGCGAACGAGCGTCCCATCTGTAATAGATTTCGCCGCTCTTTGTCGTTTCTAACTTCAGGCAAGCTCAATAGCAAATCCCTTCGGCAAACTCTGGCGCTCGTTCGCGGAGCGAACGGCCACGTATGTTTCCACATGGAAACGCGAATTCTGGAATGTATCTCATCGTTGACATGCGAGAGGTTTTCTCTGAACGAGACCGCGTCCACGGGAACGACAAAGTGATTCCGTTTGTTGGCAAGGCAGTTGCAAGCTGTTAACGCTCGCATCGATTCGATACACAAACGCACAACTCGTTCGTTAACAACGGTTTACGTTTGATCTTTTTGCCGCGTTTTACATCGCTTGCCGGACACTTGGCACACTCTGTGCTAAGCAGACATGACTACTCGCTAATGCGATACGCGCGTTTTTTTCGCTCTTGTTGGGCGACGCGCTCAGATGTCAAGTGCGAGTGCGCTTGGCTACGTTTTCCCACTTGCAGGTAACCCACCTGCTAGTCAACGAAGGAGATCGATGATGATGATGAAAGTTTTGGGTCGTTTGTGGGCGGACGACGCCGGCGTGATTCTGTCCGCCGAACTCGTCCTGATAGCAACACTGTTGGTGATCGGCATGATCGTCGGACTGACCAGTGTGCGTGATTCGGTAGTCCAGGAATTGGGCGATCTCGCTCAAGCATTCGCGGTTATCGATCAAGACTTCAGCTTCACGCGAGTTTCTGGGCACACGTCCAGCACAGCGGGTGCTGTAAACGATGACCGGGAGGACAACTGTGAGAATGCTGCGATGGTTCCTGGCGCACGGTACTGCGTAAGCGTCACGAGCGCTCCGCAATTTGTTAATTCCGAAGGCGCCTTCCCGTAGTCGACCAGTTTTCGTATCCCACTGCCGGTCATCCGGCAGTGGGTTTTTTTTGCTTGGTGCCGTCAGTTCAGGCCCAATCGCAAGTGAGTGGTATGCAATCTGCAATCACTGCTAGTGAATCGTTGTACAAGCTGCAATTGTGTTAACCATCGGAAACATCGGATCGACGAATGACCCTCGAGATGTCGTTATTTGTTTGCGCCGTGATGGCGTTTACGCTGGTGGCAGCCATCAGTGACAGCCGCACCAAGCGGTTGCCGAATTGGCTAACGATGCCTGCCTTGGCGGCTGGCTTGGCCTTTCATGCCGTTACCGGCGGTTGGTCCGGTCTGTGGACAGCGCTGGGCGGTTTTGGAGTCGGATTTGGGGTCTTGTTGGTGCTGTGGTTGATCGGCGGAGGCGGTGGGGGCGATGTGAAACTGATGGGAGCGCTGGGTGCCTGGCTCGGTCCCGCCCCCACCTTCATCGTCGTCTTGATGAGCGCCGGGATCGTCATGGTGGCAACCGTCGGACGTTCTGTTTGGGAACTTTCAACACAAGGCTACCAGCGCGCCAAGCAGAACTACATTCCTGAAGTAAAACGAAAGCGGCGCAAGGAGACCGACGAGCAGTCGTTGGCCCGCAAGCAGAAACGCCGCCTCTTGCCATTCGCCGTACCGGTCGCTTTCAGCACGTGGTTTTTTCTGATCTGCAAAGTCGTCGCGCTATTGAACGAAAGCGCCGCAGTGGCGGCTGGGTAAGGTATCTGATGAGAGTCAACATGATCACAAACGCCGGTGTGCTAGTTCGTGGCTTTTCGCTCCGCGAAAATGCGCTCTTCAAGAGTGCGCTCGTTCGCGGAGCGAACGGCCACGTACTTCGCGCCACGCAAACCCGCTCTTCAAGTGCGCGCACGTTCGCGGAGCGAACGTCCACGTACATGGCAAACTTATACGAGAGAATCGCTGATGCAACGGCTTAGTCCCGGAACAGTTATCGTTGGCATCTTTGCCGTGTTATTCGGCTTGGTCGGTGCCTATGCAGTCAGACAGAGCCTCCAAAAACCGCCACAAGCCGCGGCTGAAGAACCGGCACCGCGTCCTACGCTCGTACCTGTCGCCAGCGCGGACCTGGAACCAGGGCGTCCTATTACGCTGGGTGACGTGGCCATCATGGAGCTGACGGCCGAGCAGCTAGCCGCTCAATCCGGCCAGTGGCCCGCGCAGTACATGACGAATCCGCAGCAGATCATCGGCCGCACTCTCAACGAGATCGTTGTCCGCGGCATGCCCTTTACCACGACCGACTTCTATCCCGAAGGTATGGGCCCGACTGTCCAGGACCGTCTGAAGCCGGGTCTGCGAGCCGTCACCATCCCCATCGCTGGCAACTCCCCAGACGTTGGAATGACTTCACCTGGGGCGTTTGTCGATATCTTGTTTCGCGCCCACCCTGACGGCGATCACAACTTCCCGGAAACAACGATTACCTTGATCGAGAGCGTCGAGGTATTGGCTGTTGGAGATAACCTCCTGCCAGGAAGGTCGCCAGAGACGCCCCCGAACAACGTCACGCTCGCGGTATCTCCCGAACAGGCTGGAGCATTGAAGGTTGTGCAAGGACGCGGTGAGCTGATGTTGGCTCTGCGCAGCCCTGACGATTTGGAGAAAGTCGGCAGCTTTGAGCCACAGACGCTGGAGAGCCTGCTCGGAGTCATCGTCGAACCAACGCCACCTGCAATCACCACCGACGTTTTTCGCGGCAGCAATAAAGCGACCAATTCCTTCACCGAGTCGGTGGCTGCGGTCAGCCGAATTACGGGACGTCCTCTGTCCCCGCGTTCGGCCAACACCAACGCACCAACGGTGATCCTGCCTGGCGTATCAGACACTCCAGCATCGGTCGATGAACCCAAGCCGATCGACTCGGCAGCCGCTCCTGTCACTCAACCCACGGCGATCTCACAACCTGAGCCGAACGCCATTGTATCGAGTGCTGAAAGGCTCCAGCCGCTTTCGGAAATACCCGCGGCCAGCGTCTCCGGCTCAACAAGCTCGGTCCCGGCCGGCGGCCAGGATCTACAGGCAGCGCAACTCAACACAGTGACTCGCACGACGAAGTCCTACGACGACGTCGCTCCTCGTCCACGACGCGAAGTACGTGCCCAATGGAGCATCATGAATTCCCTGTACATTGATCCGCCACAGCGACGCGTCGCGGCTGCGGTAATCAACTCGGAGCCTGCTGTCGGCAACGAGGCTAGAAGTCGCCCCGGCGTGCAGACGACTCCAGTCCCAGCAGCAAGCCAACCGGCACCCGAAGCAGGACCGGTCGCTCCCGCCAAAGCTGCCGACGCGCTACCGCCATCGAGCATGAGCGCGAAACCGATCATCGGGCGAAGCTCCGCGTCGAGAACTGCGTCAGGACGAGCCGAGACAACTCTTTATCGCGGCGTGCAGGCCGAACGCCGAGTCTTCGAGGGCCAGCAGTTGGTCGCCGTGATAAACGAAGTTCCAGCAAAGGGGGCACATGAGTTACCTGATTCGCGCAAGAAACCGGAGGCTAATACCTCCGGCTCACAAGACGGTGCGCCGACCGAGTTCTTTGAAGTCGTTCGCGGAGGACAATACAGTCGACAGAGCGCCAGTAACTAAAACGGATTTGAACACTGCACCCCCGCAACGAGCCAAATAAATGAGCACCGTAAACGACACCGTCGAAACTCTCAGCAGCGGGAACGGCGCGCGCCATATCGACCCGCAAGAGCTGGAATTCCAGCGTATGAAGACGGCCATTCATGAAGAATTGGTCGAATCGCTCGATCTGTCGATGTTGGGGGAAATCAGCGAACCGCAATTGAGGCAAGAGATTCAGCGTCTTGCCGAGGAGTTGTGTCGGCATCGCCGCAAGAGTCTGGCTGATATCGACCAGCGGCGGATGCTGGATGAACTGGTCTCCGAAGTGTTCGGTCTCGGACCGCTGGAACCGTTGATGGCCGACGACGCGGTGTCCGACATCCTGGTGAACGGCGCGCATGAAGTCTATGTCGAGCGTTACGGTCTGCTTGAGCTGACAAATGTGATCTTCGCCGACGACCAACATCTGATGCGGATCATCCAACGGATCGTCTCGCGCGTTGGTCGGCGGATTGATGAAACAAGCCCGACGGTCGATGCTCGTCTGGCGGACGGCTCGCGTGTTCACGCCGTGGTGCCGCCGCTCGCTTTGGGCGGCCCCAAGCTGTCAATCCGGCGCTTCGGCAAGGGAATGCTGAAAATCGAGAACTTGATCGGCAACGGCACCTTGACGCCTCAGATGGCGGATTTTCTAACGGCGGCCGTGCGAGCCCGCATCAGTTTCCTCATTTCCGGCGGAACAGGTGCCGGGAAGACGACTCTGTTGGATGCCCTGTCTGCGTTCATTCCACACGACGAACGGTTGGTGACGATCGAAGACGCCGCCGAGTTGATTCTCATGCATCCCCACGTCGTGCGGCTCGAAACCCGCAACGCCAATACGGAAGGCGAAGGTGAGGTTAACCAACGCGAACTGGTCCGCAACAGTCTGCGCATGCGGCCCGATCGCATTCTGGTCGGCGAAGTCCGCGGTGCGGAAGCGCTCGATATGTTGCAGGCGATGAACACCGGCCACGAAGGGGCGCTAACCACCATTCACGCCAACGACACCCGCGACGCCCTGCAGCGTCTCGAGATGATGGTCGCCATGACGGGCTACGCGCTGCCAATCGACGTCGTCCGCCAGTACATCTGCGCAGGAATCAAGCTGGTCGTACACGTGTCGCGGCTCAAGGGTGGAGCAAGACGAGTGACGCGGATCAGCGAGATTGTCGGCTCAGACGGCGGGGCTTATCAACTGAAAGACGTTTTCGGTTTCGAACAGACCGGCCTCGATAAGCGGAATGCGGCGGTGGGGCATTTCTACGCCACTGGCCATGTTCCCCAATGCTCAAGTCGTCTGGCAGCGGCTGGTGCGGATTTGCCCGAGGCGTTGTTCGAGGAAGCTGACATAGCACTTGATCAGCAGCCGGAGCGTGGAATTGAACAGCCTGAAAACGGAGGTGACGTGTGAGTCCTTCGCTTGTCGCACTCCTCGTATTTGGTGCCATCGCGATTGTCACCACGGCCGTCTGGCTGTTGGTGCGCGATCTGGTGTATGGCGGCAGCGTCGATATGGGAGTACAAGCCTTACCGCTGCGACGGCTACCCCTGGCCCGCGACGAGCGACCGGCGAGTTCGATGATCGGCCGGTTTGATGGCTGGTTCGCGCGGCTCGTGGTGGAAAGCGGGTTGGAATGGACACCGATCACGGCCATGCTGGTCCTGCTGCTGGGTGGCAGCCTTGTTGGCGGAGCGTTGTTCGTTTGGATGGAAACACCGTTTCCCGCGCTGTTGGGCATGCTGCTGGGGATGGGAATCGTCGTTGTCTACATGACGTTAATGCGATCACGCCGAATTCGCAAACTACAAGATCAACTGCCCGCGGCCATGGACATGCTGGCGCGTGGCGTCCATGCGGGCGAGAGTCTGGAACAGGCGCTCCAGATGGTTGGCGACAAGTCGCCTGCTCCGTTGGCAATCGAGTTTCGGCGCGCGGCAAATCAGATGACGTTAGGCCTGTCGGTCGCCGCTGTGATGCGATCGCTCGTCTATCGCGTGCAGTTGCAGGATGTCCAGATCTTCACATCAACCTTGACCGTGCATCGGCAGGCGGGCGGAAACCTGGCCACGACGCTCGAGCGGCTCGCCTCTGTCATTCGCGACCGTTTGAACTCGCGCCGACAGCAACGCGCGGCGACCAGCGCTGGCCGGATGTCGGCGACGTTTCTCGCGATCATGGGACCCTTGGTGTTCACCTATCTGTTCATAGGGCAGCGTGATTATGTAAATCAATTGTTGGAGAGCCCAATGGGTCAGTCCCTGTTGGTGATCGCGATCTTCCTGGAAATCGTCGGCATGATCTGGATCTTTCGAATGTTGCGGACGGAGTGAGCGTTACGTGGCCGTTCGCTCCGCGA
>JAQBZB010000520.1 GCA_027622275.1 Planctomycetota bacterium | reverse complement strand
CACGGGAATTTGTGGCGGCTGGAAGCCACCACTACGTCCGATTGTTTCGCGAACTGAGTGGCATTGGGCGTTAGCCGATTCCTTCAATCATCGACTCGTGTCAGCATCAGCAAACGGAACTCCATGACTTGCAGACCCGGCATCTCCGTGGCTTGAAGCGAGAGTGTTCCTTTGCCTTGTTCCAGGTGGATCGTGCCCAGTGACATCGCTTTGAAGTCTTTTACATAGGACTCTTGCCGCTTGACGCGGTCGTGTTCGTCACCGCGCAGCGGCGGATCGTGAGCTGCGGTGATCCGGCCGCGGAGCTTACAGTCGTTAAAGGTCAACTCGACCATCGAGCCGACGTCGGCTGCTGGACAAGCGTAGTGCAGCTCCACTTCGTAGTCGCCGGTCGCGCCGACTTCGGCGTCCCAAGTGATCTTATCGTCCAGGCTGGTCCAGTTCGTGAAGAATGAGCAATTCGGGAAGCGGTTGGAACGTTGGATGTTGCCGTGAGCGGTGCCGTCGCGCGCGGGAATCTGGGTGTCTTGATAATCGGGATGCCCGACCAGGAACGGGCGCGTATCGTTGTCATAGCCGGCGAGGATTTCGCGCTTGTATTTCGCAACCGCAGCGGTGAGACGCTTGGTGAGGTCCGGCTGCTGTTTCGAGAGGTCGTTATCCTGCCCTGGATCGGCCTGCATGTCGAACAACTTGCCTACGTGATCCAGCCGGTACTGCTGAGTCCGCACACTGACGCGCTTGTTCCAGTGCGAAAAGATCATGCGGTCCGGCCACCTCGTGACCCTTCCGACGAGGATGGATTTCAGGCTGATACCGTCCAGCGGCTTCTTGCTGGCGACTTCGATTCCCGCGAGATCGGCGAGCGTCGGCAGCAGATCGATCGCGGCTCCGATTTGAGTCACTTTCCTCCCGGCCGGGATGTGTTCGGGCCAGCGAATCAGCAGCGGCGAGCGGACGCCTCCCTCGTCGGTCGAGCCCTTGCGCCCCTTCATCCCGCCGTTCCAGCGAAAGCCATTCGGTCCGTTGTCACAAAAGTAAATGACCATCGTGTCGTCGGCGATTTCAAGCGCATCGAGCTTCTCCAAGATTCGTCCGACATTCCAATCGATGTTCTCGCACATCGCCAAGGCACAGCGGACGTGTCCGATGTCCTCACGCTTCGGTTCGCGATTGTGCATCGCCAGTTCCTTGTCTTGGAACTTGTCCCAGAACGGATCGGGAACTTGCATCGGCGAGTGGGGCGTGTTGAAAGGAAGGTACGCAAAGAACGGTCGGTCCTTGTTCTCCTCGATGAACGTGATGGCTTTGTTCGTGAGGTCGTCAATGATGAAGCCGTCTCCCTGCACGATCTTACCGTTGTGTTCCAACGGCGGGCTGAAGTAATCGCCCCAATGCCCGCTGCAAAAGCCGTAATACTCGTCGAAGCCGCGGCCGTTGGGATGGTACGGATACTGCATGCCATTGTGCCACTTGCCAAACGCGCCGGTGACATACCCCGCGGCCTTGAACGTGTCGGCGATCGTCATCTCGTCCAAGTTCATCCGCTCGCCGCCCGCTGACGTGCTGTAGACTCCACTTCGTGGATGGTAACGGCCCGTGAGGAATTCAGCTCGTGTCGGCGAGCAGACGGGGCAGACGAAGAAGCGGTCGAAGCTCGCGCCATCGCGGGCGAGCGTGTCGATATTTGGCGTGCTGAGATTCGTATTGCCGTTGAGGCTCAAGTCGCCCCAGCCTTGGTCGTCGGTCAGAATCACCACGACGTTTGGTTTGTCGGCGGCGACGGGTGCCGCTGGCAACAGGGCGAGCAGGCCTGCGCACAACGCCAGGAAACTGCCAACGGCTCTGAGGAAGATTGCAGTAGGTTTCGGCATTTCATTGTGCTCCGTAACTCGTGAGCTTCCTCATTCGGAACCGGGAACAAGCAGCGTCGACAGGACTTGAGCATAGACACGGTGACCGAAATCGTTTGGATGATTCACGCCGTTTCCCGTCAAATCCCAGTCTTGCTTTCGTTTTAGGAATTCGGTCCAGATGCTCGTCATGTCGGCCAACGCAATTCCCTCTTTGCAGAGGCTGGCGAGTGCGTCGCGATATTGCGGGAACGCTTCGTGCTTCAGCCGGATCCAATCACGATTCCCCAGCATCGACGCGACCAGGATGAACTCCGTGTCGGGAAGCGTCTCGCGGATCTTCTCGATGATCGCTTGCGTGTTTGCTTTGTACTCGTCGGCGGACCTGCCTGCTGAATCGTTCATGCCGAAGGCCAGGATGACGAGATCCGGTTGCCGCTCGACGACCTTGTCGACCATGCTCAGTCCCCACGGCGTCGACGTCCCGCCCACGGAAAGATTCGTCAACGTGACCTGGGCCGCGTAGTTCGCTTCCAAGTGCCGGCGAAGCAAGTCGGGATACGCCGGCTGGAACGGAGCACCTTCGGCCCAGCCGGAGGCATTACAGCCGGTCGAGATGCTGTCGCCAAGCAACACGATCGACAAGGCCTCTCCGCCACGCAACCGCCCCGTCGTGTTGGGCAAGGCAGCGGCATCGGTCTGTGGCGTGGGGCCATTCCACGCGTGCGGAGCATGTTTGTACGTGATGCAAGTTTGCATCTCGTGGTATTCGAGCTGGCCGCCGAAGAAGATCTCGCCGTTGCCGTCGCGGTGTGTCAGCTGGTACTTCTGCGAGTTCGCGGGGCGGCGCAGCTCTTGAGAAGTCTTCGACACGATGCGCGATCCGGCGGGAAGCACAAGCTCGCGCGAATCACGCTGCCACACATAATCGCGCCCTTCTTCGTACGTCTTGTCGCCCGCCGAATTACACACCGACAGCAGTTCCGTAATCGGGAACAACACCACCGCCTTCGCCTCTCCGGTCGCGTCGTCCCGGATGAACAGCACCGACTCGCCTTCGACGGTATCGCCTTGCCAAAACGGACGGAGCAGACTCGGCTGATACTCCCAGCTGTTGTCATCTGGTTGTTCGGCAAAGGAGACTCGCGATGCCAACGCACACAGAGTGATGGCGAATAGATGACGAATCGGAATCATGCTGTACTCTCTCGTGGGTCAGGCGTTGACAACATCAGCGAGTTGCGGTACATCCGCCATCCTGCCGAATGTAGTCGACGCGAGATGCAAGATCCAGCGTACGGCGTCCACGACGGCGAGTCGCAAGGCGGTGCCACGCTTCTGGTCGAAGCGACGTTGATCGTTTACACTTTCCAACGCAACTCGCTCAATCTCAAACTACTCGCCCTTTTGACTTGAAGGCACTCGCACCGTAACGTAACCGTCCACGGGCGAAGAATCGATCTTGGTACGTTTTGAGGATTGGGGTAATCTTCCGCCATCATG
>JAQBZB010000156.1 GCA_027622275.1 Planctomycetota bacterium | reverse complement strand
CCCCCTGCCGCTACACTCGCAATTCGGTAACTTATTTTGGGACGACTCCTTAGCGGTTGCGCTGAAGTACCGAAAATGTATGCGGATGATCGTTGCGTTCATCCGCCGGCTGCGCGGTTCGTTCAAGGACAGTCCATTGCGTTCGATCAAACTCGGGAAATCTCACGTCGCCGGTAACGTCGGCCGCGACTTCCGTGAGATAGATACGATCGACTAGCGGGAGAGCTTGATGATAGATCTCCGCGCCCCCGATGATGAACGCCTCTTCGTCGCCGCTCGAGGCGGTGATGGCGTCGTTCAAGTTGTACGCGACAACCGCGCCGGCGGCCTCGAAGTCGCTCTGGCGTGTCACCACGACCGAAGTCCGTCCAGGGAGCAAACGCCCGATCGATTCGAAGGTCTTCCGTCCCATGATGATGTGATGGCCCATCGTCAGCTGCTTGAAACGCTTCAAGTCAGCCGACAAGTGCCACGGCAAACCGCCCTCGCGTCCGATTACTCCACCGCGGTCCATGGCGACGATCAGGGAGGTTCTCATGTCGTGGCTGAGCCGCAGCGGGGGCGGAATGACGAATGACGAAATACCCAATTACGAAAGAATGACGAATCCCAAATTCCGAACTCCGAATCGCGCATCTCTGACCCGCGACGATGGCGACGCATCCCCGAGATGGATTCGAGATTCGTCCTTAGGGTTTCATTCGTCATTGGGTATTTCGTCCTTCAGATTTAGGACTTCGATCGTCTACACAGCCACCGGGGCGGATATGTGTGGATGCGGATCGTAGTTGACGAGCTTGAAGTCTTCGTACTTGAAGTCGAAGATCGATCGGACGTCGGGATTGATTTGCATCTTGGGCAGCGGACGGAGTTCGCGGCTGAGCTGCTCGCGAGTCTGCTCCAGGTGGTTGTTGTACAAATGGGCATCGCCAAACGTATGCACAAAGTCTCCCGCTTCCAAGCCACAGACCTGCGCCATCATCAGCGTCAATAACGAATACGAAGCGATGTTGAACGGCACACCCAAGAACACATCCGCGCTGCGCTGATAAAGTTGGCACGACAGCCGTCCACCAGCAACGTAAAACTGAAACAGCAAGTGACACGGAGGCAACGCCATCTTGGGAACATCGGCGACATTCCAAGCACTCACGATCAATCGTCGCGAATCGGGATTGTTATGGATCTGGTCGACCACTTGCCGGATCTGATCGATCTGCTCGCCGTCCGGCCCCGACCACGATCGCCACTGGTGACCGTAAACCGGCCCCAACTCGCCATCCTCACCGGCCCATTCGTCCCAGATCTTGACGCCGTTCTCTTTCAAGTAGCGAATGTTGGTTTCACCTCGGAGGAACCACAGCAATTCGTGAATGATCGACTTCAAATGCAACTTCTTAGTCGTCAGCAGCGGGAACCCTTGGCTCAAGTCAAACCGCATTTGGTGACCGAAAACGCTCAGCGTCCCAGTCCCGGTACGGTCTTCTTTGGGATGGCCTTCGTCTAAGATTCGCTGCAGAAGATCCTTGTACTGTTGCATGGACTGACTTTTACACCGGTGCCGATTCGGTGACAAGGACTTGCTCGGTGGTTGTTGCTAAATCTTGCTGCTATCGCGAGTCTGGGCGACTTTCCGCGAGACTCGCATGCCACTATACTCAACGGCTCGAACGGGGCGCGAAAGCGTCCCGCACCCAGCAGCCGTGGTAACTCCCCATGCCCAAGTACGTTGTCCGATTCGGCACGATGAGATCACTCGGGGTGATGTCGGCGCGCGGAGGAGATCGCCACGGGCGCGGTACGGAAGTCGTTGCCCGGACGAATCGTGGCATGGAAGTCGGCGAAGTGCTGTGCGAGGCCAGCGAGCAAGCGATCTCCAACTTGAAGAATCCGACGCATGGACAGATTCTGCGCGCGATGACGTCGGAAGACCTCAACGAAGCCTCTCACATTCGAGCCCAGGAAGCGGACGAATTCACGACTTGCAAGCGGATGGTCGCCGAACTTGGCTTGCAGATGGAACTCGTCGACATGGAGCACCTGTTCGGTGGCGAGCGGATTGTTATCTACTACTTGGCGGAAGATCGAATCGACTTCCGGGACCTGGTTAAGCAGCTTGCCGCGGAGTTCCAGACACGAATCGAGATGCGACAGATCGGCGTCCGTGACGAAGCAAAACTGCTGGCCGACTACGGCGACTGCGGCAAGCCAGTCTGCTGTAACACGCACTTGGACGACATGCCTCCCGTCTCGATGAAGATGGCCAAGATGCAGAAGGCGACGCTCGACCCGACAAAGATTTCGGGACGCTGCGGTCGGCTGAAGTGCTGCTTGCGTTACGAATACGATACTTACAACGAAATGCGTAAAGAGCTTCCGCCGGTCGGTGCCGATATCATTACCGGCAACGGTCGTGCCAGGATTCTGGGCCACGAGATTCTCGCGCAACAATTATTAATCGAGACGGAAGATCGACGGCGGATGTTGATCGACGCGACGGAAGTCCTCACCGTTCTCACGAAAGAAAAGCAGAAGTAACTCGATGACTTCGACCGCTATGTCCGAAGCCCTGCGACGATTGGCCGGAATTGCGAACAAGGATGGCCGCTACACGGTCGACGCCTACGTCTTCGTGCAGCAATCGCTCGCCTACGCCCAGTTTGAACTTGGCATGGGCCGCCCAAGACCATTTGGATTGGAAGACGAAGATGAAGATGACTTGGACGACCCGCCGCAGGAAGCTCATCTCACGGGCCAACAGCTCTGTGAAGCGATTCGTCTGTACGCAGCCGAGTTGTACGGATTAATGGCGAAGGTCGTGTTGAACAGTTGGGGTGTGAAGACAACCGGCGACTTTGGCGAGATCGTCTACAAGCTGATTGAGGTCGGCGAAATGACGAGGTCCGAGACCGATCGCCGCGAAGACTTCGACGGCCACTACGATTTCCAGGATGCGTTTCAGCGTGACTATCAGATCACGAGGCTCGAGCCGGACGACTCGGAATGATGTCGAATCGCAAGCAGCGAGGTCGATCGTCAGACGCGGCCCATGGCTCGAAGCAACAACCGAGTCGCGATTCGGAGGGCCAGCCAGCCAGGACGCCGGATGCGATCCATCCACCGAAACGAAATGTCATGATGCTGTCAATCAGCCTTGTTCTGTTCGCAATCTGGATCTCGTTCCTCGTTTACGTTGCTCTATTTGGTTAGGCTCGAAGCGAACGCGGGCGAAGGTCGGCGAGATGACCGGGCCGGGCTTCCAGGTTCCCGATGAAGCGGCGGCACCACTCAGCAGCGACGAACTGCGGGAGTGGGGACTGTGAAGCAGCTATCGACTCAGAATCACATTGCCGATGGCCCCTCGCGGAGCTAAAGTGAAAGCATGAAGAGTTGCGAGACCGATGCCAAAGTGGGACCGCAAGGCGTTCTCACATTACAACAGCTTCCCTTCGCGGACGGGCAGGCGGTCCATGTCCGGATTGAAATTAAGTTGGAATCGAGTGGCGAATCGCCGCGCGTCCTCGGCTGGCACGAAGGCATGGTCACGATAAGCGAAGACTTTGACGAGCCTTTGCCCGATTCGTTCTGGTTGGGGGCGGACGCCAACGATGAAGCTTCTGCTTGATACGCACGCGTTCTTGTGGATGGACGCCGCACCCACGAAACTCTCCGGCACCGCCAAATCACTGATCACTGATCACCGGAACGGTCTGTACCTCAGCGCCGCGAGCTTCTGGCGGCACCGGTGACGCGCGATTTAGAATTTCTATCAGTTCAATAATCCGTCGTGTGTGGTAGAATTGGCACGTGCCTCGCGCGAGGTGGCGATCAGCATGTGGGCTGCATCGACCACGTCGCGAGTTGACAACACGACTTGCAATTATTTGGAACTAGAACGATGTCCCAGACTCTGACAACACACATCCAACTCGATGATCGCGGCGTGGCATGGATCGACGATACTAACGTGAAGGTGATCGAAGTTGCGCTGGACAAAATAGCCCACGGCATGAGTCCCGAAGAGATCTGCGATCAACACGACGGGTATTTGTTGATGTCTCAGATTCACGCGGCACTGATGCACTATTACGATCATCAATGTGAATTCGACGCGGAAATCGACCGGCAGCTTGCCGACCACAAGCAGCGTCGCGACCAGTCGCTGGATTCTCCCGGTCGTCGGCGATTGCGCGCTTTAGGAAAGCTGACGTGAGCGTCAAGTTGTACATGGACGTGCATGTCAAACGGGCAGTGACCGAACGCTTACGGCGGCGCAGCGTGGACGTGCTGACGGCCCAAGAGGACGGCACGGCTCGCTTGGACGATGCGGATTTACTGGATCACGCATCTTCGTTGGAAAGGGTTTTGTTTAGCCAGGATGACGATCTGCTACGTGAGGCAACCAAGCGACAACAGAGCGCCCAACATTTCGCCGGAGTCGTCTACGCCCATCAGTTAAACATCACCGTCGGACAAACGATTCAGGACTTGGAACTGATTGCCAAGATTTATGAGCCGGAAGACATCGAGAACCGCGTGGAATACTTGCCGTTGTAACGAATGGGAACTGGATTGAATACGTGACTGGCGGGTAGCCCGCAGTGGAAAAGGTGGCGGCCGCTGGCAAACACATTAGCTCACCGCGCGTCGAAGAACCTCACGCCCGTGGCTTGCGTCTTGCGGCGGAAGACGCGGTCGCCGCAGGTGATGTAGAGCGTGTCGAGCTTCTCGCCGCCGAAGACGACGTTCCTGATGCGTTGGTCGTTCGGGTTCAGGATCACGCCGCTGATGCGCCCTTGTGTGTCGAAGAACTGCAGGCCCGCATAAGTGGCGACGTACAGCCGGCCCAGCGTGTCGACCGTCATGCCGTCCGCGCCGCTGCCCTCCTGGCCACGAGTCAGGCGCATTGTGTAGTACGGTTGCTTGTAGCGCAGGCTGCCGTCGGCTTCGATGCGAAACGCCCAAAGATTGGCTCCGGCTGTGTCGGCGACGACCAGCGTCTTTTGATCGGGCCACAGGATGATGCCGTTCGGCTTTTCGATGCCATGATCGACGACACGCTTCTCGCCGCTGGGAGCGATGTACCAGACCTGATTTGTCGATGGCTCGGTGAAGTAGACGCCGCCCTCGCGATTCACAACGAGATCGTTCCCGTCGACGTCTGCGGCGATAACTTCTGCTTTGCCGTCGGGATCGAAAGCCACAATCTGCTTCATGCCGCGTCGGCAGCCGTACAGTTTGCCGCCGGGGCCGAAGATCAAGCCGCTGGTGCGATGGCTCTCCTCGACAAACGTGGTGATCGTTCCATCCAGCGCGATCTTGTAGATCTTGTTGTGCGGCACGTCGGTGAAGAACACATTCCCCGTGTCATCGACGGCCGGGCCTTCCGTGAACTTATAGCCTTCGCCAACCAACTCCCACGCCTCACCATCGATAAGGATGTCCGACAGCGGCATGTCTTGACAGGATGCGGTCAGAGGCGAGCCGAGCAAAGCGATAAGCAGCACGATGCGATGTGTCATGAGAAAGCGATTCCTTCTGCGTAGGGTGGGCTGTGCCCACCATCTCTGAAGGTGGGCACAGCCCACCCTGCAATTGCCGCTACTATTCTTTAGGCTTATGATCGCGCCACAACCATCGCAGCGACGCGGGCAGGATTGCGCCGCCGTGCTTGCCGTTGTGGCCTTCGGTCCCCATTTCGAACTTGTAGTCGTAACCGGCGAACTTCAAAGATGCGGCCATTTGCCGATTCGCCAGCGGCCAGTTGCCATGCAGATTGTCGAGGTCGTTCTCGCCTTCTTGCAAGAAGACTCGAATGGGCTTGGGTTCCGTCTTGCGGATCACTGCGGGATAGACATGACCACCGCGAATGTTCGTGAAGCTCCCGACATGGCTCAGGACTTTGCGAAACGCATCGGGCCGCTCCCAAGCCACCGTCCATGCACAGATCCCGCCGCTGCTGATCCCACCGATTGCCCGCCCGTCCGGATCGGCCGTCAGGTTGTAGTCCTTGCTGACCGCTGGAAGAATCTCGTTGAGCAAGAAGGTGGCGTACTGATCGCCGAGCGAGTCGTATTCGAAACTTCGATTACGCCGCCCGGCGGCATCAAGTGCCGACGGTGGCACGACGCCTGGGTTAATGAAGATGCCGATCGTGACCGGCATCTCGCCTCGGTGAATCAGATTATCGAAGACGACCGGCACGCGGAACTGCCCCGTCTCGTTGGCGTAGTTGCCTCCGTCTTGGAACACCATCACGCAAGCCGGTTTCGCCGCGTCATATTGTTGCGGCACGTAAACCCAGTAGTCCCGCTCGGTCCCCGGATAGACTTCACTCTCCGTCCAGCGATGCTGCGTGACCGCGCCCCGCGGCACACCTTCTTGCCTCTGCGAGTCGGGGCCGAGTGTGTACTCTTCCGCGTCGATCACGCTGGCGAGCAGGCCGAGGCCGAATAGCAAGATGGTCGTTGACGGGTTTCTCATCGCGGGCTCCCAGCTTCAGAACAAGTGAATGGCTTGGACGATTCCGAGAGCCTAGTTCGTCGAAGCGCAAAGAGCAAGCAGAGGGAATTGTAGCCATCACGCTCCACCGTGATGAGCCCTTGAAGCTCGTCGCTGGCGTGGCATCGGGCTCGGCTACTAGTTCAACGTCCGTCCGTTCAGGCTCATCACGGCGGAGCGTGATGGCTACTTTACCCCGCAGGGAACTGGCGGCAGTACTCGTACAACGCCATCGTCGTCGCCGTCGCCACGTTGTAGCTGAACGGCAAGCCATAAACCGGGATCTCGACTACGTGATCCAACAGCGCGAGAGCATCTTCGGTCAAGCCGAGCCGCTCGTTGCCGATGACGATTGCGGTCTTGCGTTCAAAGGAAAAATCGTGCAAGTTCCGCGAGTTGGTGGTTTGTTCGAGCCCCACCAGCTGATAACCCTCGCCGCGAAGTGACTTCAAGACCGGCGGCAAGCTGCGATGTTTCTCAACGGAGAACTCCTCGGCAGCCACGCGCGCAATCTTGGGATCGATCTTCGAACTCCCGCACGTGATCAGACGCGACACGCCGCAACAGCTGGCGGTTCGCACGATCCGGGAGAGGTTGATATTGCTGCGAAGCGGCGCACAAACCAGGACCAACGCGCGGGCTCGTTCGAGCGACGTCGGCGGCTTGTGACGCTGATGGACGAAGTCTGACATCCGACGAGCGCTATTCTGCCGATTCGATCAGCCCGTAGCGCAACTCGTAGTTCTCGAAGCAAACGCGCAACGGGCTCGTTTCGGAAACGTGGAACACCCGCGCCACCAACTCCTCGAACTCCTTCGGCACAACGCGATAACAGTTGTGTTTGCCATCACGCCGCCTATCGATCAATCCGGCGACCCGCAGCAAAGCCAAATGGTGGCTGACGGACGGCTGCCGCTGGTCGAGCAATTTGCACAGCTCCAACACGTTCAGTTCATCGGTTTGTTGAAGCAAGTGCAAGATGCGTACTCGCGTCTCGTCCGCCAACAGTTTGAACAACTGCACGAGCTGCTTGACGGACGCGGCGGGCAATATCTTCAATTCCGGGGACATCTGCCCATCCTTGACTTCCGGTTCGGTGGCGACTTGCATTTCCTGGGATCCTTTATTGGTCATGCCGGCGTACGAACGAGACTGGTTGCCTGCTGATTGCGGGTCGAATGATAAGTAATCCGCGAGCCTATCCCCACCTCAACGGCCAGCGCAAGCACTAGCCGCAAACATGATTTTAGATTCTCACGAACGGTGATAAGAAGAGCCGATTTGGGCTCGCGAGCCCTTGCCACCGAACGTGGCGTTTTGAATAGCGGGCAGCGCGATAAGCCTCTCGTCCTTCCAATTGTCGCATTGTAGTCAGACGACCCCGATTTGGGAAATGGCATGTCGGGAATTCCGCGAAGAACCTCAAGCGGCACATCCGCGGAACGGCCAAAAGCAAGGTTGTCGCTATTCGTCTGGCGTCTTACGATGTGTCAAACTCAACTAGGTGATCTCTCTAACACTTCGCAGACGCGACCGGGCTCATGCACCACACCGTCCGAAACTCGTTTCCGTATATCGCCTTGGCCGGACTCTTCGCGGCCCTAGCGTGGGCCGTTTCGTTCGGGACGCTGCCGCCGGCCGACTTCTCGTTTAGTAACGGCGACGAGGTCAAGACGGTCGATCCGGCGTTGGCTTACGGCCAGCCCGAACATCGGGTCCTGACCGCGATGTTCGAAGGGCTCTATCGCGATTGGCCGATCGGCTTTGAAATGGATGAGCAGGGAAACGTTATCGGCAAACCGAAGCCCGACGAGAACGGCAACTATCCGATCGGCGAAATACCTGGAATGGCCGAGAGCTACGAGTTATCAGCGGATGGGCGCGTCTACACCTTTCACATGCGGCCGGGAGTGAAGTGGTCGGATGGCTCACCGCTGACGGCAGACGACTTCGTCTGGTCGTGGCGACGCACGCTGCATCCCGAAACGGCGGCGACGTACGGCTATCAACTTTGGTATCTCGTCGGAGCCAAGCAGTATACCGAAGGCCGCGTCGAACTTGGCGACCTCGTCGAGATCGAGATGCCGAATCGCCCGCGAGCCGACCAACCGTTCCCGCGCGGCGACATCTGCCGTGCCAAGCTGCTTGGGATCGCGCGTCCGCCGGAGGTCGCTCCGCCGGCAAACGCCAGCGACGAAGAGAAAGAAGATCTTACATCGACGTGGCGTAGCAGTTGGGTTTATGTCGTCGACCACGCCGCGGTTCCCGAGGCTTCCAATTCCGGGGCCGCAAAACTCGCCGCCTACTGCAAACAGCCGGGCACTCGCGATTGGCAGCAGTATTCAACCGAGTGGCTCGACGGCGCGCGGCCTGCATCGCTGCCGACGACGCCGGAAACTTGTCAGCAGATTCTGCTCGACTTCGAATCGTCGGTCGGCGTCAAAGCCCCGGACGATGCAACACTCGTCGTCACGCTGCAGAATCGCACGCCCTTCTTCCTCGCGCTGACCGCGTTCTATCCGCTCTATCCGGTCAATCGCGCGTGCGTCGAGAAGTACGGCGTCCCCGATTGGACTCACCCCGACAACATCGTCACGAACGGGGCGTACACGATGGAGTTCCGTCGCGTTCGCGATCGCATGCGATTGATCAAGAGCCCCACCTACTGGGATGCCAGCCGCGTGAAACTGCAGATCGTGGATGCCATGGCCATCAAGTCGGCGACCACGGCGTTGAACATGTATCTCACGGGACAGCTTGATTGGGTCACCGACGTGCCGGCCTCGGTGATTCCCGATCTGATCGCACGGCCCGAACGCGACTTCGTGCCGACGCCCGTGCTGATCATTGCCTTCTATCGCTTGAACACAACACGTCCACCGCTGGATGACGTGCATGTCCGTCGCGCCTTGAATCTGGCGATGGACAAGCAATTGATCTGCGACAAGGTGACGCAAGGAGGGCAGATTCCAGCGCGCAGCGTCGTCCCGCCGGGCTTGCCTGGCTACAAGTCGCCGCTGTGCGGCGCGTTTGATGTCGAAGCCGCGCGGGCGGAACTGGCCAAGTCGAAGTACGCCAATCAACCCGGCGGCATACCCAAGTTAGAGATCACTTACAACACCAACGACACGCATCGCGCGATCGCCGAAATCATCCAGCAGATGTGGAAGAACAATCTCGGTATCGACGTCGAGTTGAAGAACTTGGAGTGGAACTCGTACCTCGACGCCCAGCATACGATGCAGTATTCCGTGTGCCGAGCCGGCTGGGTGCCCGATTATCCCGATGCGAATACTTTCATCGACATGTGGCTGACGGGCGGCGAGAACAACGAGACCGGCTGGAGCAACGCCCGCTACGACGCGCTCGTCAAGCAAGCCGCCGAAGAACCCGACTCCGACAAACGTCTGCGCCGGATGGAGGAAGCCGAGGCGATCCTGATGGACGAATTGCCGATTGTCCCCATCTACTATAACACCGGCAAGAATCTCGTTTCGCCGAGCGTCAAGGGCTTTTATCACAACACGCTAGAGAAGTATCCGATTCAATTGATGCGGATCGAGGAGTGATTGTGGGAGGAGTCGCTTGGTTTCTGCTGCGCCGTGCATGTTGGGTCGTCGTCACGCTGTGGATCGTCTACACCGTGTCCTTCATCTTGATGCGCAGCGTTCCGGGCGGTCCGTTCGACAGCGAGCGTAAGCTGCCCGCGGAGATCCAGAAGAACATCGAGGCCCGCTATAAGCTGGATCAGCCGCTGCTCATTCAATACTTCGATCACCTCGGCAATATCGTGTTTCGTGGCGACTTTGGCCCCAGCTTTCGGCTGACAGACTTCACGGTCAATCAAGTCATCGAGCAAGGTTTTCCGGTGTCGGCATCGATGGGGATCTTCGCTATCACGTTTGCCATCGTGCTGGGAACGCTGTCCGGGATTGTCTCGGCCGTTCGGCGACACACGGCGTGGGACGTTTCGTTCATGACCGCCGCGACGCTCGGCATCGCCGTTCCGAACTTTGTGCTTGCCAGCTTGGCGATCGTGGTCTTCGTATTTCAATTGCACTGGTTCCCGGCGGCCGGCTGGGGTTCGCTACGACAAATCATCTTGCCGGCACTCTGTCTGGGCGCGCCCTACGCGGGCTACATCGCGCGCCTGACTCGCACCGGCATGCTCGAAGTTCTCGGCCGCGACTACATCCGCACGGCCTACGCTAAGGGCTTGGGCGAGAAGCGAGTTGTCTTGCGACACGCCTTGCGCGGGGCGTTGCTCCCAGTCGTCTCGTACCTTGGGCCAGCCACGGCGGGAGTCCTGACTGGCTCGTTGGTGCTGGAGCAAGTGTTTGCTTTGCCCGGCATGGGGAGCCACTTTGTCGAAGCGGCGTTGCAACGTGACTATCCGTTGGCGCTGGGCATGGTGATGGTCTACACCTGCTTGCTCCTGTTCATGAACACCGTGGTGGACTTGTCGTACGCCATAATCGATCCGCGCGTGAAAATCGAGACGCAATAGATGGCCGACCCGACACCACAATCAAAGCCCACGCCAGACACCGCCGACATCGAGCGATATGCGCGGCTGTTGGAAGAGGCGCGCGGCATTCACGGCGTGTCGCTGTGGCAAGACGCCTGGCGGCGTTTGCGGCGCAACCGAGTCGCGATGTGTTCGCTGTATTTCGTGATTGCAATTTCCGTCTTGGCGGTGTTTGTCCCGCTCTTGCCGCTCCAATCGCCGCTGGACAAGGACTTGCGCGGCCGCAAGGATTTGCCGCCGAATCTTGCGCCGATCTCGCTCGGCAGCCGCGACGAACTTCGTTTCGAAGGGAATTCGCTTGCTAAAGAGCTGGCGAAGTTTGAAGCGCGGCTCGCGGAGCTGAGAGCGGGTGTCTCTGCGGCCGACGCGGACGGACAATTGCGGCTGAAGCAGCAGATCGAAACGCTGCAAACCAACGAAGACCCTCTGCGAAAGCTCTGGAATAATCCCGGCCCGATCGTCCGCTGGATGCTGCGGCTGCGCGTCAGTTTATTCGGCGATTGGTGCATCCCTTCCGTTTTTGGAACCGACGACCTGGGGCGAGACGTCTTGTCGCGAGTTTGTTGGGGAGCGCGAGTCTCATTGGTTGTTGGTGTCGTGGCCACATTGGTGTCGCTGTCGATTGGCGTCAGTTACGGTGCGATCGCAGGTTATTGCGGAGGCTGGGTCGACGAGATCATGATGCGGTTCGTCGACATTCTGTACTCCATTCCGTTTATCTTCGTCGTCATCTTTCTGCTGACGATTCTCGGCGCGGAAGACACAAAGAAGTGGCTGGACGAGCACGGGATCAACCAGCTCGTGATCTTTTACGTTGTGATTGGGGCGTTCTATTGGTTGACGATGGCTCGCGTCGTCCGCGGCCAAGTCATCTCGCTGAAGAACGAGCAGTTTGTGGAAGCGGCCAGGGTCATCGGTGCCGGACGAACGCGAATCATTTTCCGGCATCTCATCCCGAATGTCTTGGGGATCGTGATCGTGTACCTGACGCTGACGATTCCGGCGGTGATGCTATTCGAATCGTTTTTGTCGTTTCTCGGCTTAGGCGTCTCGCCGCCGGACGTTTCGTGGGGCTTGTTGGTGAACGAGGGAACGCAAGTCATCACGCCGATCAAGATCTACTGGTGGTTGGTTGTCTTCTCCGGCATGACTCTGGCGCTGACCTTATTCTCGTTGAACTTTCTCGGCGACGGCCTGCGCGACGCACTCGACCCTCGAATGAAGAATCGATAACGCGGCGTTGGCGCGTGGCTGCGGAACAGGAAGCGGAGCGTTTGAGTGCGGCTGAGCTGAACGCCGGCGCGGTCGTCAAGCTGCGAGTTCTAGCGCAGGTCCAGCGTCCACAACCAAGGCAGCGAGGACAAATGCGCCAGCGCCGCACCAACGCCGCAGCCCGCGTTGCCGTGTGCGCTAGTTACTCAACAAAAGGGCCTCGAAACCCGCCTGTCTAAAATGAACGTCGGCCGTGAGCGCTTCCGAGATTCCATCCGCGCGCATCATCGCGAACGAGACGCAGTCGGTCAGGCCCCATTCTTTGTCGGATCGTGCGAGATACAATTCCATCCCGTCGTCCAATAGGCGCTGCGTGAGTGGCTCAATGCGATACCGATCTTCGTTCAGCAACCGCTGGAAGAGATCGTTGGCTTTGCTGCGGCGTCCGAGGCGAGCGTAGCCATCGCCGATTTCCAGCAAGATGCCCCCATGCAGCACCAGCATCGCGTTTTGAGCGATCAATTCGCGATCCAACTCTTTCGCTCGCTGATGGTGCGGATCGCCGCGGTTTTCCAGTGCGATGAGGAAGCTCGTATCCAGCAAGGCGTGGCGAGTCACGATCAGAATCTCCGACCGGTGAAGGCTTCCACGTTTTCCGAATTCAATCGGTCTCCCCAATCTTCGGCGTTCTGTTCCGCCCATGCGGCCAAACTCGTTCCGGGACGTTTAGCAACAATATCCGCCGCGACCTCCAGCGGCTCGACTTTGACCAGCGTCCCTTCCGGGAGTTCCGCGTCGTCTTGCAATTCAATCACGCCCGATTTCACCTTACCGTGATAAATCATGGCAACTCCTTTCTCGTCAGTGCAAACTTATTATGCGGTTCCCACACTCGATTAGCCAGAGCCGTCGGTGGCGCACGCAGCTTGCGTGCATGCCGTCCACGCCGTGTCATCTCACGATCTCGGCTACGGGACAGGTTCTTTCCCCCTAACAGAATTCGTGAGACTACCGGAAATTGCCACGCCGCCGTCGTGAAAGATGGCGCATTTCGGGAGGGCTTGGTTCAGGCGTGCGATACCGGCGGAGGTGAGGTTTGTGCCAGAGTGGCACAGGACGCGAAGCGTTTGAAGGAAGCTGAGCGGCTCGACGGCGCTTTGGACTGCGGGGACTTGTCACCGCTTTGGGATTTTCACCCCGCCGCCACGTCCTCGATTGCGACCTCATAGTCATCGCGCACCTTCACGCGATCGATCTTGAACCCGTAGATCGTCTTGACCTGTGCCGCCGTCGCGGTGCGCTCGAACCAAGCGGCAGAACACCAGCGGTATTGATTGGCCACGGGGACCAAGCCATGCCGGACGGGGTTCTGGTGGACGTACGCCAGTCTTGCCAGATACGACTTCTCGTACGTCAATCCCGTTTCCCAAAAGTTGAACCAAACTTGTCGACCCGGCTTGGATTGCGCTTCGTTCAGATCGCGTGCCGTGTCGGCATGCACGTGAGTCAAAAAGTCGTCGAGCTTCGACGCGGCTTCCCCGCCGTGAGCAACAAAGTGATAGTGATTCGGGAACACGGCCCAAGCTTCCAAGGTCCAGCCATGCTGCTTCGCCAGTTTCAGCAGCGAATCGTGCAGCAGTTCAAGAGCCTCCCGTCCACGAAACAACGGCTGCTTGTGCAGTGTGCTGCCCGTGACGATGAACGTGCCGTGATTGCTGACCCGGTGCAGCGGCGCGTGCGGCCAGTCTGGCGCAGCCGCGGAAACACGGACGGAATCGGACTTCGGGAGGGGCCTCGGAGTATCGCGACTCACTGCCGCTTCGAGAAGAGTGAGATAGTCCGCCAATCTCGGCAATTGATCTGCCGGTAGCCTTTCCACGCTGGTCAAAATCCGTCGCCGAAGCGAATCGCTGCCTTCGTGCATCGCGCGTGCCCACTTTGGAATGCTGGGACTTTCTATGGAGTGCGGCGACTTGTCGCCGCTTTTGTTTCTATCCCGCTTTGGAGTGCGGGGACTCGTCACCGCTTTTGTTTCTATCCCGCTTTGGAGTGCGGGGACTCGTCACCGCTTTTGTTTCTATCCCGTCGCGCAGCGACTTTCAAGCTCGCATTGACTGTTGTCCCAAAGGGCTGCGCCCGAAACGGGAGTGCTGTGACAAGTCACAGCACTCCAAAGTTGTGGACCGCGGGGCTTTTCTATGGAGTGCGGGGACTTGTCACCGCTTTGGTATTCTTCCGTCGCGCAGCGACTTTCGGGAGCGCGGCCCGAGCGCGGGCCAAAGGGCTACGCCCAAAAGGGGAAAGCGGCGACGAGTCGCACGCACTCCAAAGGGCTACTTCGAAGCAGGTTCCACGATGCCGCCGTCCCAGGTGATGCGGCAGAGGGGGAGGCGTTCGTGCAGGGCGGCGACGCCGGCGGCGGTGACTTGCGTTTTGCTCAAGGTCAGGAGTCGCAGCGCGCGGCTGTCGTACAGCACCGGCAGCCCGGCGTCCGTGACCGAGGCGGAGAGCAGGTTGAGACTGTAGAGCTTGGTCAGACGGGCAAACACCGCTAGATGCTCGTCGGTGATCGACTTTCCTTCGACGTGGAGATTGGTGAGGTTCGGCAAATTGTCCGGCAATTCGCGCCAAGTCGTTAGGTCGACGTTGACAAAGTGGAAACCCAGTGAAGTTAGCTGCTTCGCACGGAACAGTTCCTTGAATTGCTCATCGGTAAAGATTCCGTGCAGCGGACTGGTGGAGGATGATTGGATTCCAACCTGCCATAACGTCGGCGTTAAGCGGACCTGTTCAATGACTTCCGGTGTTAGTTGCCGAGCTGAAAAGCCGACAGCTTTGAGCGGCAACTCCTGAAGCAATTCCTGGCAGGCGGCCGGTGAAATTCGGGTTCCACTGACATCCAGAAAATCGAGCCGGGGCATTTCGCGCAGCACGGGCACGGACGCATCCGTGATCTGCTGGCAATGAGCTAAATCCAACCGGGTCAGTCGCGTCAGCGGCGGCAGGTACTTGGCCAGGTCGTCGTCAGTGATCTTGGCACTCTGAAACCCCAATCTGCGTCACTTCAAACGGTCCATTCGGCAGCGGTTGCCCTGACCGTACTTGCGTTGGTCCACCTTCCCCTGGCACTTGAATCGTGACTTGCGCAAGCACGGCCGCCGTCTGCGCGAGGACCCATTCGGCGGCGGCTCGGTTGGGGTCGGTGAGGGGGGCGGTCGGTGGAGTCGAGGGAGTTCCGCTCGGTTCGGGACCCTTCACATCGGTTACGACCACGCAGTTCGGCAGCTTCTGGCGAAACGCGGCCAAGCCTTGAGGGGTGACTTTCGTGTGGAAGAGGTTCAGCAGCTTGAGATCGGGAAGTCTCGCCAAGTGATCCAACCCGGCGTCGGTGATGTCAAACCCCTTGGGGCCATAATAGTACAAGCTAATGGTGGTGAGACGCGGCAAACGGGACAAGGCTTCCACATGCGCATCGGTCATCGTCGAATTCATAAAGGATAATGTTGCCAACTTGGGCAGTTCGCCGAGGTGAGACAACGCGGCCACAGATAGCTTCGTGTTGCCAGAGACGTTCACCTGCTTAAGGTTTGAAAGCCGGGTGATCAACGTGACTTGCTCGTCATCGAGATTTCCGTCAACACCCAAGACTGTGATTTTCGATTGCTGCAAGGCTTCGATCGCTGTCAGATTGATCCACGACTCATGTACCGTGACGTAGTACAGTGCCGGCAATTGGGTCAATGCTTTCAAAGACTCGTCTGTATAGCGAAGATGGCCGACATTCAGCATGCTGAGACGTGGAAAAACGGCAACATGCTGGAGGACGTTCGGTGTCACACGCGTCCGTAAAAGGTGGAGTTGATCCAATTCGCGGTTCTGTCTGAGAAACTCGATCACTTCGTCCGTGACCTTGGTCCCATCAAGATCCAAGCGTTTGAGTGACGTCAGTCCGCGAAGTTGTGAGAGCCCGACATCGCTGATGTCGCAGTGGTGAGCGGTAATTCCTTCGACCGACTTCAGGCCGGCTAGATTAGCCAAGCCGTCATCGGTGACCGCTGTGAGGCGATTACTGATATCGACTTCGATGACTTCAAATGGCGCAGCGAGTCGAGCCGAGTCGCTGGCGACGGAGACGGTTTGGCCGTCCTTGCGGACCTTCGCCGTGCCGCCGACCGATAGGATCCAATTCAATGCGCGCTGTTCGGGGTCAGTGGTTGCTTTCGTAGACGAGGTCGTGAGACTTTGGTCTGGGTTGCTCGTGATCTCAACCGTCGCGCCGTCGGGGACTTCGAGGCGGGCGACTTCTTTTCCTTCTTTGTTACGGATGATAATGATGATCGTGGCCAACAGGACCACGGCGGCCAATGCGCCGGCGATGGCCAGCGGGTGACGCCACCAGGGAGACTTTGGCTTACGCGGTTTTCGCTTGGTTTGACCGGCGGCTAAGGTCAATGTCGGAGCGAGACGCTCGCCGGGAACTGTGCGGGGAGCGGCGACAATGTGATTCTGCATGTCGATGGTGGCGGCGACTGAACCGGTCGGCTCGGTGCCGACGGGCTGCGACTTTTTCTGCGCGAGCTTGTCGAAGAAGGCCGACAGGTCGTCGGGTGTTTCTTGCGGAGCGGATTTGGCGGGAGCGGCGACGGGCTCGGTGGCGATCGCTTGCAGTTCGGCGATCACGGCCGACATGGACTGCTGCCGCTGCTCAGGCCGTTTGGCGACCATCTTTTGGAAGATGCGGTCGAGTTGCTCCGGCACGTCGCTGCGGGCGGCCAGCAGCGAAGGGATGGCCCGTTCGCGATGCGCCACGATCTTGCTGACCATCGTGCCGTCGCCATAAGGAACCTCGTTGGTCAGCAGCCAGTACAGCGTGCAGCCCAGGCTGTAGATGTCCGCGCGATGATCGGCGCGGCGCGTGTCTTCGGCCTGCTCGGGACTCATGAAGTCGACGGTCCCCATCACCTGCCCGGTCTCGGTCAACTGCGACTTGACGGTCGGCGTGAGCGGGTTGGAAGGATCGTCGGCCAGGCGCGCCAGTCCCATGTCGAGAACTTTGACGATTGCCGATTTTTGATTTTCGATTTTTGATTGGGGATTGGCTGATGGCTGACCGCTGAATGCTACGATCAGATTGCTCGGCTTGATGTCGCGATGCACGATGTTCTGCTGATGAGCGTATTCCAGGCCGCGGGCGGCTTGCAGGATGAACTCGACGGCTTGAGCAACCGACATGCGGCCTTGCTCGCGGACGACTTCGGCCAGATCGTGCCCCTCGACGTACTCCATGACCAGATAGTGCGTGCCGTCGTATTCGCCGGCGTCGTGGGCGGTGACGATATTGGGATGCGACAGCTTCGCGGCCGCTCGGACTTCGCGATAGAACCGCTCGACCAGTTCCGGCTTCTTCAGCGCGGCGGCGGGCAGGGTCTTGAGCGCCACGATCCGATCCATGCGGCGATGCCAAGCCTTGTAGACGACTCCCATGCCGCCTTCGCCGAGTTTGTCGAGCAGCACATACTCGCCGAGCACCAGTTTCTTCAGCCGCCCGTTGTACGCAGCGGTCGCTTGGAACTTGGTCAGCAGACCCTTGCGGATCAGAGCCTTGGCCAAGGCTTGGCCGTCGGCTGGGGGCGCGTCGTGGTGGGCAAGCAACTCCTGCAACTGCCGCGACGAAACGAGGTGGCTGCCTTCGAGTTGCTTGACGAATTCGTCGAACGAAAGGGACATGACCCAGGCCTGAAGAAACATACCCACAACGAGACTGCGACGAAAACCTCCGGTTCGGATTGTAGCCACTGTGCGATGGGAAAGCGACACCTTCGTGATCCCGTTAGCGGTCGGTGCCGCGCAACGCCGGATCAGGCGGCGATGACCTAGCCCGATGGCCCAAGATTGCGAGCACGAAGATAGCAGGCTTGACGCAAGGGTGCCCGAACTGGACATTCTATCGCATGCCAGACGAGAAACTCTTACAAGTCGAAGATCTGCAAGTCGAATTCCGCACCGATGAAGGAGTCGTGCAGGCCGTCAATGGCGTGTCGTTCGATCTAGCGCCGGGCGAAACGTTGGGCATCGTGGGCGAGTCGGGATCGGGCAAGTCGGTCACCAATCTGGCCATCTTGGGATTGATCCCGCAACCGCCGGGCCGCATCCCGTCGGGCCGCGCTCTGTATCGCGGCGAAGATCTGCTGACCGCCAACACGGGACGTTTATCGCAGATCCGCGGTCGGCGTATCGCGATGATCTTTCAAGATCCAATGACCGCGCTGAATCCGTTTTTGACCGTCGAGGAACAGTTAACCGAAGTCACGCGGTTGCATCTCGGCCACACGCACGACGAAGCGATCGCCCACGCCATCAACATGCTGGAGCAAGTCGGGATTACGGGGGCAGACAAACGCATCTTCGACTACCCGCATCAGTTCTCGGGCGGAATGCGTCAGCGAGTGATGATCGCGATGGCGCTGTCCTGCAACCCGGACATTCTCATCGCCGACGAACCGAGCACGGCGTTGGACGTGACAATCCAAGCTCAGATCCTCGACCTGATGAAGCAGCTTCAGCAGGACCACGGCACAGCCATCATCATGATCACGCATGACTTGGGCGTGATCGCGAACATCTGTCACCGAGTGCTGGTGATGTACGGAGGCAGAATCGTCGAACGGGCCGACATCGACTCGTTGTTCGCCAACCCGCGGCATCCGTATACGCTCGGGCTGCTGGATTCGGTGCCTCGCTGGGACGCCGATCACTCCGCCAAGTTACGGGTGATTCCAGGTCAGCCGCCCGATCTCGCCAAGCTCCCTCCGGGCTGCGCCTTCTATGCCCGATGCGCGTACCACGAGGATCGCTGCAAATTGAGCGTGCCGCCCGCATTCGAGCGCCCCGGCGGCGGCGACTTTGCCTGCTTCGTCGACGTCGACGCACCGATCATGGCGAAGGAGGCAAAGTGAGTTCCACCGCAGCCACTCCAGGTGCGAATCGTAGCGGGACGAGGGCTGCCACGCCGCCGCTGCTCGACGTCCGCAACCTGTCCGTGCATTTTCCGTTTCGGCGCGGCGGATTGTTCAGCGCGCAGCATGGCTTCATTCGAGCGGTGGACGGCGTCTCGTTTCAAGTGGCGGAAGGCGAGACGCTCGGCATCGTCGGCGAATCGGGATGCGGCAAGTCGACGACGGCGCGTGCCATCGTAAAACTCGTGCGGCCGACGAGCGGCGAGGTCTATCTCGAAGGGCAACGCATCGACCGGCTCAGCGATCGCGAGATGCTCCCGTACCGCCAGAACATTCAAATGATCTTCCAAGATCCCTTTGCGTCGCTCAATCCGCGCATGACGGTTGGCAAGATCATCACCGAGCCCATGAACATCTTCAAACTGTACGAGCGTTCGCAGCGGAAGCTCGAAGCGATGCGGCTGATGGACCTCGTGGGGCTCAACCCGCGATTTCTGAATCGCTATCCGCATGAATTCTCCGGCGGGCAGCGTCAGCGGATCGGCATCGCGCGGGCACTCGCCGTACAACCCAAACTGATCATCTGCGACGAACCCGTCTCGGCGCTCGATGTCTCGATTCAAGCTCAGGTGATCAACCTGTTGGTGGAGTTGCAGGCCAAGCTGGGACTGGCCTACGTCTTTATTGCCCACGACTTGGCCGTCGTTCGCCATATCGCGCATCGTGTCGGCGTCATGTACTTGGGCCGACTCGTCGAAACCGCGCCAAAGGCCGAGTTGTATGCGAACCCGCGGCATCCCTATACACAAGCACTGTTGTCGGCGGCTCCGATTCCCGATCCCGTCGCCGAGCGCCAGCGTAAGCGGATCGAGTTGCAAGGCGAAGTCCCGTCACCCGAGAAGATTTACGGCGGCTGTTCCTTCGCAGACCGCTGCCCAATTGCCGAGGAATCATGTCGCGGAGCGCAGCCTGTACTAGAAGGCGCAGTCCATCAAGCCGCTTGTTTCAAAGCAGGGCTGTAGAAGAGTATGCTTCGTTACTTTTCAGAGATTTCAATCGTGGCGTCGAAAAATGTTTTCGTGGACGCCACCGAGACTCGCGCGGCCGTATAAAACTCTACAACCTCTTTGATCGCGGCTTGCTGGCCGTTCCACTGTACATAGGTACTTCGCAGCGCCGCCAGCGGACTTTTGTCGTCTTCGGCAAACAGCAGCAACCCGCGCGGTCGAACCTCGTAGCGGGCAATCTGCGTCCACGGAATCCGCCTTGAACGTCCGAGCACACTGTAGATCACGCCGCGCGAGCGGAACTCGAATGTCACCGGCACCCACAATCGCCAAGCAGCAATCGCCAACGCCGCAAAGCAGCCGCCCCCCATCAATCCGCTGTGGGCGACGACTCCCGCAACGGCAGCCATCAGTCCCATTCCAAGCAGCATTCCCCACGCACGAAGTCCACCATCGCGCAACGGCCAATTGACGACTCGCACGGATCGCGGAGCCTGTGGCGGTCGGATCGCTGACGGTTCCCTCGCGCTGCTGCTCATCTCTCCATAGTAATTGAGGCGACCGGATGTGGACATTCTGCCGCTGAATTGGCCGAACGATTCTCGGAAATTGTGGCGGGAATCAGCAATTCGACGGTAAGTCCACCTGTTTTCGGCAGTTGAACCGAAGTAAGATTCACGCAGTGCCGATACCACATCGGCAAGACCGATCGGTTCGGTCATGAGCACTTCGGGGGCGAACTGGATTCGACCGGATAGCCTGAAGTGTAAGTGGCGTGTCGTGGTTGATCAGTGGGCCACGTTAAAAGCTGATCACAATTTTTAGTTGCAGATGCAAATCTCGCAATGGCTGCGTAGCACGTAGCCCCGACTGCGGGACTTCGCCGGAGAGTCCCAAAAGTCGGTCGCAATTCCGGCTAGTCTTGAGTCATGTCGAGTACGCTCAGGGCGAAACAAAGTTCTCGGATGGGATGATCGATAGCCTGTCGGTTGGCGCTTGATCGTTCGACAATCAAAGAACTGACTACACACGTAGAAGCTTGCATGGAAATGTCTCGGGACGCGGGTTCGATTCCCGCCGCCTCCACTATCAGACCACTTACGAAAATGTCGTAAGTGGTCTTTTTTATTGAACTTACGTCATTTCAAGATGCCGCACAGAACCACCAATGAGGCACGAAACCTTGCAAAATTGATCTGATTGTGGTCTGATAAGGTCTGGTTTCGTACTCTTTAAGGGGTTCGTTGCCGTTATCAGACCGTGCGTTTTGGCGGGAATTAGAAATGCGACAGATGTGAACGGCGTTTGAAAACGCCAGCGCTGGGGCGGTTGAAAAGGCTAGCGCCCGATGTGTTGTTTG
>JAQBZB010000519.1 GCA_027622275.1 Planctomycetota bacterium | reverse complement strand
TGGCTGGTGCGATGATTGCGGCGACTGATTCCGTGGCGTGGAACTACCTCCTCGTGGCGGCGCTCACCAGCGTGTTCTGGCTGGACGTCTTCGAAGCGTATTGCGTGGGAGCGGCAGCGGTCATGCTTTTCATTCTAGGTCGCCGGGCGCGGGGGGCCTAGGTCAGGTGCCGCATCCGCCGCTCAATCGAACCGCGGTTGTTGGCTTCCGCCCCGGCGCGATAGAATCGTCCGCGCAGACTTGAATTTCCCGCCGCAATCTTCGCCACTTTGACCCTCGCCGAGCCGCCGATGACGCCCCGGATTCACGTTCTCGAAATCAGCGTTCCTGAAATCACTGCCCTGCACACGCACACCGTGGCCCTGTGGCACACCCAGGACGTGGCCAATCCTTACGAAGGCATCCTGCACCTGGTCTGCCAGCAGCACTCGTTCAACTATCTGCTCTGGCACGAAGAGGACATCGCCCGGAGCCCCGACGTGGGCGACGACCGCATCGCCCAGGTCAAACGGGCCATCGACCGTTACAACCAGCAGCGCAACGACGGCATCGAGAAGCTCGACGCGTACTTCCTACAGGCGCTGGCGGCCGAGAAGATTGAACCGCAGCCCGGCGCTCGCCAGAATACCGAAACGCCCGGCAGCGCGATCGATCGGCTTTCGATCCTTTCGCTCCGACAGTATCACATGCAGGAGCAGATCGACCGCACCGATGCCAGCGAAGAACATCGCGAGAAAGCTCGCACCCGACTGGGCGTGGTCAACGAGCAGCATCGCGATTTGTCGAACTCACTGCAGGAGCTCTTGGACGACATCTTCGCCGGCCGCAAGCGGCTGAAAGTTTACTTCCAGTTCAAGATGTACAACGATCCGTCGATGAACCCGTATCTCTACGGCAAGCAGCTCAAGCAGTAGCTTGCTTGTTGGAAATAGGAGCGGGTTGGGTGCCGCTGGTGGCCGCGCCAGCGGCTCACCTGTGGTCGCCGATTCTACGCGGTCTTTCGCAGCCCACGCCGATTCAAGATCGTCTCGCACGCCGCGCAGCAGTCCGCCACGCTGATCGCTTCCATCGACTCCGGTCCTGCCGAGCGCTTCTCGCGGCTTGAGCCGGTCAAGCACACCCTCTGCACCGGCACGTGCAGCGGGCCATAGGGTCCGTTCCGCTCAGCCGGCATCGGGCCGAACATCCCTACGCTGGGCGTGCCCACCGCGACCGCCAAGTGCAGCGGTCCCGTATCCGATCCCACGAACATGATGGCCTTGCGCGAGAGCGCCGCTAGTTCACGCAGCGAAGTTTTCGGCGCCAGCACACCGTGACCTCCGGAGCCCGCCACGATTTGCTCGGCCCAGGCGCGTTCCTGATCGCCGGCCCAGACGACCAGCGACTTTACGCCGTGTTGCTGCCCAAGAAACCTGGCCACTTCGCCATACCGCGCCGCCGGCCAGACTTTGCTCGGCCAGCCGGCGCCGGGATTGATCACCGCGAAGCGTTCCGTCAGCCGCAGCTCCGCGAGCATGCGCTCGGCAGTGGCCAGATCCTCGGGCGTATCTTCGAGACGATACTGAACCGCGGGGTTGCTGATTCCCAGCGGCTTGAGCAGTTCCAGGTTTCGATCGATGACGTGCGTGCCGGTCGGTTCCACGAGCTTGTTGTTCAGCCATGGGCTGAGTTCGCGCCCATCGACACCGCCGTATCCGATTCGCACCTTTGCGCCCGAGAGCCGTGCGGCGACGGCGCTCTTGGTGAGCCCCTGCATGTCGATCGCCACGTCGAACTTCAGTGAGTGCAGCTTCTTTCGCAGCCCGAGCACGGTCCTCGGCGACTTGAGCCATTTGCGCGGCACGGTGATCAGTTCGTCGAGCGCCGGATGTGCCCTTAGTAGTTGTGTCGAAACGCCTTCGACCACCCAGGCAAGGAAGGCCTGCGGCAGCGCTTCGCGCAGCGCACACAAGACGGGCATGCCATGCAACACGTCGCCTATGGCGCTCAAACGAACGATCAGGATGCGCGGTTGCGAATTGGAGCTAAGTAGTGTCTTCACGACGCGTCTCAAGGGTGCTAGCAGTTAGTTTTCCGGTGGCTCGCGAATCTTAGCGGCAGCCGCAGGTGAGCCCCAATAGCGGTTCTGCCCGCCGCTACTCGCGAAAGCCCACGATCTTCGCCGAGATCCGATCGACCAGCTTCGGCGCAAGAATCTGGCCCCAGCGAGCCCAGGCCGAGCGCTCACTCGTGAGCACCAGCCGCTTGCGCCGCTCGATGCCGCGCACAATCTTCTTGGCACACTTCTCGGCCGAGAGCAGCGACCGCTGCTCGAGCGGACTGTCGCCCAGCGATGTCCCATCCGCCCCGGTCGCCTTGGCAAGAATCTCCGACTGCACGAAGTCGGGCGCCACGATCGTGACTCCCACGCCGCTGGCCTTCAGCTCGATCCGCAGCGATTCGAAGAACCCCATCACGGCGTGCTTGCTGGCGGCGTAGCCCGAGAGGAGCGGCGGACTGATCAGCCCCGAGATGCTGGCGATCGCGACGATCAGCCCGCGCGACTGCTTGAGATGCGTGAGGGCGGAGTGCGTCGGATAGACGCTACCCATATAATTGAGCTGCATCAGCTCTTCCAATCGGCTCGCATTGGCCAGCTCGTCAAACCGAGCCCACATCGCGGCCCCGGCGTTGTTCACCAGCACGTCAAGCGATTGAAATCGAGCGATCGTTTCTTCAATTAGCCGGCGGCAAGCCTCGGCCGAGGTCACGTCCGTGGGCACGACCAGCGCTTCGGCGCCCCGACCTTGGCACAGGGCGGCAACTTCTTCGAGCCGCTCACGGTTTCGGGCGGCCAGCACCAGACGCGGCTTCTGCTGCGCCAGCTCCAGCGCCAGCGCTTTGCCGATTCCGCTCGACGCACCGGTGATGACGATCACCTTACCGGCCAGTGCTTCCATGCCGCCAACCTTTCCTGGCCGTTTAGGTGGGTCTGCCCCTTACACGTGTTTGCTCAGCTTCTCGGTCAATCGCTCCAGCGAACGGCTGTGGTCGTTTCTGTCGAGCACGACGTGAATCAGGCTCGGCCCGCTAGTGTCGGCCCAGGCCGAACGCAGGGCCGCGTCAAACTCGCCTTCCGTTTTTACCAGGTAACCCTTCCCGCCGCCAAACACTTCGGGCAGCTTGTGATAGGCCCAGGGCTGCACTTCGTTGAACTCGAACGAGCCAGGATGCAGGTACCGTTCGGTGCCGTAGCCACCATTGTCGAGCACAATGATGATTGACGGGAACTTGTGTCGCACCAGCGATGAGAGCTCCGTGCCGGTCATTGATAGGAATTCGCTTTTTCAGTGCCACGGGCGAGCGCCCGACAAGTCCACTGTGAAGCGGCGTTTC
>JAQBZB010000155.1 GCA_027622275.1 Planctomycetota bacterium | reverse complement strand
TCGAAAGGAATTTCAAAATGTTTTGAAATCGGCTATTGACCAAACTTAAGACCGTCGCTGACACCTTTGTTCGCTTGACACCTTTGTTCGCTTCCGATTTCGCTCACGATCACATCATGTTGGATACGAAGACTCCTGTCGGGACGCCACAAGGTGGAGGCTTCGGGCCGACGGTGCAGCTCGACGATGGTACGATGGTGACGTCTTATTCGTATCGCGGCGAAGACGGAAAGTCACACTTGAAAGTTGTACGGTGGAAGATGCCGTAGGATGACGATGCAGGAAGATTACAAACGCACCCACGGCTTCAATCGAGGCGAGCCAATCGCCGGACTCTGTT
The DNA here is from genome assembly GCA_027622275.1 of Planctomycetota bacterium. Taxonomy (GTDB): domain Bacteria; phylum Planctomycetota; class Planctomycetia; order Pirellulales; family Pirellulaceae. Next base: position 21,254 of record JAQBZB010000155.1, on the reverse strand, counting down.
GACAGCAGCCGACAATGAATTCGCGAATCGCTCATCAACACACGATTGGCATTAACCGGCGCGAGCTGTTGCAGGTCGGTTTTTCTGGATCAATCGGCTTTGGTCTGCCGACGTTGCTCGCGCAGCAATCGCGAGCCGCCGAGTCCGCGCCGGCCGGCGGCAGCTCCGACAGTATCGCCGCCTATCCCGCCTCGAACCCGTACTACCCATCCGATCTCGGAGCGACGATCTTCTCGTCTCTGGGCATCGACTTGCGCAGTATCATCAAAGACCGCGTGAATCGCCCCATGCCAGCCAGCGAAGGCGACCCGATCGCACCGCTCTTCACGGGCGCGGCGAGCTAGAAACGATCCCAACTTTAGGATGACGGATCTATCCAACCAACGGCCGCTGGCATCGACCGCCGCTGGATGTGGTCGCGGCTCTCAGACTGACCCAGCATACGATTCTGTTGCAGAAAGAGAATTAACAATGCCCCGACTGGCTGTGCACCTGGCATGTTGTCTGTCGATCCTCGTGGGGTGTTTCGCTTCAATCGCCGGCGATGCAAAACCCGCCGTTCGTTTTTCCGAACATCTTATCGCGGACAAATATGGCTACACATTCGGCGTCGCCGCCGATGACCTCGACGGCGACGGCGACCTGGACCTCACCAACGTGGACATCGTCGGCAAGAATCCGAGTGCAGCGCCGCTTTGTTGGTTCGAGAACGACGGCCAGGGAGCCTTCCAAAGGCATGTCATTCACGAGAAAGAAAACGGCTGGCTCGAACGAACTGAGAGTTGCGTGATCTCGCGCAGTCCCTGGTGGATTGAGTTTCGTTGAGCCGTGACTTCTTGATGGACTATTCGTTCCTCGCGCTCTCAAAGCGGAGCACAACCAGTGAGTTCGGCTTGAGCCTGTAGTTCAACGTACCGGTTTGCGTGACGCGGAGTGTCTGCGGATCGGCGAGCGTCACGGTGTCGGGCCGCTCGATCGTGTTTTCAGCGAGATAACTGTCCGCTCGCACTTCATGTAATTCGACGGAATCCTTCCATGGCCAGTCCCGGATCTCGATGCGGGTCTCGACGGTCTGGCGCGCGTCCTTGTTCAGCAGGGCGATGTAAAGTCGGTCGCCGCTCAGCGAAGCGCAATGCGTCACGCGCGCGAACGCATGTTGCGGATCGAAGTACAAACCGGTCTTGGGGGCGTCAATCGAGTTGTTGCCTTGCAGACGACTTTCGACAAGAAACTCCCCTCGTTGCTCGCTGAGGAGCTTGAACGTCCAATAGATCGGCATTCGGTAGCCGTATCCTTCGTCGGTGCTTTTCCCCTTGTAGGCCAAGCCTTGCTCGCGTGATGTCTGAATGGAGAACAACGCTTGGGCGTCGTTTGAAAAGGTGTGCCAGAAGGCCGCGTGGATGTTCTCCGAGGGAACGCTTTTCTGCATCATGTAGAGCAGTTGATCGGACATGAACACGGCGGAGGCCATCGTCCGCATCAGCGATCCGCGAAAACTGTTTTCATGTTGACGGAAGATGCCGCCGGTCCAGTCGGCGGACCATTCGCCGACGATCAGTTGGGGAGGTGGCTGTTGTTTGCACTTCGCCTTGATCAGCGTGTTGATGACTTCGTGACACTCGCGGAACTTCGTTCCCCAGCAGTAGAGATGTTTCCATTCGTCGTCAGTTCCCAGGAAGTCGTATTTGCCGTTCCAACCATTGGCGGGGTAGAAGTGCCAGTCGAAGTAGTCGACGTCGACGTTCAAGTTTTCGAGAAATGCCACGGCAAATTCGTGGCTGGTCGTGAAGTTGATGTCAGGGGCGCCGGGCTTGAGTTTCATCTCGGAACGCGGACGTTGCATGTTGATCAGCGGCACGAGCACCTTCGCCCCAGGTGACATCTTGCGGACCAGCGGCACGAGACGCTCCAGGGCTTTCGCATATTCCTTCGCGCCTGCGACGTTCTCCTGGAACCCTTGCGGGAAGCTATGGACCTCGTTACCAAGCTGCCAGTAGGTAATTTTGTACGGTTGAATTCGGCCGTTGGCCTGGCGTTTCTCCGCCCAATTGACGCCGTCTCCGTCCACGTCTCCATCGCCCACAAGGTACTCGATGTAGCCCTGCACGGACGCCTGCGTCTCGCCGACGAAATTGATCTGCATCAACGGCTCGATCCTGAATCGTTCGCAAAGTTGGAGAAACGTATCGAGGTCGTAGACTTCGGTAGGCTGACGTTCCGGATTCTGTCCGATGTGATCCTGCCAATAGAAATTGGCCCATGAGCCGCGGTGTTCGTTGCGGTTAAAGACGAACCCGCCGGGATAGCGCGCGATCCGCAACCCGGATTCCCCGATGTCGCGGAGCACCTTCTCCGGATACTTGGGAGCACGCAGCGGATTGGTTTTGTGGTCGATCCCGGCGCCGAAGATGTACGGACTGATCCGTCCCTGCTGCACGCGCGGCATTACCTGCAATTCGACGCTCAGTTCCTCGGCAACGACCGACATGCATGGCCAGATCGCGCCGACGACCATCAGCACCCAAGTGGCGAATCCTGGTTTCGCCCGGGCCGGAACCTGAGCGGTGCGGACATTCCACGAAACGCGGCCGCGAATACCCCTGATCGTGTCGTGGTTGCGAAGTAACAAATAATCGCCACTGTGTGGTTAGGTTGAGCTAGGTGTCGCATAATACCACTCCTGGAACGTGCCGCGTAATCCGGGACAGTCAATTACACGGCATGCCTTTCAGTTTCCGAAAACGTCATCTGATCCGTCAGCCTTTAAGAAGGAACCAGCAACAATGCGATGCGGCCTAGCTGTTTTAAGCGTCGTCGCCATCATGGCAAGTGTGCCGCCGGGGTCTGCCGCGGAGATCACCTTCAAAGCCGTCGTGGATCGGGGCACCGATCTGGGCCAGAATTTCGGCTCGTTGTTTGAGGCCACGAGCGAGGATGGATCGCTCGTCATCGGGGCCGGATTTCAGAATGTCTACAACACCCGCAATCGTGCGGACCGCCATGCCTTGCAGTTTTTTGTGCGGCCCGTCGATGGCCAGCGAGAATTCGTCGTACAGCCGCTGCCGCGCCCCAATAACTTGTGCGGCACGTACCTCTACGGGCGAGATGAAGTTGTCCATTCAACGTATGGCGGCCTCAAAGTCTGGGATGCCCAGGCGAACGACTGGCGCGGCCTGTCCGACATCGGCGGTACGCAAGAAACGATGCGTGTGGGGAAGGGTCTGATCGAATTCGGCGATAGCACGGTGAAGTACGACAGTCAGACAGTTCTTTCTCGTCCTCCGGTCGGCAGCTATCAACTGTTCTTCTACGCCAACGGTTACCTCTGCTTCTATCACGTCAATCGAGGCGACGGAGCCTACCGCTTGTATCAGAATGACGAGGACGGCTTCAGCAAGCTCTACGCCTGCCAGTGGGTGCCAGGAGAGAAGGAGGTCGATCTCGCCAAGGCCATCGTGATGACGCTGCCGGTCGTCGGCGAAACGACGTTCGCCTGGGGACAACTCGGTCAGCAGATCGTGACGGGTTCGAATATTGGTGGGTTCTACATCCTTGAAGACGGACGCTGGCGGATGTTGCTCGAGCCAAATATCAAGGTCAGTTACCAGCTCTATTCGACCATGGCGTTTCATGATCGGTTGTTGATGGGGCAATACCCGACGGGCCGACTCTTCGAATACGACGGCAAGTCGATCACCGATCGAACTGGATGGCCGCCAGTCCTCCCGGGTGTCTCGGCAAGTGCTCGCGAAGCGCAAACAACCGTCGTTTTTGGAGGCGAGCTGTTCGCCGGCGTCTGGCCTTGGGGCGAACTGTGGCGATATCAGCCGGACGCTCGGAAATGGTCGTTCGCTCGTAGAATGTTCGACCATCCGCAACTCTCCGACCAGATCGTTCACCCCTACGACGAAGAGAATCGCGGCAACGCGGTGAGCAATCTGTGGGGCCAGCGCGTCACGAGTCTCGTCACTAGCGGGCCTGATTTGTTCGTCGCAACGTCCGCCAAATATCCGTGCGAGTGGGACGCCGACAAGTTTCCTTTTCTTGCTCCCGACAAATGGCAGAGCTACGGAACGGTCTATCGTCTGACGATGCCCGGCCACCTGGGAGCAAACACGGCTTGGACCGCTGGGGCCACAACGTTCGAATTGACCCTGCGCGACAAGTCGATGTCGATCTCCCAGGACGGCAAGAAGCTCGCCGAGACCGCTGTGACAGGTCCGCTCGCGGAACGATTGCGCGCCGTATCGCGACTCAAGCCCATCCGCTGGGGCGAAGGCATCTACGGCCGATTTACCGGGCCGAAGCTGGACGGCACGGTGAGGTTTGAGGCGCAGCCATGAGACAACGCTTCTGGTTCTTCATTCTGCTGATCATCATCAGTCGGTCGGCCCGGGCGGAGGACACTATGGCGATCGGGGCGGAGTCGCCGCCGACGGTTCACGACATCGGTTCGCAGCGCGAGTTGTTTATCGACGAGGCGCTCGTCGACCGACTGCTGGGGAAAGCGGAACTGCGCTTGCACCATCCCGTGCCGCGGGAGGTCGTGCTGGTGCATGACGCTGCCTGGGAAGGGAATGCCAGTGCCTATCACAGCATCTTCAAGGATGGCGATCGCTACAAAATGTACTACCGAGCCTGGCGGCTGACGCACTCCGCGACTCAACTGATCCCCAGCAAGGAGTGCCTTTGTTACGCGGAAAGCGAAGACGGCATCCATTGGCGCAAACCGGAACTGGGACGGCATGAGTTTCAGGGATCCAAAGCCAACAATATCGTGCTCTCGCCGGAATGGGCCGAGAAGCACAAGGTGGCCATCGGCGGACCGGCCATCTTCCGCGACGAGAATCCAGCCGCCGCGCCGGACGCCCGGTACAAGACATTCATCACGTCGCGCAGTCCTCTGGGGATGCGGCCGTTCAAGTCGCCGGATGGCATCCACTGGTCGCCCATGAGCGACGGGCCGACAATCACCGAGGGCGCGTTCGACTCGCAGAACCTGGTGTTCTGGGATTCCGTGCGAGGCGAATATCGAGCGTACTGGCGGATCTTCACGAAGGGGCTCACGAACGAGAAGACCTGGAAACCGGAGGGAGTCCGCGCGATCCGCACGGCGACCTCGAAAGACCTGCTGCGTTGGGAGAACCAGGCGGACTTGACCTACGTCGATTCGCCCGAGGAACAGCTCTACGAAAACGGAGTCGCCCCGTACCACCGCGCGCCGCACCTACTGATCGGCTTTCCCCTGCGCTACGTCGATCACGGCCTGCGACGGAAAACGGTTTCGGCCGACGACGGCAGCGACAAGCTGGGACCGGAGGACATTCAGCGTTGGTCAGCGTCGCTACGGGCATTGCCGGGATTCGAACATCGGGCGATGCGTGCCAAACTAAGCGAGCGTTACGGCAGCGCCCTGACCGAAGGGCTGATGATGGCGAGCCGCGACGGCGTGAGCTTCAAACGTTGGAACGAAGCATTTCTCCGGCCGGGCATCGAGCGCAACGGGACATGGAATTACGGACACAATCTGATCGGCTGGCACATGGTGGAAACCAAATCTGAGCTCGACGGCGCGCCGAACGAACTCTCGATCTACGCCACCGAGGGCTACTGGACGTCGGACGGGACTTCCCTGCGTCGCCACACACTACGACTGGACGGTTTCGTCTCCGCACATGCGCCGATGCGCGGTGGCGAGTTGATCACCAAGCCGATCAAGTTCAGCGGGAAGAATCTCTCACTCAACTTCGCCACCTCGGCGGCCGGCAGCCTGCACGTGGAATTGCAGGACGAGCACGGCAAGCCCTTGCCCGGATACGCGCTCGACGATTGCGAAGAGCTGTTTGGGGACACCATCGACCGCGGCGTCACCTGGAAAGCGAAGGCCGATCTTGCGCCGATTGTTGGCCAGACGGTGCGAGTTCGGTTCGTCCTGCGCGATGCCGACCTGTTTTCATTTCAGTTCCGCGGGGATAACTCGCGTGCGAGCACTCGTCCGTAGCGGAGCCTGCAGCGGCCGCGCGAAGTTCGGCAGCCACTCGATCGCAAATCGAGGAAGCAATGACATCTTCCTGGCCAAGCTGCGAGTGAACTGAAGTCGTCGCGACGTAACCCCAGAGATCCTGACTTGGGCGGAAAATAAGGTCAGCCAGTTTCAGTGGCCAACGGCCCATGAAAAACCGAGTTGCCCGGATTCGGAAAGGAGGGACGGCCTGCGGTGGTGATGACCACTTAACTTAGAGTCAGGACGCCGCCGGGAATTTCCAGATTCGCAAGGCGTTCTTGCCGAGCATCAATTCGCGATCGGCGTTGCTGTAAAAGTCGCAGTACTTGTCCACGAATTCGAGTTCTTGATCCATCGGCAATTCCCACCGAGGACGTGGATAGCCGGTGCCCCATACTAGTTGCTTGCCGCCGAACTCTTCGTAGATCGCTTTGTAGAACGGCCAGGTGTCTGCGTATGGATAGCGTTTGAGTTCCGACATCTCATACGGCTCGGAGTTGCTGATCCATACTTGGGGGAATCGTTTCAATAGGAACATTTTGCGAAACTCGGGCCAACAGTCCGGCGATTTCAAATCGGGTTTGCCCGCATGATCCACGATGATCTTCACACCAGGGAAACGACCCGCCATGTCGGCGAGCATCGGCATCTGATGAGGCGCGATGTAGAAATTGAACACGGCCTCCAAATTCTCCGCTTCGCGCCACAGCGGGTAATGTTCTTTGGAGTTCAGCCAGGTCGATTGTGGGTGATAGATCGGGCTGAACCGCATTCCTTGAAAGCCGTGCTCCTTGACCCAATAGCGGAGCTTTTCGGCCACCTTGGGGTCTTCGGGATCGAGCAGGCCATGCGCGACGAAAAGTTTCGGATAGCTCTTCAAGCAATGGGCGATATACGAGTTGTCCCAGCCGAAGTAGCGCGGGTTGATCAGCACGGCATACTTCAGACCGAAGTCGCGCATCTGTTCCACTTGGTTTTCGATCGGCGCAGCCATCTCCACCTTCAAGTTCTTCCCACTCTCTGGGTGATTGAAGGGAAATTTCGAGTCGAGCGTCCAGACCTCCAAGTGGGTGTCGATGAGTAATCGTTGCTCTGCCGCTGCGGCCCCGGTCGCTACAGTCGCTGTGGCTACAGTCGCCAGCGTGCCGATGAGCATGTCACGACGGTCAAGGAGAGTTGATGAGTTCATCTCGGACTCCGATTTTAATTCAGTGTTGGCGAGAATTGGATAACTTGCGACGGTCTCTGAAATTGGCTCCAACAATGATACATCACCGCATTGAACCGGACGACAACAATTGCGGCGAAAGTGGGGCACCAACGGCGGGATCTCGCTATCGAGTTCCGCCGGGTGTCAGATCGAACGCAACCTGCTCGTGGGCAACAAAGAGGGCTTTCAAATCCGCGATCAAGTCCGAGTGGCGAATCGGATCGGGCGCGGCGGCGAGAGTTTCTGTTATCCTCAAGGGCAAGTTCCAGGCGTGCTCTTGGGAACGATGCCGTAAATCGGCCTGTGAATCGTCATCTAGGTTTTATGAACAACATTGGTACGCAAAATCAAACACCCTCCGAGCCGAGTCCGGCATGCTTTCCTGCAAGCGATCGGATGAACTTTCTGGCCAGAAAGTTGACTTTTGGCCCAATAAGTCCGACAGTATCAACAGCGGTACAAATCCAACTGAGCATGAACGGCGGTGAAAAAAAAGCTGGCAAAGAAACTGGGCGCGAAGAAGGGTGCGGCAACACTGCTGGTGTTGTTCATTCCAAGCGTTGACCGATACGAGGAGCCAATCGATCAGCCAACGTGGGTCGATCGCGCACTTCGACGAGCCAGTCATCATCAACTGCTAGACGTCCGAAGAGCTAATCGAAGAATAGGCTGACGAACTGAGAACATTTCTGATGGCAATGGAAACTGAAACAAAGCAAGGCGCAGTGGGGTTGGTCATCGACCGTGATTACCTCGAAATCGCGTTTCCTTGGGAGGACGAAACTAATGGCTAAGAACGTGAACAAGATCGCCGGGAAACTTGGCGCAACCGTGAAAGCCAAAGCCCCAGACACCGGCGGTGGTGGATTCGGCATGGCCCGCCTCGCCGAAATCCTCACCGCGCGCCTGCAGCCGAGCCAAGGGCTCCGACCAGGCCGCCCCAGCGATCCAAGTTGGGTGCTGCAAGGCAAGGTGCCCATGAGCGAAGAAACCAAGGAACGACTCACTGCTTTGGCGGAAAAGCTCAGCAGTGAAGGCCGCCGAGTCAGCCCGACGCAAGTCGCGGCACAGCTATTGGAAGTGAGTGTCTCGCAATATGCCGAGGGCGAGTGATCTGCCCCGTAGACTGTGATAAGTAAAATCGGAGAATTAAGGAACCGAGCGTTGAAAAAATCGAACGGGCTGTGCGTGGCTAGATGAAAGACCAGCACGCGCTACGGAAATGTGTCGATGACTCAAACAAAACAATCAAGCGGACGAAGCGGCGGGCGGGCATGTTCGTGCAGTGCGAAAAGTTCGTCGAAGAGCATGGCGGGCGGATCGGCGACATCGCGGTCGACGGGCGGGAGTCCAGCTCGACGACGCGGCGGCTGGCGATGATGAACCTGACCATTCGCGGCATCGAAGGCGACCTCGGCCCCGAGCACGCCGACACGTTCCGCCGCGACCTGCACAAAAACCTCAAGGCCGGTGACGTGCTGGCCAATCCGCCGTTCAACGATTCGGACTGGCACCGCAGCGACGAGGACGTGCGCTGGAAGTACGGCCTGCCGCCCAAGGGGGACGCGAACTTCGCCTGGGTGCAGCACTTCATCCACCACTTGTCGCCGAGCAGCTTCGCGGGCTTCGTGCTGGCCAACGGCAGCACCAAAAGCGACAGGTGTGCCATCCGGCCACGTTCCCCAGCTCAGTGGCAGGCCATGACCATGTGGTGAAGGCGGAGTGTTGGAGCAGTGGGGCGAGGATGCGTTGATGTTCGATGAGGCCGACTCGAGAATTCCGTGATGACTTCGAGCGCCGTCGCCAGCGGTTTTTCAAGGTTCTCGAGGAATTTTTCCGCCGACCCGGAAAGCAGGTAGGCGATCATTCCGGCCTCCCCGACCAATGGGGCTGCGACACCTCCCATGAACTTGGTGTGAATCTCGTTGACGTATTTGCCAAGAGTTTTCGGCGTCTTGACAACTTTGGCTTCTATGGGCCATGCCCAACGGCGATGTTCGATGTGGACGAAAGCGAAATCGTAGGCGGGTGGTTTGGCTTGAGAAGTCGAGCGGCTTTCCATTTCGTCCCATTCACGTTCGGGAAACAGCGAGCAAAAACCTTCCGTCGCCGTGTGAAAAACAATCTGAAGATCGACGTAATGGTGGCGAGTGAGGTCACGTTCCAGTTGATCGAGCGGCTGGCTGAAGTCGACTCCCTGGAAGTGCTTCACTCGCAATTGGTCAAATGCCTGCCACGTCCATTCAAGAACCTGAACCGCGACATCTTTTGCCCACTCCACTGGCAGGTCAGGATTGTCGGTGTCGGCGGCAAACGCGATATCGCTGAAGGTGCGTCGGCGGGTCATGAACGCTCGCCCTTCCAGCCGGCGGCCTTGAAGATGGCGGCGGCGAGATCGTCGGCGTCGCGCATCGCCAAAGAACGCGTCCAGTAGCGGCGCTCGTCGGGCTTGATGATGGTCAGGTTTCGGACCCGACCATGTTCCGCCTGATGTGAGTGGAAGAAAAAGGCGACACGCTGGAAGCCCAAACCGGTGCCATTGGCCGTGCGCGTCTTGCGTTGCAAAGTGTCGCGATGAAATTTGGCGAGTTCGTCGAGCAGCCCATCGGCTTCGATAGGTTCGACAGTCAACGGCTTGCGGCCAGGCCAGTCGAAATGCAGCGTCACCATGCGGACTGGCAACGGTTGGCCGTGCGGTTCTTGATAGATCGTCGCGGCGACGGCCTTGTCGCTGCCGAAGGTGCTCTTGAGAACTCGAAACATCGTCTGTGCGTAAACCGACAACTCCGGTTCCGAACCATCGTGCGAGTCATCGCGTTTCGTCTTCTGTCGTCCAGGTCCGGGAGCCATGCGGAGCGCGTCCGGCAACGTGAACTCCAGCAAGTCTTCGACCAGGGTCCAGTCCGCTTTGGTGAGCGCGAATAGTTTGCGGGTCAACTCGTCGATAGTTTCAAACCTGTCGATGTCCGAAAGGTCGATACTTGAACCAGGCAGCGGAAGTGACATCAACTCCTTGACTGGCATCTCGGTTCGGTAATGTGGGAAGCGACTTCCGATAAGAGCGAAGAAGTACACAGCAAAGAGACTGTTGTAAACAAAGCAGGCGGCGGGGACGTGCAGCGAGTCTGGTGAAAGGTCGCGGACGGAGAGGTATGTCTGATTGCAGATCACTCCCCAAGTGGGATCGTTGGACCTGACAAGTGCCGCGCGAAAACGACCGTTCTTAACCGAGTAGCCTTGTTTGATCAGGAGCTGCGGGTTCTTGAAAGCATCGAAGTCGGTTGAGTCCTTGCTGTGAACCTTGGGCTCATTCCAAGTCGGAATGACGCTCGCATCCAACTCCAAAAAAACGTCGTCTGCAAATCTTGTTGCATCGAGATACGGCTTATCTTTCAGTTCGGGCAGTGCCTTCATTCGATCACCGGGGACGACCCCTTCTCGCGTCAAGACTTTGTTCTTCTCCTCAAGCTTGGCGAGTGTCTCATACGAGCTGAGCTTCCGAATCAAATTCAAATCTCGCCGTCCACCCATCGAGAGTACCGGCCAGACCAACGGATCGTTGGCGGCTTCGTGGTGTGAAATACGTGAGACGTCTTGTGGCTCGATCGTGAAGTTCCCGATTGGTATTTTCGACTTACGAGGCTTGGTTGGTCTGTTCGTCTTGAGCGGCTTAGGCGCAAAGTAAGAAAGCTCGGTCTCAGGCGTGGGCTGCTCCTTTCCGACAACAATGATGCAGGCGGGACCAATCGCGTCGGTGAAGAGTTCGCGTCGAATGGCCGAGAGGTTCGTGACTTCATCGACCGTGCAGGTTTTGAAAAGGCGTTTCCGCAACAGAATCGCAGGTTCGGCTCGGTGATAGAGCCAGGGTCCGGCGGGTTGCACCATCGCGACCTTGCCGTCGTCCAGAACCAGTTCCAATCCTTTGGCCAAGAACAACGGGCCGATGTCATTGTTGGCGACCGACCAATCATGTGCCTTGGCCCACGCTTCGGCGTTCGTTGGCGGTTCGTGTTTCTTCTTGCGAGGGTTCGGCGAAAAAGCGGCAGCGATGTCCGATGTCTTCTTGATCGACTTGTCGCCCCACGGGGGCGTTGCCGATGACTAGGTCGAACGTTCCTTTGTCGTCGTGCGTTTGAAACCCCGCAGTCGTCTCGTTGAAGAAGTCGTTCGCGATCAGCCGCTTGCGACGTAGCGGTGGAAACACTTTTTCGCGTGTGACGTAATGCTTCGGTTCGATCGCGTCGGCCATCGCGAGATAGAGACTGAAGCAGGCCACTCGCACCGCTTCCGGGTTGATGTCCACGCCGGTGAGATTCTTGGCCAGGATCGGCTTCAGATCGCTGACTAGCGGCTCGCGGCCATTGGCTCGACGCCAGCGGTAAATCAACCGCTGAAACGCCTTCACCAGGAAGATGCCGGAGCCGCACGACGGGTCCAAGATTCGTAAGTCCCACTCGTCGCCATCCCACGGCAAAACCGCGTCAAGTACGTAATCCACCAAGTGCGACGGAGTGTAGTAGGCTTTGGTCTTGTATTTCTCTTCATTGAGAAATTCTTCGTAAACGCTACTGATGAACTCCAGCGGAATCGTATCGAACGAGTAATGCGGCCAGAGAAGGAGTTGTCGGTCCTTCGTGTCGGTTGTGCCGGACACCATCTTGGCCAGAAGCTGCAAATGATCGGGGCTGACGGCATCACTCTCCGCTTGCCAGGCTGCGTCGCGATCCGCGGGGGACGAGTCTGCTTTGCCAGGAAAGAGGTCGCCGTTGAAACGCTCGTCGAGCCACCGAAACAACGCATACGTTTCGCCGTGATCCTGAAGGATCGATCCCAAATCGGCATGGGATGACTTCAGAGTTCCATCGTTCTTGAGACGATCCAGGAGGCTCGGACTAAAGAAGACATTGCCGTCACTGTCCCGACGGTGAAAGAGGTACTGCGTGAAGATGACTCGCGCCAGCAAGTCATGGCAAAAACTCGTCGGCAGTTTCATCTCCAAAAGGCGACCGCGGACGTACCGCAGGTTCTTCAACAGCAACGCATCGGCTCGACCATCAGCCGGAAAATGCTCCGGTCGCTCTCGCTGAATGTGCCCAGTGATGAGGCTAACCCAATGCAACAAATCGCGGACATTGCGTTGCTCCGGCGTACCTGATGGCTTGAAGTTCGGCGGCGTGGGCAGTTCGCAGACTTTCCGCAGTTGTTCCGGCTGATCGGGATCGCAATAGCACGACCAAGCAATGATCCGATGTGGCTCCAACGTGACGAGCAGCGAGGTCCGGGAGAAACTCCAGGCGAGACGATGAGCTTCATTCAACTCTTCGTCACTCGCACCACTCGCAAACTGGCAGACGACTGCGAGCGGGGCTGTGGTATCGGCTGAATCCGAATTGAGAACGAGAATGCCTGTTTCAACTTGTAGATGCGGAAACCTCTGCTTGAGAGAATCATTGATCTTGCGTTTGGCGAATTCCCAAGTCGCCCTCGCACCCGCACCTTGAGGATGAAGGATTCGCTCAGGCGATGGCCATCCAAGCCATTGATGTGCTTGTTCAAGAAGCATCGATGTGGTTTATCTAGAGGAGAAAAGAGGCTGAATGTTGGGGCTCATCTTACGGGCATCGACCTGATCGCTCCAGCCGTCGCCGGTGCAGCAATCGGGGACACAGCTTGTTTTTGGGGTGTAAGGGGCCAAAAGTGGTGTGTCCCCCGGCGTCAGTGCGAAGCCGAACTGTCCCGCGAGTCCGCGCCGGTGAAGCCACCGAAACGCCGGAGACGCACCGATGCTTGAACGACTCGACAACCGACAGCGTCGCGTGGTCCGCGTGCTGGTGGAGAGGCTCGCGCCGTACAATGGGCGCGTCTACGATCCGTGCTGCGGCTCGGCGGGGATGTTTGCCTTCCAAGTCGGTATTCACGACGCGGCCCCACGGGAGGAATTCCTTGAGGTTTCTATTCCGTGGAATCGGACATCGGCTGTGGCATCGCAAAGTCTCAGCAAATCCAGTCCAATGAACGCCATGACGACACCCAGCCGCCAACTTGAAGAGCAGTTGAACCAAACATGACCAACGAAAACGTCTCCGACCTCTCCTACGCCGACACGCTCTGGAAAACCGCCGACACTCTTCGCGGGCAGGTCGATGCCGCCGAGTACAAACACGTCGTCCTCGGCCTGCTCTTCCTCAAATACATCTCCGATAGCTTTCAGTCCCGGCGGGATGAGCTGCAAGCCGAGCTGACCAAGGACGGCATCAAGCCCGCCCAGATCGAAAGCCTGCTCGAATCCCGCGACGAGTACACCGCCGAGCGCGTCTTCTGGGTTCCGCCCGAGTCGCGCTGGCCCAACCTGCAGAATCAGGCCACCCGCCCCGACATCGCCACGCTCAACTACGCCTGGGTCCGGCACTTCATCCAAAGGCGAGCAGTTGGCGGCGGTGATCCGAACTCAACTCCGGAGGGTCGAACATGAGCGATGATGCCAACCTGCCCGCGCCACAGGGGCAGTTCCTCATCTATGCCGACGGCGCATCGCAGCTTCAGGTCCGCCTGGAGGGCAACACGGTCTGGCTCACGCAGAAGCTCATCGCCGAGCTTTACGGCGTGTCGGTGAAGACCGTCAACGAGCACCTCGTCAACATCTACGCCGAAGCCGAGCTACCGCCAGAGGCAACTATCCGGAATTTCCGGATAGTTCAACGCGAAGGAACCCGCGATGTCTCCCGCAACGTCGAGCACTACTCCCTCGACGCCATCCTCGCCGTCGGCTACCGCGTCCGCTCGGCCCGCGGCACCGCGTTCCGTCAGTGGGCCACCGCGCGTCTCTCCGAACTCCTGGTCAAGGGGTTCACGATGGACGACCAGCGGCTCAAAGAAGGACGAACGCTCGGCACCGACTATTTCGACGAACTGCTCGCCCGCATCCGCGACATCCGCTCGTCCGAGCGGATGTTCCACCAGAAGATTCTCGACATCTACGCCACCAGCATCGACTACGACCCACGAGCCGAGGCTTCGTCTCTCTTTTTCCAAACCGTGCAGAACAAGATGCACTGGGCCGCGCACGGGCACACGGCCGCCGAAGTTGTCGCGGCTCGCGCCGATGCCGACAAACCGCACATGGGCCTGACGACTTGGAAGAACGCCCCGGCCGGTCCGGTGCGAAAGCCCGATGTCTCCATCGCCAAGAACTATCTCGACGAAGAGGAACTGGACATTCTCAATCGCATCGTGAGCCTTTATCTCGAATACGCGGAACTGCAAGCGAAGAGCAAGCGACCCATGCACATGGCCGCTTGGATCGCCAAGTTGGAAGACTTCCTGAAGAGTACGGATCGGCCAATCCTCACGCACGCGGGGAAGGTGTCGCACGAAACCGCCCGTTTGAAAGCAGAAGCCGAGTTCGAAAAATACTGTGCCACACAAGCCGCACTCCCGCAGCCGGTCGATCAACACTTCCAGGACGCCATCGACGAGTTGAAGAAGATCGAAGGTGAAGTGAAAAAAACGCCCAAGCGCCCGAAACGCCGGAAGGAGAAGGACGAATGACGCTCGCCCTCGCCTGCTACAATGCGTTGTCTTTCGGCTTCGCCACGATCGACGAGATCGCCAAGCACAGCCACGTCCTCACTTGCGGACTCCAAGCATGACCAACGAAAACGTTTCCGACCTCTCCTACGCCGATACCCTCTGGAAAGCCGCTGACGCTCTGCGCGGGCAGGTCGATGCCGCCGAGTACAAACACGTCGTCCTCGGCCTGCTCTTTCTCAAGTACATCTCCGATAGCTTTCAGTCGAGACGGGATGAACTGGAAGCCGAGCTGACCAAAGACGGCATCAGCGGCAAGCAACTCGAAAAGCTCCTCGAATCCCGCGACGAGTACACCGCCGAGCGCGTCTTCTGGGTTCCGCCCGAATCGCGCTGGCCCAACCTGCAGAACCAGGCCACCCGCCCCGACATCGCCACGCTCATCGACGACGCCATCCTCGCCGTCGAGCGCGACAACCCGAACCTCAAATCAAAACTCCCGCGCGACTACGCCCGCCGCGGCATCGACCCGGTGAAGATGGCCGGGCTCATCAATCTCATCGCTGGCATCGGCTTCAAAGGCTCGCGCGACAAGGCCCGCGACACGCTCGGCCGCGTCTACGAATACTTCCTCGGCAAGTTCGCCGCTGCCGAAGGCAAGCTGGGCGGCGAGTTCTACACGCCGCGCTCCGTCGTCCGCGTGCTGGTCGAGATGCTCGCGCCGTACAAGGGGCGAGTCTACGATCCCTGCTGCGGCTCGGCCGGCATGTTCGTGCAGAGTGAAACGTTCGTCGAAGAGCATGGCGGACGGATCGGCGACATCGCGGTCTCCGTCCGTCCGCATTCTCCGCCTATCAGCCACCGACTTTTGCGAAGAAGTGATTATTCCCATGACGCACTCTGATTTCGCAACCGCCATACTGCGCAGCCTCGCTCAGCCATCCTCGGATACTTCGGCCATCGCGATCGACGATCGACGGCGAAGAAATGCTGGGCGATGTATGACGGCTTTGGCTTGCGCGAGGCTCGGGCAGCCCGGCAATCAACCGGAGCATGTGCGTCATTCGCTGTTCAAATGGAATGGTGGATTCATCGGGCTGCGTAACTCACGAGTCGCCGATCAATTCTGGACGAACCTATTTCCTTCGGTTTCGGAGGAATTGCATTCGCTCGCCGACAAAAGTCCGGTCGCATACCTTTTCCTTCATTGGGATTTGGAGCAAGGCGTTTTTCATGCGTGGGCGGTTCCAGAGGACATCGCCTTCGCTTCCGTGGCTGACGTGCCACGCGACGCTGTTACCGGCCGAAGGACCATTCGTATTTCCCCGGAGGATCATCAACTCAAGAACTCGCCAGAGGCACCAAGTTTCGCTCCCTACTACGCGCGCGTTGAGTTGAGCCCGTTTGAGCGTGAGAAACTGCTGGAAGCGATTAAGACTGATGACAACCTCAAGGAAGAACGTCTTGCTTCCGAGCTTCCGAATGAAGCAGTGCCACAAGACGTTGACGGTGAAGCGCCGGAGACGGCACTCGATGACGACGACTCGGACGAGGTGATCGCGGCGACGTACACGCAGGACACGGTCCAATTCATTCTCGACTTGCCCGACCACGACTCTGACGGTGCTTGGCATGAGAAAAACAAGCGGCGTTACAAAGCGGTCCTTCGAGATCCGAGTCAGCAGATCGTCAACCAGCTTCGGGCGAAGTACATCCAACGATTGAGTCCAGCAGTCGCTGGCGGGAAGCGTCATCTCTCGATCCTAAACAAGAACGACTACGGCAAGGGTGGCTATCACGATCACTATTGGTATGCGTTCTACGACCCCGCGACGGGGAGCAAGACGAAGTCGGTCCAACTGTATGTGCGATTTCTCGGACGCGAACGAGTTTGGCGGTACGGCCTCGCGATGGGGAATTATTGCGAGGAGTATCTTGACCGGCTGGTCGCGGTGGTCGAGGCGAATCGATCTCTGGTCGCGGAGTACATTCGGTCGGCTCCGGCGGACACACTGATTCGCCTCTATTCCGGTGAGGGCACCGTTCAACTCTCACCCTCGGAGTTTGCAGAATCGCTAGCTCAGCCCGCGAAAGCTCGATTCGGCCTTGAGGGACCGCTGACGGACATCGAGATTATTCGCGAGTTTTCGCTCACGACTTTGGTGGACCACGCGGCCACGTTTGTGGATGAGGTCGGCGAATACTTCACGTGGGCTTGGCCGTTCTTTGAGGCGGCGATGACGGGGCGCTGGAATGCAGCCGCTTCAAAGCCATCGAAGGCCGAGATCATTGACGATGCTGCTAGCGATGTTGATGAAGATGCTCCTGAAACACTCAAGAAACTGGCCGAACTCACGGCGCTCCGGGAGTCATTTCTGGAAGACCTCGATGAAGCGTTGTCGGCGCGACAACAAGCGATCCTCGTCGGCCCGCCGGGAACGTCAAAGACATTTGTTGCACGTCAATTCGCCCGCTACTTCGTTCGTCAACGCGGGGGACGCCCCCAGGGAACTTCAGATGTCCTCTACATGCACGCGAACTGGACCTACGAGGACTTCTTCGAGGGACTGAAACCTACGTCAAAAGATGGCGTCTTGAGTTTTGAACCGCGACTCGGATTCTTTCTGGAATGGGTGCATCGCCTGAAGGACTATGCGCCCGGATCGCGACACGTGCTCGTATTAGACGAGATCAACCGCTGCGATACGGCTGCTGTGCTGGGTGAGTTGTTGCAGTTGCTCGAATACCGTGGCACAACAGTGAGATTGTTATCCGGCCGCAGTTTTGTTTTTCCCAGCAACCTCTTCATCATCGGCACGATGAATAGCGCCGACCGCTCGATCGGTCGTTTGGACTTGGCGCTCCGGCGTCGATTCCTTTGGCTCAATCTCCATTCGGAGCCAGACACTCTTGCTCGATGGTTGAAACGGCCGGGCAATAATCCACTCGGTTTCAGCGCGGAATCACTCACGCGAGTCAACGAAGTTCTGGAAGAGCACGGCATCCCGCCCGAACAACACATTGGGCACGCTCTCTTTATGCTCCAGCGTCGCGGTGAAGACGACACGACCTCACCAATGCTCGACATTCCGCTGAGCGAACGTCGCTTGCGCCAAATTGTCCGTTTCAGCGTAGTGCCGTATGTGCGTGAGTTGCTCACGATGCAATTCGGACAGGCTGATTTGGACTTGCTTCGACAGATAGAAGACTTGTTGCTGGAGTGTGTGGACCGACCAACCTCAGACGCATCGGGAGTGCTGAACGATGGCGGACCGCAAGCTTGATCCAATCACATGCTTCGAAGCAGGGAGCGGCTCGATCGAACCGTGGATCGGGTCACTCGACACCGTCGGCGACGACATCGCGATGCTCGGCATTCTTGCGGAACGTCGTCTGATCGAACTGAACGTCGTCGGCAACGAGGTTGCCATTCGTGGAACAACGCGAGTCGGGTTGGTCATTCTTCCCAGCGGTCGCCGATTGGTGATTCGGTCCAAGATCTCCAACATCGTGCTGTTGGACTGGCTGGCGTATCTCGGCAAATTCCCTCGGCTTTCGCATTGGTTGCCAGAGTCCGGCGTTGCCGCCGTCAAATCGGATCACGATGACTGGCATCTCTGCATCGCACGGTTGTTTCTCCACGCGATGGAGCAAGTCACGCGGCAACATTTGCGAAAAGGCTACGTCGTCGTTTCGGCCCGTGACTCGGCGATTCGCGGACGGATTGTGATGTCAAAGCTCGGGCAAGAGCTGTATCGGCTGCCGCGAGTTCCACAACTTCAAAGACAACGAACGTTCGATACGTCGTTCAACATCGTTTTGGCTTTGGCCCTTGATCGCCTGCCGAGTCTGCTCTCGGATGGAAGGACCGAGGATCGTCGCCAAATGGCAATACTTCGCGAGCAGTGGGCAGCCGTGCGACGCGACATCAGCGATCCCGTCACTGCCGCCATCGCGGCGCAGTCGGCGGAACCACCCGGCTATCGGGAAGCCTTGCAATTGGCTCGCCTCATCCTGATTGGCGCGGTCCTCGACCCTGAATCAATCATGGGCGGTCAGGCATTCACCCTTTCAATGCCTGCGATTTGGGAGGACGGGTTACGGCGCATGCTCAGCGAGTCCGCACGCGAGACGGGCTGGAAACCCGCGCCGCGAAATGCTCGCACCCGACGTTGGGACGACGCTCCTGGACGTAGCGATGAAAAACGTTGGCTGACCGCTGATGCGATCGTGGAACAAGCCGGGAAGAGATGGGTGCTGGATGGAAAGTACAAGAACGAATTTGGAAACGAGAGCCGCAGCGATCGATTTCAAATGTGCGCTTACGCTATTGCATTCGACGCCGACCGGATTTCATTGGTCTACCCAAGCGAGTCGCTTACGCCTATTCGTAGATTGTTGAGCACAACCGTTGGTGCCAAGCAACTGACAATCGATTCCCTCGCGCTGCCAATGAGGATGGGCCCTGAATGGTGTCGATCCGAGTTGAAGAAGATCGCCCAGGATTACAACTGACGCGTTCAGCCCCGGGATTATCGACGCAAGACGAGATCACTCGTTGTTTTAGAGTCGGCAGTTGTGAGCCTGCATTGTTGCCATGACCACCACGAGCCTATGAAGCGTGTGCGCACACCATTTACCTCGACAAGCCACTGGCCGGTCACAACCTGATGCAGGCGATCGCGCGGGTGAACCGCGTGTACGGCGAGAAGCCGGGCGGGTTGATCGTGGACCTGATCGGGTTGGCTGATCCGCTCGCCGATGCGCTGGCGATGTATGCCAACGCGACGGGCGACAGCGACAAGCCGATCAAGGAATTGCAGGACGAGGCGATCCCGGCGATGCGGTCGGCGTTCGAGCAGTTGCGCGGGTTCTTTCACGGGTACGACTACTCGGCGGCGCTCAACGCTGAACCGGTCAACGTGCTGCGGGTGTATCTGGGCGCGATCGATCATGTGCTGGACGTCGGACAGAACGTGGGCGAGGAGACGGGCTGGAAGCGGTTTCGTGGGATGGTGAAGCGACTCTCGACGGCGTTCGCGCTGGCGGTGCCGCGCGAGGAGACGAAGGAGATCACGCCGCACCTGGCGTTCTTCCAGCGGATCGCGGCGATGATCCGCAAACGGCTGGCGGATGACGCCGGGCCGACAGCGGGCGGGGGCGGATCGCGAGACATCGATGCCGCCGTGAGGCAGGTCATCGGCGACGCGGTGGATGCGGGCGAAGTGATCGACCTCTTCGCGGCGGCGGGCTTGGACGCGGCGCGGCTGGACATCCTCAGCGAGGACTTTCTGAATCGAGTCAGCGCCTTGGAGCAAAAGAACCTGGCGCTGGAGACGCTGCGGAAACTGCTCACCGACCAGATCAAGATCAGCGAGCGGACGAACCTCGTGCAGGCGCAGAAGTTCCGCGAGGCGCTGGAGAAGGCGATGCTCAGCTACACGAACAAGCAGATCACCACGGCCGAGATGATCGCCAAGCTGCTGGAGCTGGCGAAGTGGGTTCGGGAGGCGAAGCAGCACGGGCAGGACCTGGGGCTGAGCACGGAGGAAGTCGCATTTTATGACGCACTGGCGGAGAACGGATCGGCGAAAGAAGTGATGCAGTCCGACCAACTTCGCCTGATGGCTCGTGAGCTGGCAGAGATGGTCAAGAAGATGCCCAAGCTCGACTGGACGCAACGGGAATCGGTCCGGGCGGACCTGCGTCGCAAGGTGCGGCGGTTGCTCGCGATGTACGGATATCCGCCCGACCTGTCGGAAGATGCGACGCAGCTTGTGCTCAAGCAGGCGGAACTATCGACGGAGGCGGGTGCATAAAACCTCCAAATCGCAAAGTCATGACCACACTCCGAATCACACTCCGTCTCGCCGCCTTGTTCCTTCTCCTCGCGCCGCTGGCCGCGTTGCAGGCTGGTGACGAGGGCCCCATCGTCGGCGCGATCCGCTGGGATGGCTGGTATGGAGATGGGATCGTTACAACGAAGGAAGTGCAGGAGGAAGGCTTGGAGGTTCCGGTTCATCCTACATTATTCCGACTTCACACTTTCGATGGAGCGGCTTCGAGCTTCGGCCAAACGTGTTGTTTGGGGGCCAGCAGCCGTGTGGGAGCGAAATACTCGGGCGGATAGTCGTCCGCTTCGTCGGTGAGGCCGAGGATGCGATTGATGATGCAACGACCGGCGTTGAACGATACGCCCGTGCCCGAGCCGGCCATGCCGCCGATGATGTATTGGCGGTGGCCGTCCATCAGGCCGACGATCGGGTATTCGTCGGGTGTGTAACTGACGGTGCCGCTCCACTCGTGAGTGACGTGATAGCGGCTGGCGCCGAAGTAACGCTGCATCTCGCCCAGCAGAAACTTGGTGATGAACCGCGACGGCTGAATGCGGCCGGCTTCGCAGTCGGGGACACGCGTGGCATCCGAGCCGACCATGACACGGTCGCCGTGCTTGCCGAAGAACCCGCGCGTGCCGCTGATGCCAACGTGCGGTTGCATCGCCGCCGGTCCGCC
>JAQBZB010000154.1 GCA_027622275.1 Planctomycetota bacterium | reverse complement strand
TGTTGTTTCCCAACTCCGCACGCCTACAACTCAAAACTCCCGAATAACAAACAACTTAAAAGCTGCACGACCTCCCCAGGGCTGGGGTGTTCAGTTTGGCGCTGCCGATGCGGAGCAGGAGGGTGTCGTTTCTGTTCCGCCGGAAGTTCTTCGTTGGACTTCTGTCCCCCAATGAGCTTGTCTCGTTGGAGACAAAAGATTCGTGAGTTAATAGCGAACGTACACGAGACCGAGACCCCAACGGGCTTGCCCCGTTCGGTGAATGAGATTCGATGTCGGGGTGACCCTGGAGCGACAACGGCGGCCTGCAAAGACTGATTCACCCACGAGACAAGCTCGTGGGGGTCTTGGTATTCGAACAGCATCCTACTAACCCGTTAATCTTGGGTTCCAACGGGACGAGCCCGTTGGGGACCGCGGAACAGATTCAGGATTACTCAAGAGGGCCGATTTCATCACGGATGACCAGATTTCTGAACACCCCAGCCCAGGGCTATTATCCGATGTCCCTCCGGGACCAAAATGCACAACTTCAAAACTGTCGCTTCGTACTTTTATTCGACGTTTTGAAACTGCTTCTCGTCACTCGTCACACCAGTACCACGGCTTCCGTCGGATACGGTTCGCGATACCACGCCACTCGCCGCTGCGGATCGCGGCGATCCAGTGGGAACAGGTCAAAGGCGTCTTGGGCGTCCAGCCACGGCCCGACCAGCCGCTTCAAATCGCGGACGTCTGCTGGTTCCAGATCCAATTCGAACACACTGCGCTGCACGCGGCGGCCGAACTGCAACAAGATCCGCGCCACTTGGCGGCGCGACTGGTCATGCGAGATGTCGTACGCAACAACGTATTGGCTCATCGGACACCATCATTCCGACCCCTGACTTCTGACTTCTCTCTTTCCTGTCCTCATCCCCGCCGCAGCGACAGGTCATTCGACCATCACTTTACCACCGGAAGGGAGCCTCGGTCCTCATCCCCGCCGCAGCGACAGGTCATTCGACCCTTGCGTAAGAAAGAAGGCCGAAGA
The DNA here is from genome assembly GCA_027622275.1 of Planctomycetota bacterium. Lineage (GTDB taxonomy): Bacteria > Planctomycetota > Planctomycetia > Pirellulales > Pirellulaceae. The sequence goes on along the minus strand of JAQBZB010000154.1, from coordinate 20,571 downwards.
TGAAAGTCCTCATCCCCGCCGCAGCGACAGGTCATTCGACTGGTTGTATTTTGACAACCAAAGTGCTCATTCCTGGTCCTCATCCCCGCCGCAGCGACAGGTCATTCGACCAAACCGCAGATAAGGAGATTGTCATGAAAGTCCTCATCCCCGCCGCAGCGACAGGTCATTCGACACGTGTTCCAGAGATCGAAAGGAATTAAGGGTCCTCATCCCCGCCGCAGCGACAGGTCATTCGACTAGGAGAGCTGAGATGAAGAAAAGCAAGGGGTCCTCATCCCCGCCGCAGCGACAGGTCATTCGACTTCATGAGTGCGAATGCAGAATCAAATACAGTCCTCATCCCCGCCGCAGCGACAGGTCATTCGACCAAGTGAAAAGATTTTACAAGCTTTCCGAATATTGTCCTCATCCCCGCCGCAGCGACAGGTCATTCGACTCAACAGTAACCAAACCTCACACAGGGGATGCCAAGTCCTCATCCCCGCCGCAGCGACAGGTCATTCGACACTCCATTTTGAGGTCAAAGAGATGCGTAGTCCTCATCCCCGCCGCCATTCGACCTTGATGAGGGATGACTCATGAATTCACCGGTCAAAGAGATGCGTAGTCCTCATCCCCGCCGCAGCGACAGGTCATTCGACTGCACTTTCCCTGGGGTTCGATCATTGGGGTGATCGCAAAGCCTGGATAGGTCTCGTGTTGTGACCACAAATTCGAACTCCGTGGGATTTGTGCCCTGACAGACTAACTCCCCGCACACGCTTCCGCAAGTGTTTTGGCGGCCTTCGTTTAACGTCCGCAGGTCAGTTTCTCCGCAGTACGTTTCCACGCCGACCGCACTTCATGCTGCCGAGCCCAGCCTCAATCCAGGCCGGATGCCCGACGTTGTCAACAGGTTATTCTGTCGTACGCGTGCCGGCTTGGCAAATCTCCCGCTCTCCCGGGTAGTGGTACAGATGGACGCTTTTTTAAAGACGGATTGGCAATCCGTCCTACCGCAAACTGTGCCACGACTGGCACAAATACAAGCACGACGCGCAAGCGAGTGGGTTCGGGCAGCACTGACTCACTCGCTTGCGCGTCGTGCTTGTATTAACGTGCCACTTTCAACCGAGCATAGTATGAACATTTGATGGCGGATGCCGGAAGGGAACAAACGGCTGCTGCTCGTCCAGGATATGCCGCCGTAGCGAACGGACTTGGCGGACAATCTGGTCGCGGTACGTGTACGGCTCGTTCCCGCCGTCCGCCACGACGGCCGTTTCCAATTGGCGCTGGACGATGGCTTGGAAGCGGCGTGTGCATTCGAAGGATAACCGCAGCGGGAAGGGGCCGGTGGTGGCTGTTCGAAAGCTGCTGGGAGCCAGTTCGAACGTCGCTTGAATGACGGCTCGCTCCATCAGGTGCCGGAACGGCTCTTGCAAGTCCGACGCGAGACTGGCGTAGCGGGGTGTGGGGCTGTGGAAGAACCCCATCGCAGTCGAGAGCCCCGCCGCACGGATCGCCAACTGGACCGAGCGATAGGCGGCGGTGTGGGCGATGTTCAACAACACGTTGACGGCATCCTCGGCTCGCGGTGCCACACGTCGCTGGAACGTAAAGCCGCGTCCCAGGCGGCGACCGAACTCGCGATACCAGCGGGCCGCCGCGCTGCCTTCGATCCCGCGCAACATGTCCAAGTTGGCGGCTCCTTCCGCCCGGGCGGCCGCCGCTTGCAGTTCGTCGGCCAACTTAGAATCGCCACGCACCGGGATGGCCCGCGCCACGGCCGCATGATTCGCCAGCTTGGCCGCGACGACCGCGCGAGACGCGGCCAGGCAGCGCACCGGGTCGCGAGTGAAATCAACTTGCGCCATCAACAGCTGCGCCTGATCCGCTTCGTCACCGATCATGCCTGCTAACATGCGGCCCTGCCGATCCGCCAGCAACAAGCTGACTTCGGCTTCGTCCAATTCGGCGATCAGCCGCGTGTTGATGGTCGTATTCCCGAGCAGCACGAGCCGCGACAAGTCGTCCAAGTCGATTGTCTTCGCTTCGTCTTGGCCCACGTAGCGGGCGCGGAGTATCCCACGCTCGATCTCGATCCCCGCCAGGTCCGGTCCCACGATGCCGGTCACCGAGCGGATGCCGGGGGGCTGTTCCGGCTCGCCCGCCAACCGCGCCGTCGCGCGCTGGGTGGGCTTGTTGGCCGACGCATCGTGCCAGTACAGTTCGGCGATCGGTTGCGGTCCGCTGGGACCGCTGGCCTGCCAGGTCTCGTGCCGCTCGAACCGAAAGCCGACGAAACCAAACGGCTGATCGAGATCCAGGGCCGCGCCGGCCGGACTGTTCAAATGCAACAGCAGCTCGTCGGCGGCGTGTCGGCAGACGCCGTACAGACGTTGAGCTTCGGCTTCTGTCTTGCACAGCACCAGGAAGTCGTCGGCATAACGCACCAGCCGCCCGCCCTCGGCCGCGATCTGTTCGTCGAATTGATCCAATAGCAAGTTTCCCAGCAGCGGCGACAGGGGCGAGCCGGTCGGAATGCCATGCTCGGCGTCGCTGCCGCCCGCGCGCATCCACAACATGATCGCGTGGACGGTTGGCCCGTCGCCCAAGTAGGCTTCCAGCCGGCGTTGCAACTCGGCCAGCGGTACCGTATCGAAGAAGCGGTCGAAGTCGTTCTGGACCGCATAGCGGCAGCCGGCTTCGTACAAATCGGCCAGCGTTCGCGCGGCGGCTTGACGACTGAATCCCTTCCGCCACGCGAACGAAGACGATTCGAAGAACTGGTCGAGCGCCGGCGCGATGGCGTCCAACACCAGTCGCTGTAACGCGCGATCGAGTCGCGGTGGGATGTGCAACGTCCGCGTCCCGTCCTTGGCGGGGATCTCGACCGTGTGCGGGGGCGGCGGTTGATATTCGGCGCGGCGCAACCGATTGGCCTCCTGACGCAGTTCGCCGCTGGAGATCTTGTGGCGGCGCGCAATGTGGTCCACGGCGTCGTTGGTCAGACAATCTTCCAACAGCCCGCGGCTGCGACGGCACGTGAAGACCGGCGTGCCAAGTTCTTCGATATGGTACGCGCCGAAGCCCCACGCCAGGTTCTTGCCGGCGCGGGCGAATTGGCCCCACACAAGCGCGGCGGCCACGCTGGCGTGCGACACGCGCAACCGCAGCCGGCCCAGGCAGCCCCCCAAGGAATTGCGGTCGTTGCGGCGGCCATAAGCAATGTCCAGCCAGACCAGCTCGTTGCCGACCACGTGGACCGCGTCGTCAGGAAAATCGTGCGGATCTTCTTCGTGGCCGTCGTCGCGACGGACGCCGAGCGCCGGCAGGCGGATGCGCAAACGAGCCACTAGCGAACGCGCGTCGAAATACTGGCGATCGAAGAAACCGTGGCCGGGCGTGCGGTGGGCCGGGTCGAGCGGAATCCGCACGGGCGATGTAAATCGGAGCGTCCAGGTTTCGCAATGGGAAAGCTGCACCAATTGTTGCGTCAGGCAATCCACGGGAACGGCGACCGGCATGACGTCCGGTGCCAGCACACGACCGGCGACCAAGTCTTCGATCAACTCGACCGAGAAATTACCTCCCAACCGGTCGCGACCGTCCTGGGCGGTCTGTCCCACACGTTGCAGGCCCTCGCGCAGATGGTCCAGCCGGTGCCGCGCCGCGCCAGGATTTTCCGCAATCAAAGTCCCGCCGAACGCAAATGTTTCACCGGCCCGCAGCCGCACCCGCCCCTGTTCCGGTGCATCGAGCAGCCAACCATCCGGGATCGCGGCCTGCGATCCGGCATGGGGCTCCGAGTTGGCATTGGCCAACAGCGCATACACGACCGCCGCATGATGCGTCGGCAACCGCACCTCCCTGCTGACCCGCACGACAAAGCGAAATCGATAGAACGGCGTCAACGCCCATTCGGCGACATGTTCCTTTTCAGTCATGCCTCCCCTTTTAACGTGCCAGCACGGTCGGACGCAAGCGCGGGGAGGAGAATGACGAAACACCCAATGACGAAAGAATGACGAAATCCCGAATCCGAAAGAGGGCCCTGCTATTTGTTATTTGCTATTCGCTATTTGTATTGTTGCGACAAGTTCGTCCAGTGTGACTTCGCCGTCGATTCCCCAGAAACCGCGTTCAGGGAGCGCGCCGCCGTAGTAGCTGTTGGGGAGGCGGGCGTGTAACGCTTGGACGGCTGTGCCGTCGCCGAAGAAGGTGGCTCCGCCCGGCGTGAGGATCAACAAGTTGTGATAACCTGGACCGCCGAGCGCGGTTTCCATTGCATCGGCTGCGGTTGACGTTCTGCCATGTGGCAGCCGAACCACGGTCAGGTCGCCATCGAGCAACATCTCGCGTCGGCCAATCGCCTCGCGTGCCGACGCTTCTTCTTCGGGTGTGGCACCTTGACTGGAACGATCGGCCGCGCGGACTTGGACAATTTCCTCGGTCGTGGCTCCCATCGCTTGTAACTCGAAAACATGGCCTCGGTCGTTGGCGGCAACCAGAACATGCCACCGCTTCCATGCTGCGCGCGGCAGATCCAACAACGCGAAGATCTGCTCCAGCGCCGTCGGTTGGTCCGCGCCCGCCCGTTCGTCATGATGGTCCACGATCACAACGCGCCCCGCCGCGATCTCGTCTCGCCACGGATCGTCGTGCCCTAGTTCCAACTCGATCAACACCACCCGCAGACCCTCCGCGAGTGCCTCGTTGATCTCGTCCGCGTAGTGCACCGCCGTGGCTCCCCAACTCAGCTCATGATCGACGTAACAGCCCGGCAGATGCTCGTCGAGCAATTGGCGGATCGTCAGCATTTCAAGGTCGCGTCCGCCGAGGAAGAACTTGTCACGGTCGTGATGTGCGTCAGTCATCTTCAGCAGCTCGCTCGGCGGGTTGCTTGGTGTCGTCTGGAGGTAGTTCGCTGGGCTCTGCTGCAGATGCTTCTTCTTCTGCGGGATTGTCGTCTTCTTCAACCGCTTCGTCAGGCGGTGTCTCGGTCGCGTGATCCTCGTGTTGTTCGGCTTGCTGTACGGGTGTCTCGCCAAGCGGCGTTTTGGAATGCTGGCGTTTGTGCTCCCACCAGTAGACACCTCCGAAAAAGAGTGGCAACAGAGCCAGAACCGCAAGCCGCCCGTAATGGAACAGCTTGTCGCGCCACGTGGAGCCGGTCGGATGTTTGTGCAACTTCAGCATGTAAAAGATAATTGCTCCCGCACCAATTGCCAGGCCGCCAAGCGCCCAAGCACTGACGGTTTTCCCCTCGTGCAACAAATGCGAGATTCCGATCATCGCTTCGATGGCATAGGCGGCAACAATGAACAGCTCGACCCACTCCAAGTTGCGGTGCATGTCATTCTGCTCGCTGAGCAACCATTGCTGCCGCCAGCCGCTGACCAATTCGGTCGCTTCCCGCAGCTCGGCGTTCACCTGATCGAACAAGGGCCGGGTATTCAAATGCAACGACCACAAATCGAATAACTCGCGACCTTGCGCCTGGTTACTGACTTCGGTACACCAATACATATTTCGGAACAACAGAAAGTCGCGCTGGACCGCATCGAGTTTGTTGGCGAACACGCGTTGAGCCCTTTTGCCGCTGTTACTCGCTGCCTCCCTGCGCCAGTCATCGATCACACCGGTGATGCGGTATTTGAAGTTCAGCAGCGATGCGCGATGAAAGTGCGCGATCAGACCGAGGTGGAAATAGTGGTGGTGAAAATGGGCGCGTGCCCGTCGGCGAAGAAATCTTTATCGCGCGAGCTGCCGACGCCGGTGAAACCGTATCCACAGCACAGCCAGCGAGTCTTAGTCAAGTACTCGGTTGCTGGTGGCCTGCCGCTTGGATCCCAGAAGCGGTCGTAGGTGAATTGCCCGAAACCTTGCGCCGCTACGAAGCCCGGTGCATAGGGGAAGCAGTCCGAACGGCCCGGATCATCGACGGTGGCCAAGCGTACCCAGTCGGCTGGATGAATCTGACGCGGATCGGGAACGCCGATATAGCTGAACAATTGCAGGCGTTCGTCCTCGATCTGGACGAACTGCAGCCGGTCGTCGGCGGCGTTGTCGGTTTTGACCGGTTGGAGCGGCTCCAGCAGCTCTCGCCAAGGCGCAACCGGCAGCGGCTCGCGGTGCTGGGCGACGTAATCGACTTGGTCTGCCGCGGCCTTGCGTTGCGAGGAATCCTGGGGCGTCGCTTGGTTGTACGTCCCAAAGAACGCCTCGACCTTGTGACCGCCGATGGTGATCGACAATTCGTCCGGACAGTGTCCGGCTCCGTGAAAGCCATCCGATCCCGACCAATAAGGCGCATACAACCGCCGCACAAGATCTTGCAGCTTTAAGATCGTGGCGAGCGACGGATTCTCCTGACCATCTGCCCACGTCGCCCGCACCGCAAGAAATGCGATTCCCGTATCGAACAAGTACAGCTCGACGCGATCGACCGCCAGCTGGCACGATTCGGTCTTGCCATCGAGAAAGAAGCTGAGGTTGATCTCCGTGACATCGGGACGTTGCAACACTCGCAGGTTGCGGTTGTGCGGCGATTCGTCGTCGGCTCGCATATCATCGCGGCTGACGTACAGGAAGTTTCGTACGAAGGGATGAAAATACGCGAACTCGGAAAACTCCCGCTCGGCCCGCGCGCCGGGTTCGTTGTGCGGGAACACTTCGGTACGCTCGCGCCACGGGCCGACTCCACCTCGCGTGATCCAACGCGTCCAATCCGTGAGCCGCTTGTCGGGCGACTGCCACTGCGTACCCGCTGCCTCGGAATCACGCGACGCGGCTACGTCCTTGATCCGCAGCGGCCAGAGCAAGATCAAGTCGAACGCCTCGACGGTAATCTCCGCGGCCGGCACGTGCTGATAGCCGCCACCATCCAAGGGATCTTGTAGCGCTAACCGTTCGTGCAATTCTTCGACTTGACGATCGACTTGACGACGGATTGCCTCGAGTGACCCTGATGAGCTGTCATAGATTGCCGACATGAGTACCTACCACTACAAACTGCGGGTGAAAGACATGAACAACGGATTCTAAGCGAATTCGATTCAATTCTCTACTCACTGTACCACTACCACGATCGGGCATCGCTTTCGCGATCCTCGCATGGCAGTTAAATTACCGAGGAACGATTGATTGCCCGACTATCAAATATGCGGTGTGGAGAGAATCACCTTGTGCAACGTAACCAAAGTAGCGCTCGTCACCGGAGCGAGTAAAGGAATCGGGCGCGGGATCGCTTATGGGCTGGCGGCGGCTGGCTGGGACGTCGCGGTGAATTACAACCGCGATCAGGCCGGTGCCGAAGAGACGGCGACCCGCGTGCGCGAACTCGGCCGGCAAAGTTGGATTCTTCAGGCGGACGCGGGCTACGGCGAGCAAGTCACGGCGATGTTCGACAAGTTGCAAGCGGAAGCCGGGCGACTCGACTTGTTGGTGAACAACGCAGGCGTGCAGACGTTCGCGTCGCTGCTGGACTTGCAGGAAGAAGATTTTGACCGGACGATCCGCACGAACTTGAAAGGCTGCTTCCTCTGTTCGCAGCGAGCGGCTCGAATGATGAAAGAGCAAGGAACCGGTGGCGCGATTATCAACATCGGTTCGGGTGCCAACAAACAACCGTTCCCCTCGCTTGTCGACTACTGTGCTTCCAAGGGTGGCATCGAGAATCTGACAAAGGTCTGCGCGGTCGAACTCGGTCCGCTAGGCATTCGTGTCAACTGTGTTGCACCTGGCGCCATCGAGATCGAACGAACTAAGCTCGAAGCGGGTGACTACGCGGGAACCTGGGGACCAATCACACCCATGCGTCGCGTCGGCCAGGCCAAAGATGTCGCTGCCGTCGTCGTCTTTCTCGCCAGCGACGCCGCCGAGTTCACGACCGGCCAAACGGTGTATGTCGACGGCGGGCTGTGGACCGCGGCGCAGTGGCCTTACCCGACCGAAAGTTAAGAGGTATCGTGCTTCAGACTTTGATGGAGGAGTCTTGGTCGCGCTGTCGCACAAAGGATGATCGGCAGAATTACCAGCAGCCGCGTGATTTCGCAACGGTAGGTGGGCCATCGATATCGCAACAGCCCTATTCATGTGTAAAATATCCCGTTCACGCGACTCAGGATTGACTGACACCACACATTCATATTCCAGGCTGATTACAAATGCCGTCGGTCAGTGATGCCATCGATGGGTCATGGATTACCTTCGCTTGCCCTATCTGTAAACTGGAAAACCAATGCCAGATGCGGCCAGTCGCATTAGGCGAGAGAGTGCATTGCCGCGGGTGTCACGAGACGATCCAACTAGTAGACAAAGATGCCAGTACCGTCACGGCAAAACGAGCCGTGTCCGGCGCGGTTGACGATCTAAAGAAGGCTCTAAGAAAGCTCCGATGAGGTAGTGGGATCATGCCGATGCACTTCCCGTACTTGAAAGCTGCACGTGTAAAGCTTCAGGAGCGGAAGAACGCTTGCATTCGCGCTAACTATCAATCAGGGACGCAATACATCAAATTCTTTCTTGACTTCCTTCGCAACGATCCAGTTATTAAGACAATTGCTTTTGAGCTATCCAGACTTGCAGACCAAAAGTTCTCGGACACTGGATCTCTTGTGGATGAAGAGAATCGCCGACTCCGTCTCCCCGCCACAGAAACGGACTGTGCGGCATTTTATTTGCGAGCCTTGGACGTCCTCGCGGACCCAAGTGATCCGTTTCCACACTTCCACAGCGTGTTTGGAAAGGGGAGTAACCGGATCCAGGACGGGTTCGACGACTTTCTTGAACAGGTCTTGAACCCGTTATGTTCATACATTGATGAGCGCATTGATGATGGCGATTTGTTGTTGTACACACTTTCCCGATATCAGCGAGAATGCGACTGGTTCGAAGCGGGCACCCTACGAGATTTGGTAGAGGGTGCGGAGTCTAGAAAGCTTGAAGAACAGATGGATAAGCATCTTCGTGCTTGGCTCTTTCGCGAAGGCATTGACTTTCCTTTCTCCAAGCCGCGCAGCCCGTCTGGCGAAGCGGACGTTGTCGTTTGGCAAGGTGAGACACCGTTACCAATCGAGGTCAAAGTCTTTGATGGCGAGAATCGGGATGCCGGACATGTCAAGCAAGGACTTTGGCAAGCCCATCGATATGCGGCTGATTATTCGCAGCCGTTTGGATATCTTGTGGTGTTCAACACGTCGCCGTTCCTTTTGTCGTTTGAAGGAAGTATCGCCCAAGAGGGACCGCCATGTGTTCCGGTCGGGGACCGAAGCGTTTTTGCAATCACGATTAATGTCGGCACCAATCGGCCATCCGCATCAAAGGAGAAGCCGGTTGAAACCAAGGTTATAAGTGCCCCGACTCCCTGAGCGGCGCGGTCAGTCTTCATCGACCCGCGCCAAGTGATGATTCCTGATTTGATGTTCGATGAGAGTGGGTTTGACATCAAATTGATGCGAAAGGTGCTCTAAATCGTCGGCGTATACAACGTCACCAACTTGAGCACGCAGCGCATCAGCCGGAGCGAGTAATTCGGCTGCAAACGCTCGCGATGCGCGCTGATCCCAAGTAAATGATCGGGTCACGAGTCGTGGACAGACAGACTTCGTAGCATCGGGAAGAAAGTACAGTGCGCGGGCAAGTCGGAAACGTTCTGCCCAGTGTCCCAACGGCGGACCAATCATCCGAGGTTTGTCGTTAGGATCTTTCCCGATCAACGCGTTAATTTTCGTTGTGCCTGCGATCGCCAAGATCTGCTGATCGGGCGCTGGCCAGCCGCAATTGTCGTGCAATAGCGCCGGCAGATCGGGAATCACGCCTCGCGATAGAGAGAAATGTTGGCGAAACGTCGCCGCCCGTTCGTATCCGAGATCATGCGCCGTCTTCCGTTCTTTCACCGGCGTTCCGTTACTTGATCCCGTGCTATCCGAAACGAGGGGCAATGCCTGGTCAAGCCAATCCAAATCGGACAGGAGAGAACTGCCTGTGGCTGTGTCCACCAGATCGTGCCTGAGTTCCGGCTGAAGTCCGCTCACTCGTGATTGCATGACTTCAACCAACTCGTCGGTCAGACCATCCTCGTCATAGGAGTCGAGTCCCATCGATGCCGACCACGAACAGAGTTCGGGCTCGTCATGACGCGATTCACAAGCCGCTTTCCAGTTCGCCCGCAATCGCTCGGTGGATGCATCGGAGTTGCCGACCAGTCGCTCGAGTACGGCTACCACAAATTGGTGCAAAGAACGCTCGACATCGGACGGTTCGGCAAAGAGGAGGCCTTGTTCGATGAACCGAACGGGCCAGATGCGATCATCGTGCGGTGGGTCGGGAGCCCACTTTAGCACGATCGCGTTGCCGTCACGAAAAATGGTCAAGTCGGGCAAAGCGCCACCTTCCCGGGCCGCAAGCAGATTATGACGTTGCACCCAAGCACGCTGCGCTGGATCTTCTGCGAGGCGTCTCCCGCTGATGAAATCGGGGACGCGGCAGCTTTCGTGCAGCAGGAACCACCAGTTCTCGACGATCCATTCCGCGAGAGGAAAAAGCGATCCGTAAACTCCACGATCGACGCTGTTGGCGCAGGATCGGATGACTCGACTGGGCCACTTTGGATTGGGTAATGATTCGTCTTTGATTTCCAATCGCGCCCACGTCGCTGCCAGAACCGGATCTTTGACTCCCGGCGCGTCGTTCCATTCGGTAAAAAGACTAAGCATCTTGTTGTTCCCAATTCAGCAAATCTTCGTCGTCTTTGGGTGTTTCGACTTCTTCGAGCGGATAACCTTTGTACGTTCCCTGTTGCCGGTTGACCAATCTTGCTTCGTACAACTGACCATCAAGCCAACCCCAAACGTACTTCGGAAAACCGTTGTCAAAAACAGCGCTCGTGCAACGTCGCCGAATACCTTCGCGCAAGACTAGCGTAATCTGATCAAAGTTAGTGTAGCCTGGATCGCATCGTGAAGCATCCGACCGCAACGCTGGGTGTCCTGCCGGGCTGGGGTACGTTTTGTGTTCTGCGCTGCCGATGTAGGACGTACGATCAGCGACTTCGGCCGGAAGTAGGTTGTCTTGCGGCCACGGAGCAATAACACGCGGCGGTGCCTCATTTGCGGTACTCCTCGTTTAAAGTACTCTCCGACAACTATGCAATTCTATTGTCGGCATCAACGCAGCGCCCAGTATAGTACAACTAAAGTGCTGTCGTATGTATTTCGAGCGTGATGATTGCAATGCGAGGAAGTTACCATTCCTGCGAGTTCTGGGCACCATCTTCCATCCAACCGTTCGCAATCGGCGGGGAACCAACGACTACTCCGCCGCGCTGCTCGTTCGGCACTCTGCGTCGAGATAGGCGAGCGAACTCGGTTAGAACCGAGCTCCTATCTCTTGGTCGGTGAACTGAATAGGGCCGGTGTCTTGTTGGATCTTCTCGGCGGTCAGAGGTGTCACTGGGGCGAGGATGCTGAAGTGGTCGGCGCGGCGGACTTCGTGGAAGTGGAGTTGGGGGTTGGCCGAGGCGCGGCGCATGTTGCGGAGGCAGCTGATGTTGCCGCTGGAGCCTTCAAATACATAGACCGGCGACTTCATCGCGTGCAGCCATTGGATCGGGTTGCGCAAAGACACTTCCTTCTCGTTCCACGGACTGAACGGCAGCACGTCCGCGCCATAGCCGCTGACGTCGTCGACGGGTGCGAATGAAAAGACGGCGCGGAAGCGATTCGTGGCGGCGGCCTTCCGAGACACGTTCAAGGTCCCCATTCGCAAACGTACGGCTGCTGGTCGTGGGCCGGTTGGTCGTTCCATTGGCCGTTGGGCCACATCTCGATGCGGTTCTCGCCTCCGCCCGAGTTGCCGGGTTCTCCGCTGCCCCAGTTCGTATACGTGATCGCCTCGCCGCTAATCCACTTCCATTGTTTGTCCGTCGGCTCGCGGCTGCCGCCCAGCCACACCTCTGCCCCGGCGGCCAACGCCTGGACAAGCCGCTGCTCTCGCTCGTCGTCGATACAGACCAAATCGCCACCGCGTGCTTGGCAGTCTTCCCTCGCCTGCTCCCATGACTTGCGAGTCTCGAACACCGCGTAATGGTGCCCGCCGAATTCGATCGTGCCGGGCGGAAACTTGCCAGCGACGACATCTTTGGCCGCACGTTGTCGCGCTTCTTCCAGAAGCTTGCCCGTTTGATGTTCGGCATCCAGCCGGGCGCGAACCGCTTTGTAATCGCCCGGCACAGCGGGCCGAATGCGGTACGTCGCGCCAGGCGAGGGCGTGTAGGAGCCTTGGAATGTCAGCACCTCAAGGCCCGTTACCTTGCGAGCCTTCTGGAGCATCTCGTCGTAGTCTCGCCGCTTTGTGTCAAAACCGTAAAAGTAGTTGCGTGAGCCATCGTCATAGCTCATTTTGATCAAGGGAACATCGGCCGGGACTCCTTCGGCGGTGTGCGAATGGTAGCCGCTGAGGATTATCGCGGCGACGTTCGCGCCTGGATCGATCGTCACTTTCCAATGCGTTGATTCATAAGCCGTCAACGCTGCGACAATGGGCTTAGTGCTTGGCTTGATGCGAACATCAATACTCCTCTCGCCGCCAGAAATGCGATCGATGGGATGGCCTGGCTCATAGAATCCGATCACGTGCAGTTCGGGTGCTTCGTCGATTCCTTGTTCGCTTTGGCGGCGCAAGTCAGCCAACACGGCTTCCGCGGCGACGGGGCGATCGACTGCGTCACTCAGCGGCTGTCGAGTCGGGGCAGAAGTAGCGAGCTTCGCATTCGTTATCCAGTCGGGTGCCGCCGCAACGTCGGCTTCCGCGATGGCTCGCAGGGTCTCGTCGTCGTGCAGGATTGAAAACAGGACTTCTCCAGAGTCAGGATTGACGACGAAGGCTCGCACGGCTCGATCGCCTTCCGGCGTGACGTGCTCGGCCCCGATCAGGAAAACCAGCAAGTCTTCGACCGGAATCGCCTGGCAGTGCGAATGCTTGGCTCCCTGTTGCAGCAGGCTTTGCGAGAGCCTTGTCTTTCCCAGAAACTTGCCTTCGTGGTCGTAACGGTAAAGCTGATTCCCGCCACCATGTTCGACCTGCAGGCCAAGGAACTCATCTTGTCGCGGCATGTAAACGAACGGAACCAAACCAGCTTCTTTCATGTCCGCCATCAACGTCCACTTCTCCGTCGCCGGTTCATAGCCATACATGTACCCGGTACCGCCCAGCGACACCATCACGACCCGCCGTCGTTTGGTATCGAACGCCAAGCCGCAGGGCCAACTGACATCCGGAAAGTCCTTCGGCGGATGCAAGTCGAAATGCTTTCCGCCCCGCTGATTCACTTGCACAAGTCCGTGGCCGGCGATGGCGTAGAATTGTCCGTCGTCCGCGTCGGCTACCGGGCAGCTCACATCCGCTGGAAACGGCGTGTGTCGACTGAGTTCCGGCCCCAGCGGCGTGAACGGACCAATCGAGCCGGTTACACCGTGGTGATCCATCGCGTGCCGTTGGCCGCCGGAGTCGAAGCGGTAATGAATGGCCGTGAAATTCAACTCCTTCATGCGATGCCACTGTTGTAATCGCTCGGAGGACGTGGCCTCGCGTTGGATCTCTCGCAGCTCGGCAAGCACACGCTCTTGTCGCCAGGCGTTGCTCGAGGGTCCAACGACGATTGGCTTCCCGGAGTATCGATAGTCGCCCTGAAAAGTTGTCACCTCCAGCCCCGTGATGTCCTTCAACTGTTTCGCCAACCTGGGAAATCGCGAGCCAGACGAATCACTCGAATGCCGCGCGTAGGCTGAATCCAGCGGCTTTGTGCCCGCATTCTCGGCGGTGCAATCGATGACCTCCACGCCGGGCGGCGGATCGACCAAGAATTGCAGTCGTCCGCCGAGTATGATCGATTCCAGTTCGACACCCTCGGCAAGCTTCACGGTCCAGTGAATCTTTTCGTAGGACGTGAGACAGAGGACGATGGGCGATCCCGTATAAGTGACACGAACCTCCGCGCGCTGTCTTCCAATCTCAAACTCGACACCCTCGTAGAGTCCCACCACGTGAAGTTCTCGCGCCGCCAAAGGTGCGAAGCTGGCATCTGGATCTCGTAACCGGCTGCGCGCATCGATCACGCTTCGTGCCAAATAGCTCGCCAACTTTCCATTCCTTACCGCGTCGAGTTCGGCAACGACTCGGTCGATATCATCGAGATACGACTCGATAAGCTGCTCGGCGGGCAAGGCCGGTTCCGGCAGCAGCGGCGGGATCTCACGCGGAACAAATTGTTTGTCTGCCTGTGCTGCCGCGGGGGGAGCATGGTCCCCATGTGGCTGGACACTCTGTGGCGGTCTCGCGGCAATCGATCGGTCTGCCTGTCGAACCTGCCTCAATTCCCCCAATGTCTGCTCCATCAAATGCAGCTCCGCCTTCTTTTCTTCAATCTGCAACTGCAACTCTCGGATCCTCGTATCGACATCACGTGTATCCAGTTTTTGCGCACTTCGATTTGGCCGCGGCACGTGTGCGGAATCATCGATCTGCGTGGTATTCGATACGGCCGGGGGATCTGGTGCCTGCGTCGTGTTTTTTTCAAAACGATCCGCAGGCGGGATACACCCCACCGTTCCCAAGACAAGTGCCGCGAAACAACTCGCCGTCCGCTTCCGCATCGTCATCGCCGTTGTCATGGCTCGACTCCCTCGCAGTTAATCGAGTTCCCAGATTGCTTTGAGTCAATATCGCCGACCAGCGGACTCAATACAACTGCGCCAACTGCCTCGTACCCCTTTCCCAGACAGCATCGACAAGTTTTCAATGTGGCTCATTGCCGAGGCGTCACGCGGGCGAGTTATCGAATAGCAGTGGTGTCGCTTCGGAGGGCCGTCGCAAGTGGGGATCCGAAGTGACCCCTAGAACCGGCTGCCGATTTCTTCGTCGGTGAACTGGATGTTGCAGCTTGGGCCGGTGTCTTGGCGAATCTTGTCAGCCATGAGAGGTGTCACCGGGGCGAGGATGCTAAAGTGGTCGGCGCGGCGGACTTCGTGGAAGTGGAGTTGCGGGTTCGGTGCCGGGGCGACCGGCTGCGGGATTGCGATCGGTGCCCGGCACTTCGGACACGCCACTGTCTTGCCATACAGATGCGGCGGCGCGGCGAACGAACTTTGACATTGTCGGCAAGTGACTTTCGTAGACATGCTGACTCTGCAACAAAAAAGCAACCGCAACCCTTCCGCTTCAGCACGGAAGGAATGCCGCCCATTCTAATTCACGTGCGGGATTCGCGTGAGTAGCATGGCCTCGCAGGCCGTGTGCTTTCCCTCGCTCCCATGCCGACACGGCCTACGAGGCCATGCTACTTCTTCGGGCGTGCTGGCAGGCCGGTGTGAAATAGGTCATGATGGCGCGAGCGGCGCGAGGCAAGTTGGGAGTGCTCGCGCAGGTTGGTGCTCTGTAGGTCGGAGCGTGCGTTCGGCTCGGACAGGGCGGAGTTAGAGACCGGCACCTCTCGAATCTTCACGGATCAAGCACCATGTCCAAGGCATTTATCAGCTATCGCCAGATCGACGACGATCAACGCCAGCGCGTCCGCGTCTTTGCCGAGCGTCTTCGCGAATGCGGCGTCGAGGTCATCCTCGATCAGCTTTATCTCGACGACCATCCCGGCGGCCCGCCTGAGAAGTGGGGGAAGTGGAGCAGTGATCAGGCGATTAACACCGAGTACGTCATCATCATCGGCAGCGAATCGTGGTTCCTTTGCTTCGACGGCCAACAAGAGCCCGGCACCGGGCTTGGTGCGGCCTGTGAAGCGGACGACGTGCGGACGCGAATCTACAAGTCTGCCAACGTCAATCAGAACATCCGCGTCGTGCTGCTCGACGACGGCGATGCAGCGCACATATGTTCGAAGCTCGAAGGCTACCACCGCTTCCACGCCGACCGCGACTTCGACAACATCGTCAAATGGCTTGGTGGGACGCCGCCGCCCATCGCGAATCTCGGCGGCAAGCACCTCTCCTCCGCGATCCCCAACAACCTGCCGCGGCTTCAGTCGTTCTTCGGGCGTGAGAAAGAACTTGCCACGATCCGCGAGGCTCTCGATCCCGAGTCGCGGACGTGGGGGGCGCTGATTGATGGGCCGGGAGGCATGGGGAAGACTTCGCTGGCGGTTCGCGCGGCGTATGACTGCTCGCCGGAGCAGTTCCAGCGGATGATCTTCGTGTCGTTGGAGGACCGCGAGATGGATGACGATGGCGTGCGCAGTCTCGGCAATCTGCTCATCGCCGGCTTCCTCCAAATGCTCAACGAGATCGCCAGCGAGTTGGGACAGAAGGACATCGCCAAGTCGGCCGAGGACCAGCGCATCCGGCTGCTGCTCGATGCGCTGCGCGACACGCGTACGCTGCTGATCCTCGACAATCTCGAATCGATTCCCAAGTCCGACCGCGACCAGCTCTTTACGTTCGTCAAGCGGTTGCCGCAGGGCTGCAAGGCGATTCTCACCAGCCGCCGCCGCATCGGCTCCAGCGCGGACACACTCATCCTGGAAAAGCTCGACCAGCCAGCCGCACTCGAAACGCTCGCCGACCTCGCCCAGCGCAATTCGCTGTTGGCCAAGAGTAGCGACGCCGAGCGCGTTACACTATACCGAGAAACCGGCGGCAAGCCTTTGCTGCTGCGTTGGGTTGCCGGGCAACTCGGTCGCGGGAGCTGTCGCACGTTCACCGACGCGCTCCACTTCCTGCGATCCTGTCCGCCGGACAACGACCCGCTGGAGTTCATCTTCGGCGACCTCGCCAACGAGTTCACTCCCGCGGAGGAGCGCGTCCTCGTCGCCCTAACCTACTTCATGCTTCCGGCGACTGCGGAGCACATCGCCACCGTCGCGGGGCTCGACGAAGAACGAGTCGCGACCGCGCTCGATACGCTCGCGAACCGCTCCCTTGTCGTTCCCGACCAGGAGGAAAATGAATATACCCTTGTGCCGATGGTCGCCGAATTCCTACGCAAGCACCGGCCCGAAGTTGTGCGCGAGACCGGCGACCGGTTGGAGCAGCGAGCATATAAGCTCATAGTCGAGAACGGATATGACGAGCACGATCGCTTTCCCGTACTCGATGCAGATTGGCCCGCTGTGGCACCAGCACTGCCGCTATTCCTGGGTGGGACGAATCGTCGCCTGCAAACCGTGTGCAATGCACTCGCAGACTTCCTCGATTTCACAGGGCGTTGGGATGAATGGCTCTCGCTCAACCAGCAGGCGGAAGCCAAGGCTGTCGCAGCGGTCGACCCCAGCAACGCAGGCTGGCGGGCCTACGAGACGGGCTGGGTTCACCGTCTGCGCCAGCAGGCGGACCCAGTACTGTCGTCGGCCGATCGCGCGGAATCACACTGGCAGGCGACGAAGGCCAATGTGCGCGAGCGAGCCACGGCCCTCCGATTGAGCGGCATCGGGCATCAGTTGAAAAGCGATTACCCCTCAGCGATCACTGCCTACTGCGAGGCGCTCGGACTGCATCGCACCTTGTCCGCGGAGAGCGAGGACGTGGCTCTGTGCCTGAACTCGCTCGCCAATACGGAGAAGGATTTCCGCGATTACACGGCGGCGGAGCGAGACTACCGCGAGAGGCGCTACGGATCGCTCGCGCGATTGATTACGCAGAAGGTGTGGCCGTCTACACGGGCAATCTGGCCGAGTTGGCGTTGGACCGGGAAGACTGGCCGGGGGCCGAGACTCTGGCCCGCGAGGCCCTCCCCTTGTCGAAAAAGGTGGGCCGTCAGGAATTGATCGCCGAGGACTGCCGCCGCCTCGCTCAAGCCCTCGTGCGTCAGGGCAAAGCCGCCGAGGCCCTGCCCCACGCCCGTCGTGCCGTGGAAATCTACACCAAACTCAGCTCGCCCGACCTCGCCGAAGCCCAGGCGACGCTGCGGGAGTGTGAGGGGGTGGAATAGTAAACCACAGAGAGCACGGAGGAACACAGAGAGGGGAATACGGAACATTGAGGTCTCCGATTCATCTCCGCCGTGGATTACTCAACCCTGAATCGCGAGTTTTGAAGTTGCGCGCTCTCCAGTGCCGGAGGCACGATACAACCTCTGCCGGTGGCGTGAGCCACCGGAACGCAAGAGATCAAAGGATCGAAGGCCCAGCGGGCCGACACAGGGAGTTTGTGCCGGCCCTTCAGGCCTCCGCCGCCATCTGGATTTGCAACCGGTGGTTCACACCACCGGCAATGGATCTACCGACCCTTCGGGCCTGAAACGGGAAAATTCAAGAGTCGCAAGCGAAGCCCCGCACTGTAAATTTCTTCGCTGGCGATTCGGGCTTCTATGCTCCGGGCCAATTCGTTCCGAGGGCCCAAATCTCGACCCCGGCCACACGAATTCTTAGCTGTGACAAAGTAGAGGTCATTGCGGAGGTGTCACGCGCGCCAGCCCGGCGGAGCCGGCGACCCACAGGTCGTTGCCGATCGCGACGGCGGCGTGCGTTGTGTAGGTCGTGCTCATGCGGAAGCCGTCGCGCAGGCCGTACAGGCGGAATTCTCCGGTCTTGAGATCGACGCGATAGAGGCCGACGCTGCGAAATCTGGCCCAGGGATAGCCGCCGTACCATACTTGGCCGTTGTGCTCGATCCCACACAAAGTCCTGATGCCGGACTTGCCGCGTTCGTTGAACCAAGCGGCCTTGAAATGCTCAGCTTCTGCTTCATCCGCGCCATACGGATAGATCTCGCGGCGGTAGGTGGATGCCCAGGCGTGCGACTTGCCGGGAAAGACACGGACCTCGCGCAGCCCAGTCGCCTCGACCGTCTTCGTCCACTGAGTCTCTTCGAGATCGAACTCGTAAACGCCACTTCGCGTAGCGGCCAGCAGCAGCTCGCCCTGCACGAACAGAAACGACGGGGCGAGGTCGGGCGCGTCTTGGCCATCGAGCACTTCCACGTCGGCGTCTTGATGAATGCGCACGGCTCCGCCCGCGGCGGTCGTGCCCACGCCGGCAAGCACGCCGCGGGCCGATGCGGTGATCACGTTCACGCGATCATCGGGCAGGCCCTGTTCCGTGGACCACTGCCTCCAACGATTGCTCGACAGCTCGCACCGCCAGATGCCTTCTTGGGCCGTGCCGACCCAGAGTTCTCCGTCGTGAACGGCCATGCTGGTGACGGCACCGAATTGCGTGGTCAGCGTCTGCCAAGAGCGGCGTTCAACATCGAAGGCGCAGACGCCGCGCCGCGTGTCGTTTTGCAACGTGCCGACAGTAAAGAGCGTCGTGCCATCGGTGGCCAACGCGCTGCTGTGCATCGTGCTTCCTCCCGGCCCGGCGATGTACTCGACGTCGACATCGCTATCTTCGCTCAGCGGAACCCCGCCGAGTTCGTTGATGTACTGCTCGACGCGGCTGTTGTCGACCAGGCCGTCAACTCGTTCGGCGGCCGACACCATGACATCGAGCGCCTTGTCGTTCTCGTTCAACTTCATATAGCACAGGCCGAGTTCCACGGCGTGATAGCCTGAATTCAGCGAAGTTGGATCGTGCGGTTCGAACGACTCGAGCAATTCGATGGCGTCTTCCGTTTTCTCCGCCGTCCGCAAACAGCGCCCCGCATGGATTCGCAGGTTGTCGCGAGCGGTGACGTGGGTGAACGAGGTACTCTCCGCCAAACCGGCGGCACCCTGCAGATACCATTTGGCCGCTTGCTCATATTCTTTTTGCCTCTCTGCAATCTGAGCCAAGCCTCGGGCTGCGAGATGCATCAACGTGAGATCGTCGCCTTCCACCCAACGGCGCAGCATCGGAATTGGATCAGGCCCATTGCCGCCGCTGCCCAATCCGGCCGATAGACTATTGACCGCCTTCGCCATGCCGCTTTGATGTCGAGACCCTTCGCGTTCGGCTTCCGCGGCAACGGCTTCGATCAACTGCATCCGCTTCGTCGTATCGCGGAGCTTGCCGAGCAGCGGCGACATCTTCGACGGAAGCCGCGCCCAAACCGAGTCGCGATACTTCTCCGGCATGTTCTGGAACGTGTACAGCATCTGGTCGAAGGCTCGGCTCTGCTGTCCCTCGGGAACTTGACCGGTTTGATGATGGAAGCTGATATCCGCTAGCAAACGGAGCGCGGCGACGCCGATTTTTCCTCCGAGATCGGCACCGGCAGCGCGGCGGAGCAGTTCGTCGGCACGCTCCGGGTTCCAGATGTCCTTGACGTGGAACGAGTAGCAGAATCCCAAAGCGTAGGCAGCATCGGCGCGATCCGGGTTGATGAATAGCGTTGCTTCCAGCCGGTCAATCGACTTCCTCAGGATGGCGAGCCCGAGCGGCGAGTCGGCCGGGATGATGGGCGGACCGACCGGATGACCGTTGGCGGGCAGCTCGAAATCGCGGTAACTGAAATTCCTCGGGTTGATTCTGCGGAAACGCCGCAAGTCGGCGGCGATCCGGGCGAGCAACGAGTCGCTTTCGTGGATCTCGCGCAAGGGGCCAGGCGTCGGACTCACTTCGTCCTTGGAATTCAGCAGACGTCCGGCCAGCAGATCACGGCAAACGCACACTAAGTCTTTTGTAGTCCAAGGACTCGGGCAAGATAATCGGTATTCCAACCT
>JAQBZB010000153.1 GCA_027622275.1 Planctomycetota bacterium | reverse complement strand
GAATTCCACCAGCGCGGCGCGAAGCGCCCGCACGGCATCGATCGAAGTGACATTCGCGGATTGGTTCATGGAGGGTTGAAAGTTGAGGGTTGAGGGTTGAGGGTTCAGATTACGACGATTTCATCAGCGACGATCGGAGTCCGCTGAGCATTCGGCTGATTAATTCTGCTTCATTGTAGATGGATTGAAACGTGTCTTGATCGAGAAACTCTTGGCGACGAGCGATGTGGGGCTGCGATACGACTTCCATGAGCGACCCGTAGCCGATTTCGACAAACCTGGCAAAATCCTTTTTCGAGCTTCGGCTGCTTCCTTCGGCGATATTGGACGAAACAGATACAGCCGCCCGTCGCATTTGGTTCGTAAGTCCAAACCTTTCGTCATTAGGAAACTGCCGCGTTGCCGCGTAGACAGGGTCTGTGAAAGCAATCGCTCGCTGCCAAACTTCCAACTTCTCAAAGTTAAACATCGCACCTCAACCCTCACTAAACTCTCAACCCTCACTAAACTCTCAACGCTCAACTCTAAACTCTCAACTCTAAACCAAACTCTCAACCCTCAGCTTTGCAAGTAATCCTCGATATGTTCCGCTTTACGCAGCAAATACGGGATATACTGCTCGGTCGCCTCCGTAAACCTGGCAATCACCTTCATATTTTGCTCGAATTGCTCGACGAACTTCTTGTGCTCCTGATCCCGCCAGGTCGATCCCAGCGTCGCCAGTTGGTTCCCCAACACGGTCGATTGGTTTTGAAGCTCGCTGTTGAATTTTTTCAAGCGTTGAGCAAAGCGGCGGAGTTCTTCCGGGTCAACGACGGCTTGTGGCATGAGGGCTCTCTCCGAACAAAGACGCAGATGGGCATCCGACGTTATCAGCTGAGACGAAACGAAAAGACGCAATAGCTTCACTATAGGCATTCCACCCAACGTGTGCAAAGTGAACGCCAAGACGTGAAGGCACCACTGACACACTGGCCCTACTCTTTTGAGTGAACTCCTCGGGAGGTAGAATGCCTCGCTTTCTGCGGCATACTATGCCCGCTGGGCTACAACGTAAATGCAAGGTGCCTTTAGGATGACTCAACTCAACAAATATAGCAGCCGTGTTACGCAACCTAAAAGCCAAGGGGCGTCGCAGGCGATGCTCTATGGGACGGGGATGAGCCGGGCGGATATGGATAAGGCGCAGGTCGGGATCGCCAGCGTTTGGTACGAAGGCAATACCTGCAACATGCACCTGCTGGATCTGGCGGCTAAGGTGAAGGAAGGTGTGACTCGGGCCGACTGTGTGGGGATGCGGTTCAATACGATCGGGGTCAGCGATGGCATCTCGATGGGGACCGAGGGGATGAGCTTTTCGCTGCAATCCCGCGATCTGATCGCCGACTCGATCGAGACCGTGATGGGGGGACAGTGGTACGACGCGCTCGTCGCGCTGCCGGGGTGTGACAAGAACATGCCCGGTTGCTTGATGGCGATGGGCCGCTTGAACCGCCCTGCCCTGATGGTGTATGGCGGCACGATCAAGCCGGGTTGCACCGCCTTCAAGGACCACGAGCACCAAGAAGAAACGCCGCGCGATATCGTTTCGGCGTTTCAATCCTACGGCGAGTTTCTGGCCGGCACGATCACCGAAGAAGAACGCGAGGCAATCGTCAAAGTGAGCTGCCCCGGCGCGGGCGCGTGCGGCGGCATGTATACGGCGAACACGATGGCCAGTGCGATCGAAGCCATGGGAATGACACTCCCCTATAGCTCGTCGATTCCGGCCGTCGATCCGGCGAAGCTGGAAGAGTGCCTCCAAGCGGGTGCCGCGATCCGCTTGCTGCTCGAACGAGACATCAAGCCTCGCGACATCATGACACGCGACGCGTTTGAAAACGCGATGGTCATCGTGATGGCCTTGGGCGGCTCGACGAACGCCGTGCTGCACTTGATTGCCATGGCGCGCAGCGTCGATGTGCCGTTGACCATCGACGACTTTCAAGCGGTCAGCGATCGTGTTCCGTTCCTCGCTGACCTGAAGCCGAGCGGCAAGTATGTTCAGGAAGACTTGCACAATGTTGGCGGCACGCCGGCCGTGATGAAGTACCTGCTGGCCGAAGGGTTCCTGAAGGGCGACTGCCCGACCGTCACCGGCAAGACGGTGGCGGAGAACCTTGCGGATCTGCCCGGCTTCAAGGAAGGACAGGACGTGGTGCATCCACTGGATCGTCCGATCAAGAAGACCGGCCACATTCAGATCCTCAAAGGGAATCTCGCGCCGGAAGGATCGGTCGCCAAGATCACCGGCAAGGAAGGGCTCGTCTTCAAGGGCACAGCCAACGTCTTCGATTCCGAAGAAGACATGCTCGCCGCGCTCGAGCAAAAGAGAATCAAGAAGGGGGACGTGATCATCATTCGTTACGAAGGCCCCAAAGGCGGGCCCGGCATGCCGGAGATGTTAACACCCACGTCGGCCATCATGGGTGCTGGACT
Source organism: Planctomycetota bacterium (assembly GCA_027622275.1). Classification (GTDB taxonomy): domain Bacteria; phylum Planctomycetota; class Planctomycetia; order Pirellulales; family Pirellulaceae. Next base: position 19,134 of record JAQBZB010000153.1, on the reverse strand, counting down.
GGGTAGCGACGTGGCGCTGCTGACGGACGGCCGCTTCTCGGGCGGTTCGCACGGTTTTATCGTTGGCCACATCACGCCCGAGGCTCAAGATGGCGGACCGATCGCGTTGGTCAAGACCGGCGACAAGATCACGGTCGACGCCGAGAACCGCGTTATCAATGCAGACCTCACCGACGAGGAATTCGTCACACGGCGCGCCGCTTGGAAGGCACCAGCCTACAAATCGACGCGCGGCACGCTGTACAAGTACATCAAGAACGTGAAGTCCGCTTCCGAAGGTTGCGTGACGGACGAATAATACCCACGGTACGAATTCCGACGTAATGCTGAATTCGTCTCACGGTCCCCAACGGGCTCGCCCCGTTGGAACCAAAGATTTACCGGTTAGAAGTATGCGTTTGAGAATCCAAGACCCCCACGAGTTCAGCTCGTGGGTGCATGAGACTCGGCCAGGACACGTTGTCGCGCCACGCTACGTCGTGTCGAATCTGATTCACCAAACGGGACAAGCCCGTTGGGGTCTGGGCATTGATCGCGTCGCTTTTTAACTCACCAATCTCATGTTCCAACGAGACAAGCTCGCTGGGGACAGGAGGCCGCGGCTCGCCGTCGCGACACATCCCACCAATGGAGTCAATCACAACATGAACGCATTCGAACTTTTCCAACAGCAATACGAATTCAACCGCGGCCGGACGCTTGGGCTGCTCGATCGCATCGAGAAGATGCCGGATCCGCCAGCAGTTCTCGGCTGGCGGCCCGGTACTGGGCGCGCTCATATCGCGTGGCAGCTGATGCATGTCGGGGTGAGCGAAGAGCTGTTCGCCGTCGAGCGGCTGGCGAAAAGGGAAGGTCGCCTTCAGCAGCTATGGGATCGCTTCAAAGGTGGCAGCACGCCCGACGACAATATCCCGACGGTCGCGCAGATTCGCGATGCGCTGGCCGCCGGCAGGGAGGAATTGCTGACGACTCTGAGCGAGCAAGACGAGGCAAAACTCGATGAGATCGTCTGGGAGGCCCGCGATGGACGTCGCCTGACGCTCCGCGCAACGCTGCAAATCATTGGCTGGCACGAAGCCCATCATCAGGGGCAGGCGCACATCACGCTTAACCTTTACAATGCCGCAATTGGCGGCTAGAACGAATGAACCGTCAGAGAACTGAGTCCGTACAGTGGCTCGAAGGTTCTACGAACGTGAACACGCATTGACGTTGCACGATTCGTGACAGCGCGGTAAAAGCCCGCACTTCAGGTATCCGAAACATGAGCCGCAACCGCTTCCTACCGATCCTGCTCGCCGCCGCGCTGGTTGCGCAGGTGGTGATCGCTGGCTGGGGGCATTCTCACGCACATATCGCGAACGGCTCGCACGGCCATGTTGGCGCTGCTGGCCACCTGCATCACTATGACGCGCACAGCTCGCACGAGCACCCGCCGCTCCCAAATCAGCCGACAGACAAAGACGAATGTTCTGTTTGTCGGCACTTGGCCCTCGCAGCAATTCTGACGCTCGAACTCGAATCACTGGCGATTGGCGATGCTGTCGAACCCGCACAACATGGCGAATCACGTCTTGTTTCAACGATCGCCATTGGCCTGCACCGGCCACGTTCTCCTCCTGAGTTGAGTTAGCAACAGGCGTCTTCCAGGCCTGCGGGTCCACCTCCGCAAAGCTTCTGTTCGGCTGCTCCACTTTCATATTTCCGCTGTCATCAGCGATTGTCACTCGCGCGATTTCGAATGCGCGATCGAGGAGAACTCAAGATCATGAACCGTCCCAGAAAAGCATTTACACTGGTCGAATTACTCGTTGTCATCGCGATCATCGGCATTTTGGTCGCGTTGTTGCTTCCAGCCGTGCAAGCGGCCCGCGAGTCGGCTCGCCGCATGTCTTGTTACAACAACTTGAAGCAAATCGGTCTCGCCCTGCACAACTATCACGACACCCATAAGTCGCTGCCGATGGGGTGGATCGGCGTCGATCCAGCCACGCGTCAGCCACATGCGTTGGGCCAACCTGGCTGGGGCTGGGCGGCACGAGTTCTGCCGTTCCTCGAACAGTCCAACACGAAAAACCTCGTGAAGGGCGAGCTGCCGATCACCGATCCAAGCAACCTCGCGGCTCGCAACACGCACCTCTCCTTGTACCGTTGCCCGTCCGACGCGAACTCGCAAGATTTCTTCGACCTCACCGGAAACATGCCGACCGTCCGCATTCCCGTCGCAAATTATGTTGGCATGGCGGGGACGCAGGAACTCAAAAACTGTGAGCCGCTGCCGATCGGAGTTCAGTGCCGCACAGACGGCATTTTTTACCACAACAGCTCAACGCGATTCCGCGACATCACCGATGGACTGAGTAACACATTCATGGTCGCCGAACGAAACTCGAAGATCGACAAATCGACCTGGGTAGGCTCGATTCCGGGAGCCGACGAAGGGTTTGAGCGGTTCCTGGGAATTGCCGATCACGCACCCAATACCATCGGTGCTCACTTGGACGATCTCGGCAGTTACCATCCGGCCGGGACGAACTTTGCCATCGCCGACGGCTCCGTGCGGTCAATTACGGAAACGATTGACTTGACGGTTTATCGATCGCTGGCAACGACTCGAGGGGGCGAAGCGGTAACGCTTCCGTAACCAGAGGGTTCAAGATAAGATGAAACCAAGGGTCTTAATGCAAAACCCTCCGAACGCGAATTGCTCTAAGAGGTATCCGGCCTTATGGATCGCGACGAATTAATCCATCTAATCCAGCAAGGTCCGGTGCGCGTCCGCATGAACAATGGGGACATCTGGGAAATCCCTTCCGCAGAGTTCGCCATCGTCGGCGACCTGCATGCCGCCGTCCTCGTGCGCGATGACGACGGAATTCGTCGCGCGAAGGTTCTCTCGCTGGTCTGTATGTGTTCCGCCGAACCGATGGAACCAGCTTCTTAACAAGCGAGTTCCTGTTCCCAGGCTCCGCCTGGGAACAGGATGCTTGTCCGGCTCGGCCGGTCATTCGAGGCGGAGCCTCGCGAGCAGTGAGTTCCCGGGCAGAGCCTGGGAACAAGTTGCCTTCGGCGCTATAATGCGTTCGCGTTGATTGAACCAACCTTTCGCAACAATGGTGCCATGTCCGTAAAGCCAACAAATCTGCGAGATCTCCGCGCCAGCGGCTGGGTCTCGAAAACCGTCAAGCAAGAGATTCACGACAATTTCATTCGTTTGCTCGCGGCCCGTGACGAGTTGTTTCCCGGTGTCGTCGGTTATGAAGACACGGTCATCCCCGAGATCAACATCGCGATCTTAGCCGAGCACGACATGCTGTTCCTCGGCGAGAAGGGGCAAGCGAAGAGCCGTCTGATGCGCGGCTTGAGTCGATTTCTGGATGACGCAATCCCGTTCATCGACATCCCGGAAGCTCCCTTTCATGACGATCCATACGCTCCGATCAGCCGCGTTTGCCGTGAGTTTGTCGACAGCCACCAGGAGGATGAAGTGCCCATCGGTTGGTGGCCGCGAGCCGATCGTTATGCCGAGCGTTTGTCGCCGGGCACCAAATTCGCGGACATCATCGGCGAGATCGATCCCGGCAAGCTGGTCGGCGGTGTGAGCATGTCCGCCGAACAGGCGCTGCACTTTGGCCTCATCCCGCGGATGCATCGCGGCATCTTCGCGATGAACGAATTGCCGGAGCTGGACGAGCTGGTGCAAGTCGGCTTGTTCAACATTCTCGAAGAACGCGACGTCCAGATTCGCGGCTATCCCATCCGGTTCGACATCGATGTGCTGATTCTGTTTTCGGCGAACCCGGCGACCTACAACCGCAGCGGCAAGGTCATCCCGCAGCTCAAGGACCGCATCGGCTCGGTCATCCACACGCACTATCCGCGCGACCGCGATCTCGGCATTCAAATCATGCAGCAGGAAGCCAACATCTCCCTGGACGGCGACTTCCCGGTGGCCGTTCCCTACTTCATGCGCGAGATCGTCGAGCAGATTACGATCCAAGCCCGCAAGTCGAAGTACATCGACCAGCAGTCGGGCGTCAGCGCACGATTCAGCATCGCGAACTATCGGACGATGGTCGCGTCGGCCCGCCACCGAGGCATCGTACTCGGCGAGAAGCCCGCCGTGCCGCGGATCAGCGACTTCGGCCATCTGTACGCGTCGTCGCTCGGCAAGCTGGAACTCGACTTGATGGGCAGCCATCAGATGTCCGAGCGTCAGGTTTTGGATGCGGTCGTGGCCGAGGCCATTCGGATCGTGTTCGAGGAATACATCGACAAGCACGGTTTGGCGGAGATCTCCGAAATCTTCGGGCGCGGCGTCAAGCTGGAAGTCGGCGACATGATGCCATCCGCTCGTTACGCCGAACTCCTCAAGCGAGTTCCGCCGGTATGGGACAAGGCGTTCGAAGTCAACGCGGCGGAAGATCCGGCGGTTCGCGCCTCGTGCGTCGAGTTTGTGCTCGCCGGACTCTATGCGTTGGATCGCATCTCGCGTTCGCAGCACCACGGCCGCATGACTTACGAAGTGGAGTAGCGCGTGCCGCTCGTCGAGATCCAGCTGCCCGAGGTAACGACGCCACTGCCCAGCGACGTCGCCGCTTTCCTGACGGCAGTCGATGACCGGATCGACCAATTCATGCGCAATCATCCGACTTGGGGCAGCGGCTTTGTTCCCAGTGATTTCGTGACCGTCTATCACGCCTTGCGAGCCATCTCCGACTCGAACCTCACCACCGGGCGACATCTGTGCGAGTGGGGCAGCGGCTTTGGTGTCGTCGCCATGCTCGCCGAGATGGTGGGCTTTCAAGCCTGTGGAATCGAGATCGACCGGGATCTTGTCGACCAGGCACACGCGCTGGCGGACGACAGCGAATTCGAGGCCGAGTTCGTTCACGGCAGCTTCATTCCGCGTGGCAGCGAAGCCTGTGCCGAGGAAGCTTACGCGGACAACGACGCGGGCGTCGTGTGGTTGGTGACGGAAACCGACGATGCGTACGATGAACTGGGCCTCGATCCTGATGATTTCGACGTCGTCTTCGCGTATCCCTGGCCCGGCGAAGAAAATGTCATCGACCGCTTGTTCGATCGCTGTGCAGCCGACGGCGCGCTGCTGCTGACCTACGGACAGTGCAACTCGGTCCGGCTTCAACGAAAGCGATCCGGACGCCGGCGAGGCGCATCATCCATCAACCGATAAGGACCGATCGAGATTTAGCTGTCGTAGTGGTGGCTTCCAGCCGCCACCTATTCAGCTGCCAGTGCGGCGGCTCCGTGAACGACGACCTCTTCGCCGAGTGCGGCGGGGAGGATGCGGTACGCGCCGGCCAATGGCGGGAAGACATAGCGGGCGGCTTCGTGGCGAAGCGGTTGGAAGAAGTGTTCCTCGCCAATCAAGGAGACGCCACCACCTACCACAACCACGTCGGCCGCAGTGAGCGTGATCACTTGGCCAATCGCCCAACCGAGGACACAAGTCGCTTGAAAGATGGCTGACTTCGCAATCGAGTTGCCGACGGTCGCCAGATCGGCGAGCAACTTCGCGGTGAGTACCGATTCCATGTTGCAGTGCCGCAACTCGCTCTTCGCAACCTCGTCATCCGATGTTTCCAGCAATCGCCCGGCGGCGGCCACGATCCCGGGTCCGGCGGCATACGACTCGACCGTCGCGGCCGGCGTGTCGGCACTGACACCAGGCCGCAGGTGACCGATCTCGGCGACGGCCGGGCGACCCTTGCCGTGAAGCTTGCCTTCGATGACGAGCCCGCCGCCGATGCCGGTTCCAACGGTGACATAAAAGACGGTTCGGCTCCCCTGCCCTGCCCCGTACAATGCTTCGGCAAGCGCGGCACAATCACAGTCGTTACCGAGAACGGTGGGCAGGCCGAGTTTCTCTTCGCACCAGACTTGCAGCGGTACATCTTCCCAACCAGCGACTTGATGGCTCTTGATGACTCGCCCGAGCCCACTGTCCACCGGTCCGCCGAATCCGACGCCGATGCGTTGCACCGGATGAGCCGCGATGAGCTTTCTGGCCGCTTCTTCAATCTGAGTCAGGATGCCTGGAGCCCCCTTCGCAATCTCGATGTCGCGACGTTCAAACGCCACAAAACCGCTGCCATCCCCGGCACTAATCCCGAGTTGCAGCTTGGTCCCGCCAATTTCGATGCCTAAGAAATGCTTGGTCATTGGTTTTCGGACTTGGACATTCGGATTAGCCCGGATTATTCATGAACCGGTCAACCTTCTTCAAAACACACGTTTGTAAGAGGACTTATGGCTATCTTGTCCAAAACACCGCGCAAATCAGCCGCCACGCGATAGCGTGCGGTTCTCTCGAAGTTCACGAGAACCGCAGGCTATCGCCAAGCGGCTGATGAATAATCCGGATGAGGTCACTTCTCACCTGCGTACCGGCCTTCGTGGTTGATCCGCGCGAAGACGTCGTTCAATACCCAATGAAACAAACAGAGATGAATACTCTCGACCATCCCCATGTCGTCCAGTTGGACATGAAGCCCGTCCGTCTGCATCTGCTTCAGCTTGCCGCCGGCGTAGCCCGTTAAGCCAAACGTCGTGAGACCGTGGCGATTCGCCCAGTCGACGGCATTGAGCACGTTCGGGCTGTTGCCCGAGCCGCTGATCGCGATGACCAAGTCCGCTGCACTCCCGTAGTTCATCAGTTGCTGGACAAAGATCTGGTCGTAAGCCAGATCGTTGCCCACAGCCATCAACCAACCGGCGTTGTCGGTCAAGCTGAGTACCTTCAGCCGCTTCTTCGACTCATCTTTCAAATCCCGCTCGTGCAACGTGCTCTTGCCAAGATCTTCCGCCATGTGACTGGCGGTGGTTCCCGAGCCACCGTTGCCGAAAATGAACACGAATCGGCTGTTCTCCCAACATTGGAAAATCAGATCCGCCCAGCGCTGCATTGCGGCCTGATCAATTCGACGAACCTCTTCGTTCAGGCGTTGCAGATAGGCGTCACTCGCCAAGGTCGCTCCGAGCATCTTCGTCTCCGTTGTCACAACTGTTTTGGTTTATCGCATCTTGGTTCTTCGGACGATACAGAATCGCCAGAGGCAAGACGATAGCAGCCATCATGGCAAAGATTGCGCTGCGTGGCCATCCTTGCCATTGGACGATGCGATCGAACAGCCCGTACAGGACTCCTGAAAGAAGAATCGCAATGAAGTTAACGAAGTTCATGACAGCAATCATTCGCCCCTTCTGATCTTTGGGCGGCCGATCCTGAATAAAGACTTGAACTGGAATCGCGAAGAAGCCAGCGGCCACTCCCAACAGCGGCAAGAATACAATACTTCCTTGAAACCCAAGCCCGTGCGTTCCGTCAGCGTGGGACAGTGACAGAATTCCGAGAAACAAGACCAATCCCCACAAGCCAACTCGAACGATCCGAAACTCGGCGCGACCATGCGACAAACGCCCGGCGATAACTGCCCCGATCGAAATCCCCAGACCGATACTGGCCGTCAACACGCTGGTTTGGAATTTGTCCAAGCCAAGCTGTACAAGTCCGAGCGAATTGACAGCTTGAATCGCGATTCCCGCGACGAGCCAGAAAACACAGGACGCGAACAGCGCGAGTAACAACGGTCGATCGACTGCCAGCAAACGACGCGTCGCGGCCGGAATGACGAGCGAGTCTAGTTCGAGCGTAAGCTTCGGTTTGGCAGGCCCGAGACGGCGGATCCAGAGCGACGTCAGCGTCCCCGCCACTGCAATGACCACACAAATCAACGAGCCTTTCCATAATCCAATGGCACGCCACTCGGGAGCCGCCATTTCGTCGATGAAGTTGTCTCCCAAAAAGCCGGCGGCGGCTGTTCCAAAGATGATCGCCAGAAACGTTGTCATCAGGATGATGCCGTTCGCGCGCGGCAATTGTTCTTTTGGCAACATCTCCGGCAAAATGCCGTATTTCCCAGGGCCGAAGAAGGCACTTTGCATTCCCATGAGAAACAGCACGACGAGCAGTCCCTGATACCCTACCGTGGCGAAGCTGGCGAACGCGAACAAGCCGAGCAGCATGACGACAATCTCAGCGACTTTCGACAGGACGATGACGCGGCGTTTGCTGTATCGATCGGACAGGAACCCCGCGTATCCGGAAAACAGAATGAACGGCAGCGCGAACACGATGGTGGCAACCGCTTGTTGATCCTGCTCAAGCGATGCCGCCGCCCCCACGGGGATCGCGAGCAACAACATCAACTGCTTGAACAGATTGTCGTTAAACGCGCCAAGGAACTGGGTGGCCGTCATGCCGATAAAGGAACGATCAGAGAGAAGCGGCACGCTCGGACGCTCGGTCATGGCGAATTCGTGCCAATCTGCCGTGACGGCTGCCGAGCGACCACTTGATGGCCTGACGACACGTCTTCGGCCGCGCCTTGTGGATGAGTCGTGGCCGCTGACATTTCACAGGATCGTTTCTGCCCACTCACGAATCGGCGAACCGCGACGGCAACGAGCCCAGATGCAAGAATCAGTAAGTGGGCGGCGACGAATGGATAGGTGTAGTTTTCTTTGTCGCCAGTTCCCGTCCAGTTATCCCAACGCCACAAGTTCCTGAGGTACTCGAAGGACGTACCGTGATACACCAGGATCACATAGGGAAGTATTCCCGTGGTAGCACAGCCGATCCAGAATGTTCGCGCATGTCCACGTGCGTAGAGCACACCGGTCAGAATCGCTGGTCCCAGAAGACAACTGATTAAGAACATCAGCAACATGCTACCGCTTGCCGGAACCGCAAAGACGATTGCGAGGTAGACAGCAATGGCTGTCAGCCAGATGAACAAAGTCCGCAATGAGAATTTCATCAGCATCCCTGCCGTTGGGACAATCGCTAGGGCAGCAAGTCCGCCACTTGGACTTCGATGGTAGAATCACCGAGTTGTAAAAACAGCGTGTCGTCGCGTGAGAGCGTCCGTCTTTCGCGATACGTCTCCTCTTCGGCTATTGGAGATTGATAGAGTTCAATTTCGTCTGCGTTCAAATTCACAATCAAGTACGTTGGAATCCCGGCTTTGGAATAGACTCGCTGCTTTGTGGTTTGGTCTCGCCGGAGCGACGTCTCGGCAACCTCGATGACAACGGCCACGTCTTGGGTCGTTGGGTGTCGCTCGGTGTAGGAGCTATTGTCGCCGCGAACAATGGCGGCATCAGGTTCAGGCTCAGAAATGTCCGAGAGGGTGACGGGCAGTTGCGTGCGGACATGGAAACCGCACTCGGAAACCTTTTTTTCCAGCTCCCCCAGCCCGTTGACGACGGTCGCGTGCTTGGGACCATGAGACATTCGTTTCCCTCCCGCATCGCCGCGATCCTTGTAGACAAGAAGGCCATCGATCAGTTCGACAGGGGCACCATCGTAAATGACCCCCGCAGCCAGCATCTGGTGCAGTTGGTCAACATTCAGCCTGCACACGAACGACACATCGTCGGCAACGATCTCTTCAAGCAATGAACTCGCCATGCGAACGCTCCAAGGTAGTTGCCTCCATTCTAGTCTGCCGCCTTCAACGCGACTAACTCGCCATCTTTCGCCATCTTGCGAATGTCTTCCGTGATCTTCATCGAGCAGTACTTGGGTCCGCACATGCTGCAGAAGTGGGCGCTCTTGAAGGTGTCTTGCGGCAACGTTTCGTCGTGATAGGCCTGGGCCGTCTCGGGATCGAGCGACAAGCGGAATTGCTCGTTCCAATCGAATGCAAAGCGAGCGCGCGACAGCGCGTCGTCGCGATCTTGCGCACCCTTGCGGTGACGAGCCACGTCGGCGGCGTGGGCCGCAATCTTGTAGGCGATCACGCCTTGCTTGACGTCTTCGTTGTTCGGCAAGCCGAGATGTTCCTTCGGTGTGACGTAGCACAGCATGGCGGCTCCGTGCCAGCCGGCCAGCGCGGCACCGATGCCGCTGGTGATGTGGTCGTAACCGGGAGCGATGTCCGTAACCAACGGACCGAGGACGTAGAACGGCGCGCCGTTGCAAATCTCTGCCTGCCGTTCCATGTTCATTTGGATCTGGTCCATGGGGATATGCCCTGGCCCCTCGACCATCACTTGCGTGCCGTTCTCTTGGCCTCGTCGAGTCAACTCGCCAAGCACGTCCAATTCCGCAAACTGTGCTTCGTCGCTCGCATCGGCAATCGAACCGGGACGCAACCCGTCGCCGAGACTCCACGTCACGTCGTACTCGCGCATGATGTCGCACAAGTCATCGAAGTGCGTGTAGAGCGGGTTCTGCTTGCGATGGACCATCATCCATTTCGCGATCAGCGAACCGCCGCGGCTGACGATCCCCGTCACCCGATTCGTGCTGAGGTGTAAATGTTCGAGCATCACGCCGCAATGCACGGTCATATAGTCGACCCCCTGCCTCGCCTGATGCTCGACCATATCGAGGAAGTGCTGGGCGTTCATGTCCTCGATGTTGCCGCCGAGCTCTTCCAGCATCTGATAGATCGGGACCGTTCCGATGGGAACTGGAGAGGCGTCGATAATCGCCCGGCGGATGTTGTCGATGTCCTTGCCCGTCGACAGATCCATGACCGTGTCGGCACCGAAGTGAACGGACGTGTGGAGCTTTTGCAATTCCTCGGCGGCGTCGCTGGTGACGGCCGAGTTGCCGATATTGGCGTTGATCTTACACGTCGCCGCAACACCAATGCACATCGGCTCCAACCGGCCCGCCAAGTGGACTTTGTTGGCCGGGATCACCATCCGGCCGGCCGCGACTTCATCGCGGATCAACTCAGGAGATAGATTTTCGCGTTTTGCCACAAACTCCATCTCGGGAGTGATCTCGCCGGATCGAGCGGCCAAGAGCTGAGTCGTCATCAGGAGCATCCTTTCGTTGGCAGAGTCCGCCACAGCAAGAGAAAGTCCGCCACAGCAAGAGAAAGTCCGCCACAGCAAGAGAAAGTCAGGCACAGCAAGAGGTTACATTCGACATCGTAGCGAGCTAGGGACAGTTGTCAACGCGGCTCGACGGCGGAGTTTTCAAGATCGCCTACTTCACGGGCGAGAGAACCTTGGTACGCTACTGCATGAGCAAATGCGTTGTTCAGTCACAGCCGTTTCCGTCTCGATTTCATGAGGAGCTTTGGACGTGAGCAATCCGTACGGCGATTATAGTCAGCTTCCGCAAAACACACCCGGTCCAGTTCACTCCACAGGAGGCGGGGGCGGCAAAGCCAAAGCTCCGGCAATCGGCTTGATTGTCTGCGGCGCAATCGACGCGGCGTACGGTCTCTTGAATATGGTGACCAACCTCATGGGTGGTCCAGGCCGAGCCGAGATTCCTCCCGATGCTCCGCCATTTGTGCGCCAGTTCATGGAGCAGATGAACAACAGCAATCCGATCCTCGGCGGCATCTTCTCACTGGTGATGATTGCCGTCGGCGGACTCATTGTTTTTGGCGGAGTCCAGATGCTGAAGCAGCGATCTTACGGGTTGGCAATGGCCGCCTCCATTCTCACGATGCTGCCGTGTCTGACGTGTTTAGGCTGCTGCGGCGTCGGTGAAGGCATTGGAATTTGGGCGCTGGTCGTCTTGCTGAACGAAGATGTAAAGCGGTCGTTCCGATAGCGGTGGCTTACCAACCAAAGGTTTTCGGAGGGCGAAGCAGGTTTTGGGAGGGCGAAGCTCCTGCTGAGCCGGTTCGGCAGGAGCCTCACCCTCCCGGTAACTCACCCTCCCGGTAACTGCTCATCTGCCGTTCGCCTACCCACTCGGCAATCCTGAAACCCTTTCTCGCCACGCATTGAGATCTTTTTGCGTCAGATTGTTTTCGCGGCTGATCTCGTGCGTGGCCTGGTTGTCGACGCCGGCGACGTTCACGGCGATCCGAAGTCGTCCGTTCTCTTCGTATTGAAAGCGGACTTCGATCGGCGTACCGGCAGGCAAGTCCTTCGGCAGGTTCCGCACGCTGCATTTGCCGATCGGCATGCAAGCCGTGGGATCGCGACTCTCGCCCTCGACAATATTCGCCACCACCGATCGCTGCCCAGCTTTCATCGTTGTAAAGACGCGCTTTGCTTTGGCGGGCAATGGCGTGTTACGAGGTATCAGTACGGCGACCTGCTTTCGTTTTGTCTTCGGGTCCGTGCCGACGATCCCCAGGCTGTGCGAGTTGACATTCCGCACTCGAGCTTGTGGACGCCGCCCTGCCAGCCGGTCCAAGACGAATCCGGCATGGATCGCGGCGCCTTGGGCCACCGCTTCGTCGGGCGACAGCGAGTCGTCGGGAACCTTCCCTGCCAGCGACGTGAGCATTCCCACGACGGCGGGCATTCGCGTCGAACCGCCTACCGTCAGCACGTGCTCGATGTCATCCCATGTCAGACCGGCGGATTGCAGCGTGTGGCGTGTGGTGAAAGCGGTTCTTTCGAGCAGATCTTGCGTGATCTGTTCGAACAGTTTCCTGGTCACCTCGAACCGTTCGGCGCGACCTTGAAAATCACAAGCGACGGATGCCTTGTGACGCGTCGACAACGTGCGCTTGGCATCTTCGCATTCGCGCAACAGCCGCCCCAGCGTATTTGGATCTTCTCGCGGATCGAGCCCGTGCTTGCGGATGAACTGCTCGGCGACGTAGTCGATCAACCGTTGATCCCAGTCGCGGCCGCCGAGCTGCACATCGCCGTCCGTCGCCAGCATCACGAATTCGCCGGCTCCGATCTCCATAATCGTCACGTCGAACGTGCCGCCGCCGAGGTCATAGACCAACACTCGCTTCGGCTTGTCAATTGTTGCGCCCCGGTAGAGCCGCCCCTGCTGGAATCCGAACGCCAAGGCCGCTGCTGTCGGCTCGTTAATGATGTCGATGACCTCGATGCCGGCGACATAGCCCGCGTCTTGTGTGGCCTTTCGCCGCACTTCGTCGAAGTACGCCGGCACCGTGATGACGGCCTTCGTGAATTCGCCGATCTGCCGCTGTGCGTCAGAACGCACTTTCTTGAGAACCCAGGCCTGAATCACTTCCGGCGGATACTCCGTGCCGCCGATCACCTGATGAAAGAACGGCGTGCCGAGGTCGCGTTTCGCACACTCCGCGATGTTGTGCATGTCGGTTGCCATCGCCTTCACGGCTTCCTTACCGACAACGACAGTTCCGTCTTCGATCAACACGACACTAGGTGTCGTCTTGTCGCCTTCCTGATTGGACAGGACTTGGGGCCGCCCCGCATCGTCCAGGTACGCGATCGCGGAGAAGGTCGTTCCCAAATCAATGCCCACCGCGGGTGCCGATCGTCGCGGCGGTGTCGCCGCTGTCTCGGCGACAGATGAACCGTCCGACGGCCGATCGAGCCGCTTCGTTGGCGGAACGCCGATTCTGGACGTCTCGGTTTCTTTCGACGCCGTGGGCGCGAGCGGGGTCTGCGACTTGCCGACAACGACACCGAGCGTTTCGAGATGCGGTTCCAAATCTCGAATCAACTCGGTCATCGATTGATAGCGGTCATCCGGCTTCTTCGCCAGCATTCGACGCAACACGCCTTCCAACCATTCAGGAGCATCTGGGCGAGCTTCGCGAATCGAAGGAATCGGCTCGATGCGATGCGCCACCAGCGTCTGCACAAGCGTCTCGCCTTGATACGGGGGCCGGCCCGCCAACAACCGATACAGCGTGCAGCCAAGGCTGTAGATGTCCGACCGCCGATCGACGCTGGCCGAATTGTCGCCTTGCTCCGGCGACATGTACTCGACGGTCCCGATGATTTGATTCTGTTTCGTCGGGCCATCGTCAGAGTTTGCAACTTGGCCGCGGTCATCGTCGAAGCGAGCCAAGCCCATGTCCAGGATCTTGACGGCCCCCGTTTTATCAATGAGCAAGTTGTTCGGCTTGATATCCCGATGAATGATCCCGGTGGCGTGGGCGTATTCCAACCCCAGTGCGGCTTGCAGAGCACACGACAAAGCCAGATCGATTGCGAGCGGTCCTTGGCGCGCCGTCAATTCACCCAGCGGCTCGCCATCGACATACTCCATCACCAGGAAATGAACGCCATGCTCTTCGTCAGCATCAAACGCGGTCACGATATTCGGGTGCGAAAGCTGAGCCGCTGCTTCCACCTCGCGCTCAAAGCACAGGATCGAGTCCGCGGATTTTGTTGCCGACTCGGGCAAGACCTTCACGACGACTGGCCGCTTCATTCGCCGGTGTTCCGCGACAAAAACTTCACCCATCCCGCCTTCACCGATCTTGTCCTGGATGACGTACTTGCCCAGGACCAACCCGGCCGCTCGTCCGGTCGCGATCCGCCCAGCCTGGTATTTCGTCAGCCGGCCACGTCGGACGAGTTCGGTTGCCAAACCCTTGACGGAAGGTGGCGATTTGCTCTGGGGCAGGCTGACCTGGAAGGCATGTACTTCCTCGTCTGTCATCAGACCGCTGTGCGTCAGACCCGCGAGGAATTCGTCGATTGAAACCACGATAAATCCTGAAAATCCCACACCCTCAAATCGGACGATTTCGATGATGCCTGAAAGTATAGCGTCCGGTGCGCGGAGACAAGACGACGACAACCGCCCGCCGGACATTTTCGTTGTGATCCGGCATAATCGGAACTTTCGGCTCCGTTCCCGCGTCCAAACGGAACGTATCCATCCACTTTCAGCGGAGATTTCGTTGCGAATCTCCACGAGCAATTAAAATGAGAGGTGGGATGTGGACAGCGTCCAGACAGGCAGAATGATTCAACCACTCATCTTTGTACGGGGTGTGGGCGACTTTTCGGTGGCCCGAACCCCTGGAAGCGATACGCCCCTGGAACTCCCAATCGGCTGCTCAACTCGGCGGAGCGGCTGAAGTTCAGAAAACAAGCCCGACCGCGGAACTGAATTAAGGCGACTCAATGCGTTACGAAAACAGAAAGCGTTTCAACTCCCGAGTTCGTTCGACCAAGAAACGAGGAGGGCGGCGGCTCTTCTTGGAATCGCTGGAAGCAAGAGTTGTGCTCGCCGGCGCTGACGACGTTGCGGAAGCCGTCGACCCTATGCCGGACCACGGCGAATTGCTCGCCGCAGAGGTGGCTCAGGAGATCGTCGCCGAGGGAGAGCATACTGTCGAGTCGCAGGCCGAGCACATTCACGCCCATTTGACGATCTTCGTCGACGGAACTCAGGTCGTCATCCCTAACAACATCGGCGTGGGCAACTCCGGGTTCCTGTCCCAAATTCATACGCACGACGATCTCGGAACGCTACACATTCATCCGATCGCCAGCGAGTTGCGGGACAGAACGAACACGCTGAGCGATTTCTTTGACACTTGGAGAACAAATGCGGGGTTGGCGGGAAATAACCCGAACGCAATCCTGTCCGCTACTCAATTGCTCGATAACGTCACCAACACGACGGATACTTTGAAGATGTTTGTCAACGGCCAACTCTCGGCAGAGTTCGGCAATCATGTGCTCCACGACGACGACGATATTGTCCTCGTCTATGGATCCGATCCGGTCGTTTCGCTGAATACCAATTTTGGCTCGATCGTGGTTGAACTGTTCGAGAACGACACGCCAGGCACCGTCAACAACTTCCTGAATTATGTGAATGACGGTGACTACGTTAACTCGTTCTTTCATCGCTCGGCCACGTTTTCTGGCGCTGCGGTGATCCAGGGGGGCGGCTTCAGGACAAGTTCGAACACGTTCACGAACACGGCACAGTTCACAAGTGTTCCCACCGATCCACCCATTCAGAACGAGCCGGGCATCTCGAATGTTCGCGGTACGATTGCGATGGCGAAGAGTTCGAATCCGAACAGTGCGACGAGCCAGTTCTTTGTCAACCTTAACGCTGCCAACACACTGCTCGACGACCCCAACAACAGCGGCGGGTTTACGGTCTTTGGCCACGTCCTTGATCTCCGTTCGTCCGACGAGATCAAGGCTCTGCCCATCAACACGAGCAACAGCTCGCCATTCGGTGAACTGCCCCTTAGTGCCGATAACCAATTGGTGGTGATCGAGTCGATTGTTGGCCAAGGCGAAATCTCAGGCACCCACTTCAATGACGTTAACCGAAACGGTTTGCTCGATCCGGGCGAATCCACAATTTCAGGGGCAACGATCTATATCGACGACAATACCAACGGCGTTTTGGATCCGGGCGAACTTTCGACGGCGACCGACGCGAACGGCCGGTACTTGTTCCAGCTCGATCCCGCTTCGTATACGGTGCGCGCCGAGTTTGATGCGGCTTTAAGTTTGACCGTTCCGAGTCCGTCCGATAGCTACACCGTGACGGTCGAGATTGGACGTGAGGTAACGGATCGCGATTTTGGTGTCGCTGAGATCAACGATACGCCGCTCACGCAAACGGATACGTACACAGTCAATGAAGACGCTGTGTTGACGGTCACCGCGGCAAACGGTGTCTTGGCAAACGACACGAGCCAAACCAGCGTCGCGCTATCGGCAACCGTCAACACCCAGCCGGCCAACGGCACATTGACGCTCAGCAGCAATGGTTCGTTCACGTATACACCGAATGCGAACTTCTTTGGCACGAATACGTTCACGTATATTGCGTCGGACGGAACGAATCAGAGCAGCGCGACCACGGTCACGGTGACCGTCAACGCCCAACCCGATGCTCCGGTCGCGGTCGCCGATAGCCTAACCATCAGCAACTCGCGGACGCCGCGAACGATCAATGTGCTGGGTAACGATACTTCAGCTCCCGACGCCGTGCAGACGCTGACTGTCACGAGCGTCACGCAAGGGACGTCTGGTGGGACGGTGACGTTGACAAATGGCGTCGTGTCGTACCTCGCTCCGGAAGGCTTCATCGGTACGGACACTTTCAATTACACAATCCAAGACACGGACGGATTGACCAGTTTCGCGGCGGCTACGATCAACGTCACCGAAGTCGCCAACAACAGCTTGTCTGGATTCGTCTATCTCGACGCCGACGGCAATGGCCTGCGGGATACCGGCGAAGTTGGCGTGCCGGGCGCACAGATCACGCTGTCGGGCTCGGGATTGACCAGAACGATTCTCACCACTTCCAGCGGCGCGTACACGTTCACCGAACTGCCCGCCGGAACCTATCAGCTCGTCGAGCGTCAGCCGACCGCGGTGCTCGATGGCACCGATTCGACAACGGTTCCTAACGCGGTGGTCGGCAACGATCAAATCACCCAGATTGCACTCGACGGCGGACAGGACTTTGCCGAAAACAACTTTGGCGAGATGGGAATTCAGTCCCAGTACGTCAGCATCGTGTGGTTCTTTGCCTCGTCCGGTGCGCCTGAAGTCATGTTTCGCGAAGCCATCGCCATGGGCGAAGAACTGGCCGGCGATATGGCGCTGGCCGATACAATTCGAGCCGGCGGGACCGAAGTGCCAGACGGAACAAATTCCGCTCCGAATGCGAACGGCGATGCGTTCACGGTCGCTGAGAACGGCGTCTTGACGGTCACGGCGGCTGCCGGTGTGTTGAGCAACGATACGGATGTCGATGGCGACTCGTTGACGGCCGTCGTTCTCAGCCAACCAGGGAATGGTACGCTCAGCTCCAGCGGAGACGGATCGTTCACCTACACGCCGGCCAGCGGGTTCGTTGGTGCAGACACTTTCACCTATCAAGCCAGTGACGGCACGGCCTTGTCGAATACGGCAACGGTCACGATCACCGTGAGTGCGGTTGATTCGACGCCGGTAGCGGTCGCGGATAGTTATTCGGTGGACCAAAACGCCACACTCGGTGTCAGCAGTTCGCTGGGCGTCTTGCACAACGACACGGATGGCGACGGCGACACCTTGACGGCTCAACAAGTCACGGCTCCGGCAAACGGTACGCTGTCGCTGAACGCCGATGGCTCGTTCACTTATACCCCGACCGCGAACTTCACCGGTACGGACACGTTTACCTACACAGCGAGCGACGCCGCGCTGACCTCAGCGGCAGCGACGGTAACGATTACCGTCAATCCGGTGAACCTGGCACCAGTCACAGCCGTTGATTCCTATACGCTCCAAGAGGACAGCAGTCTCACGGTGAATGCCGCAGATGGTGTGCTGATTAACGACGGTGATCCCGAAGGAGCGCCGCTGACCGCCGCCTTGGTCGAAGCACCTGATCACGGAACCCTGTCGTTGAACTCCGATGGTTCGTTCACCTATACGCCGGTGGCGAACTTCAGCGCCACGGATGCCTTTACTTACGCGGCCAGCGACGGCGAGCGGACCTCGGGTGCAACGACCGTCACGTTGCTCGTGCAAGGACTCGAAGACATACCGGTTGGCGTGAACGATTCATACAGTGTTGAACCCGGCGGAATTCTGAACGTCGCTGCTGCCAACGGCGTGTTAGTCAACGATAGCGACGCCGATGCCGATACACTGACGGCGGTACTGGTCTCCAGTCCAGCAAACGGCACGTTGGACCTGAACGCAAACGGCTCGTTCAGCTATCAGCCCAACAATGCGTTTTCCGGCACGGACACGTTCACCTATCAGGCGAGTGACGGCTTCTTCGTCTCGAACACCGTCACCGTGACGATCACGGTGACACCTACGGATCTCGTGCGAATTCGGCTCGCAGCCGCCGCCAACGACGGCACACCGATTGACACCATCGGTGTGGGCGAGAGTTTTGTGGTGAATGCCTTTGTAGAAGACATCCGCAGCGCGCCTCAGGGTGTGTTTGCGGCTTACTTGGACGTCAACTACAATTCCAACATTGCATCCGTCAACGGTGCGATCGTGTATGCAACGGCTTTCTCGAACGGGCGTAGCGGCAGCACAGCGACTCCAGGCGTGATCGACGAAGTTGGTGCCTTCACGCAACAAACACTTGGTGGCGGAGAAGCGTTTCTGTTCAGCGTTCCATTCGTCGCCACCGCGGACGGCACGCTCAATCTTGTTATCGATGCGGCCGACGTGTTCCCCGACCACGACACGTTGCTAATTGGTATCGACAATGCCATTCCCATCGCGCTCTTGGATTTCGTTCCAGATTCGATCATCGTGACGAGTCCTCCGCCGAGCGCCGAGGGCGAAGGGAGTGGGCTGGCCGAGTACGCCGCGAACGCCGACGAGGTCTTCGCAGCCGAGTTCGATTGGCTGCTGCCGTAGCAAGAAACTGTGGACAAACTAATT
>JAQBZB010000518.1 GCA_027622275.1 Planctomycetota bacterium | reverse complement strand
GTTAAGAAATCAAGTTATGACAAATCTGGGGGCCTCGCGCTAGCCGTGTTATGAGAAATGCGGGCTAGAAGATCGGCTTCCGCTATATTCAGTTGTCGCGTGTCAAATCGGCAGCATACTCTTCCGCTCGTTTTGGTCGGTCATCGCGTTATGGCCGGTCTCCCGACCGCGCCACTGGGTGTGACCGAAGGTCTCCTCCTAAGCCTCGACTAGGCCCCAAGTCGCCGGGCGTCAGATCGCCGCCAAACTGTTCGGCGAATACTTCCGCATCACGGTAGCCGACTTGGAACGCCAGCAAGCTGCCGACGTTCCCGAAGACCGCGTCGGCCGTCGCCGATCCGGCTCTTGCTGAGATTGACGATCAGGATGCGTCCGTCGTCCATCACCGATCGCAGATCGACGAGCCCGGGGTCTGGCTCATTTTTCGGCAGCAAATCTGCGCTGATGAAACGATCCGTCGCCCGAAAAATGTGCCTGACCCCCTGTTCCGTCCGACGATCGATCGCATGAGCGGGTTCGACAGGAACTGGCCGATCTTGTTCTGGATCGGGGCGATCGCCTCGGCCTTGAACTTCGGCGGCCACGGTCCGAATTCGGTCTCCCAAAGGTAGTTTAAGCTGCGCCGCGTTCAATTGAGTAGCATGGCCTCGTAGGCCGTGTGTTTCTAGGCTTTCGCAAGCCGACACGGCCTACGAGGCCATGCTACTTCGTGCGTGAGGAGCCGTTGTCGAGACGGCTTGTCGGTCAGCAGCCGCATCAACGAGTGCGTGTCGCACCCACATATAGCGTTTAGCGCGGCCAAATTCCGTCGGCTTTCTTGACGGCGCGACGCTATACGAATGTGAAGCGCGCTTTGGATCAGCGTCGCGTCGAGAGCTTCCAGCAGGGCCAGCACCGCATTGCGCAGGATGTATTCGAGTCGCGGCCCCCAAACTGTCGCCTGTCGCGAAGCGAAATCAGCCGGTACGCGCTAGCGTTCGGTTCCTGGGGAGAACCGCAGGCTAGCGCCAAGCGGCTGATTTTGTCACAGCCTCAGATACATTATTGCTGTGTGACGCCAGCGCCCAACGGAAGCGGGTTATTCTAACCGAGCGATAGCTCGCCGACCAACCTTCGGTCGGTGCCCGCCGCGGTCCTACCGCCGGATGCGTCGCAGGTGAAATCGCGACAGTCTTGGCGAAGTGAACTGCCCGAACGCCCCCGCGATCTCGCGTAGCTTGCGTTTGGCCCGTTTCTCGGCGTTTGCCGGAGCCTGCACAACAAGTCGCAGGCGAACATCGAACAAGTGCCGTCCCACTTTATCGGCTGCCGCCTTCAACGCCGCGCTGTGGCCGGTCTCCCGACCGAGCCACTGCCTGCGATCGCGTGCCGGCCGTATGAGCCAAGCTCGCGGGGGACTTGCCCCACAAGCGATCCCACAACAGCAGCGGCCATGCACTCACGCGTACCGAGACCGATCGGTGCATTGCTGCCGTGGCATAGAACTCAGAGAAAAACCAGTGTCGCGCAAAGAACGGCCACGCCAACCGATCGACAACCCGTCTCGCTCGCCAATGACGCCAGCGGCTCGCCGGCCGGACATGCAACTCGATCCGGCAATGCAGCGAGTCTTGTTTCGAGGGAGCGATCGCAGTCAGCAAACCGGCCAGCGGATCGGAACTGCTCCGATCAATCATGTCCTCAAATTGTGAGTAGCGTCGTAGCGGGAAGATGTCGGGCGACAGAGACAGCTCGGCAGTCCAAGTCGAGTGCTCGGTTGCTCCGACAAGATTATACTCTTCGAGCCGCTCTTGCTTGGCATTCGGATATTGAGCTGCAAGCTGTCGTTCGACGACGACCTTGAGGTTTTAAGGATTGCGGACAGAGAGACCGACTTGCCCGGCATGATGGGCAAGCATGAGCGTTATCGGCCGCCGCTCTGCATTCGCTTGGTGGATCGCCGCGAATGCCTGCTCGGCGTAGCGTGGTCCGCGTTCACTATTAGCCGGGACTTGCAAGGCTACCAACATCAGAACAAAGCCTAGCAGAGCTTCGCTATTTGTGAGCTAAGTTGACGTGATCACTCCCGCTCTACTGACTGCTAGGCTTCCGGCAGTTGCTGTGAACCTCGCACGACGTAGTCCACGTATCGTTGGCCGAGTTGGGAAATCGCGTGCTTGCACTTTAACGCCATGTTTTCAGGACTCAGATTCTTGGTTAGCAACATACTGCCCTTAAAGTTCGGGTCGTTCAAACTCCAAGATCGGCTCACGAAAGCAAACTCAGAACACAGGTCGTGCAAGATGCCGAGAGTGACCTGGTCGCGTTCAACTCCTTCAACCGTCAAGACCTCTGCTGCGAGGTCCGCAAAGCTTAGCGAGCCGCCCGGCCCGAAATCGTATAGTCACATGAGTATCGCCATGTGCGTGTCCGTGAACTTGGTATTAGCCTCGGCAAACAGCTTCGCTCTGTCGAAGATGCCGGCGATCGGCTCATCTTCTATCCAACTGCTAACGATCAGATTGGCAAAGCGTTCCCGCTTTTTCTCCGAATGCTCAACTTCAACACGGTGGGCCACTTCCTCAACTAGCTGCATTCCAGCTTCGCTCTGACCGAAAGCATTGATGATAAAATCAGGCGAAAGTCGATCGCCAATATCCTTGAGAAACTTCTCCACACGGTCCAGGCGTCGCTTTGTGGTTCAGTCAGACCACACCGTTGAAAGCACACTTCCCGCTCCAGACACTATCGCGTCGATTGCAGCCAGTCCTGCACCAATCACCATCGAAAAGTCACGCGGATCGCCAATGATGTCCCGGAGCCTCTTTTTGTCGTTCGCCATTCCACCTCCCACCAGAGGTCGTGCAGCTTTCAAATACTTTGACTGCGGAGATTTGCGACGCAAATCATTGTAGAACAATTGTCTCAATTGTTTCGCCCGCTTCGCGACCTCGGTGCAAAGAAACAATTGAGACAATTGTTCTACATTAAAGCTGCACGACCTCTCAATGGACGGGCCGCGAGCTGAATTCGCTCGCGGAATCGAACTCCGAGACGGGCGCTACGGGATGCGTCTCCGTCGCCGAGAACTGACGGCGGATCTTATCCAATTCGCCCCGCATGATATGGACGTCAGCCGGAGCTTCGATACCGATTTGAACTCGGTTGCCGGCGATGCGAGTGACGATGATCGTGACGTTGCCATCAATGACCAGCCTTTGACCAACTTTTCTGCTAAGTACCAACATTTCTGTTTCCTCCCTGATGGTGTCGTAGATTGTGCGTTTCGTGATTCGAGCAGTACGACTCGGCTTCTCTGCCGGTGGTGCGCAGTCTGCCGTATTGACATGGTGGCTGTTTGATTAGCAAACATTGTGCCGTAGCAGTCCGAGTCCTTAAATTCTA
>JAQBZB010000517.1 GCA_027622275.1 Planctomycetota bacterium | reverse complement strand
CTCCTGCCGTTTCAAAGCGCCTTTTTCAGAAGTCGCGCATGTTCCAAGAATACCCAGCGCAGCCATAGTCGCGTGATCGTCATCGGAATCAAACGAGATGTCCACTTGCCGCGTACGGTGATCGTCAACCGGCAACGATCGTCGTCATCCGGAATCACTTCGACAAAGAAGACATGCGGAAATCCCCGACGACGACGAAGACGTGGCTGGTCATGTCGCGAAAGATCGCTGAACGCGTACGACCTCCCTTCGTTCCATGACAAGATCCGCCCGATTCGCACGAAACGTAATCCAAACACGTTGTGGTGCAAGGCCAGATCGACGCCGTCGTCGGCGCTGCCGGTCATGACGATCTTCATGACCGTGGTTTGCTTCTTCTCGGCTTCGATGTCGTCGCATGGGGCACTGGCCCAATCGGGACGGAGCTTGATGAGTTCGTTGTCGAGGTCCACGCACATCCGGCGGCTCATGCAGACGACCATCGCCTTGCCGTCCATCGCTTCCAGTCGCCGCTCGAAGTGTTGGACCAAGTCTTCGGCGATCAGGCGAATCCGCTTCTCGCTGCCGACGAGCGCTTCCAACGCGGCCCACTTGGTCTTGAGCTTCTGCTGGCGATCCTCTTCTTCCCCCGCGGTGATTTCCTCGGACTCGCTTTGATTTGTTTAAGCGCCGTTGTGCTCCGCCGATCGCCTTACTTCCGCAGTTTCCAAAACGCCGTCCCGGCATGCTCGGCGGGATCAATCCGTTGCCGTTGGGCGGGAGCCGTGCCGTGCCGCATCAGATCGTAAATGTCGTGCAGCAGCGCCTCGGCCTGCGCGAAATACGTGTGCCCCAGCAGGTCGAGATCGAAATCCGGCACGGCCACCGTGTCGATGCCGGGGGCGACCGTGTAGGGCTCGAAGTAGCCGGCTCGCGGCGCGTCGTGCAGCTTCGCCGAGAGATGCACCGGCAGGTCGCCGTCCGAGGCGTACAGCGTCGTCCGCTCGGCGTGCTCCGGGTACAGCCGAGCCAGATCGAGAAACAGATCGCGGTCCACATCCGGCGCGGCGAGGAAGACTTGGCCGAACTTCACCGCTCCCTGCGTCTGCGCATTCGCCGCGATCCGCTGGAGTGCTCGCAGCAGCCCGCGATTTCCCATGCTGTGAGCGATGACATGCACCTTCTCCGCGCCGCAGTTCGCGGTGAAGTCGATCAGAAAATCCGTGATCGCCCGCTCGCTGGCCTCGATGCTCGCTTCATCGGCGGGATAGGCCGCGACGTTGCCGCGTGACGGCCAACTGAAAAACGCCGTCGCTCCCGGCACCTTCAAGTCGAAGCCAATCTGAGCCGCCCGGATCGCCGCTTCCTCGAAGCTCACGTTGAAGCCGTGCAGGAAGAACAGCGCGTGTGGCGACTCGCCCGACTCGCGGGCAAATTGCAAGACGTTGCGAATGTCGGCGAAGAACGAATCCCGTTCTTGCCGCTCGACGTGCTGCACCCGCAGCGTGTCGTCGCGCAGGTCGAACCGTTTGAGTTTCTGCCAGAAGGACGAACCGGTCTCGCCGAAGCGATGCGTCTCCGGCACATAGACCTCGACGCGGCCGCGCGTGATGCGGTCGTGCCGCTGGCCGGTGAAGCCGTCCCACTGCGGTGTCGGTTGGCGATTGGTGCCGAACCAGACGGGATAGACGACGCCATCTTGTGCGACCGGCGAGATCGTGCGTTCGATGTGCGGAGAGCGCGTGTCGAACGTGAGCGAGCGCGTCGCGGGCCGATTCACTTCCGCGAGCAACTCGCGAACGCGGCGTTCGAGGGCGGTCTGAGCGTGCTGATCGCGAACCAGTTGCTGCTGGATTTGCCGAGCCAGTTCGAACGCGCGGACGCGGTCGCCGGCACGGACAGCGGATTCCAGTTGAGTCAAGAGTTCAGAGAGTGTTGGCATGGGATTCGAGATCCATTGGTGTGTGTGCTGTCGCCGATTGTCGCCTTTCGCTCCGCGAAAGGAAGTGACGATTGGCATGAAAGGCCTTAACATATCAGCCCAGGGCAACGCCCTGGGTGTTTGATTGCCGATTGCGATTCAAGCCCTGAAAGGGCGACACAATTCGAGTTCGCTGGGCGATGTGTCGCCCCTTCAGGGCTTTCGAACACAAGGTTTCCTGCTACCCAGGGCGTTGCCCTGGGCTGATATGTTGGTGCCCCTTCGGGGCGAAAAACCTAATGGCGCAACTTCAAAAGCCGAAACCTGGGGCTACCCGAATTGTGTGGCTGGGGTCGAGTCATCGAGCCCCGAGCCAAACGCAGATTCCGGGGGCTCGCCTTCGGCTCGACCCCGGCCACCCAACATCCGAAAACCTGCGGTTGACGCAGCACTACGGGCCTCCGAGCGACGCTTGACGGGCTTGTTCCAGGAACTGATCGACGGCGGCCTGCAGGTCGTCGACGGAGATTTGGCGTTGGCGGAGCCATTGGTCGAGCGGGTGAAAGGCGGAGTCGGCGAGGAGTTCGGCCACGCGCGGCACGGACAACTCGGTCCCGGCGGCGCGGGCACGACGGAAACGGATGGCGTAGTTACCCAGCGATGTCTGGAGGGACTGGCCCAGCCCGGCGACGAGGCGGTAGAGCAGTGCGGCGAGTTGGTGGCGGGGCGATTCGGCGAGGGCGGACGGGGTGCCGTGGCGTTCGAGATAGTTGGCCAGGTTGTGGTGCGAGATGGCGCGGTCGGCGGGATCGGGCAACTGCTCGCGAAGGGCGAGGGCGCGACGCTGCTGGATGATGGCTTGGGCCACGTCCCCTTGTTTGTCGAACAGGTCGGCGAGGGAGCCGAGCACCTTGGCGCTCCAGTCGGGTTTGTTCTGGAAAAGCTGGAGGCAAGCCTCCAACTCCGCCCGGGCCTCGCCGAAGCGGCCCGGCAGTTCCACCAGCACGTTGGCCCGGTTGAACCGCGTGAGCCCGATGTCCTCCGCCGGACGCTCCAACGCACGCTTGACCTCCAGCGTGGTATCGAGTCGGCGCAGGGCGGATTCCAGATCGTTTCGGTCAAAGGCGGCCTTCGCGGAGATTTCGAGCGCGCTGATGAACGCGCGGGCGAGGAACTCGGTGTCCGGGGCCTCGGGGACACTCTGGCCAGAGCGGTGCCGTTGCCACCACTCGGCCACCTGCGCCAGCCGCGTCTCGACCTGCGGCAACGCGGCAGCCACCTCGCCCTGCATGATATCGATCCGCAGGGCCTCCAACTCGCTGCCGATGACGTTGATCGCCGGGTTGCCCGCGCTCTTGTCCGCCTCGGCGGCTTCGAGCTGCCGCTGGCGCGCGGCGTCCAGGTTGCCTACATCGCGAAGTGCGTTCGCCCAGTTGCCGGCGATCGCGGCCAGGTCGGCCCATGCCTGCCGGGACGCAGAATTCAGCGGCACGGCGCTAGCCGC
>JAQBZB010000516.1 GCA_027622275.1 Planctomycetota bacterium | reverse complement strand
TGGAAACATCGGTGTCCGTTTTAGATTCTACTTGAAACGACTAGAATCCACGTTCGTCACTAGATACTAGGAACGAATGGCACTTAATCCACCGAAGTCATTGAGCTGCAACGATTAAGCCACGCTATGCTATCACAGCAAGGTTAACCTATGAATTGAATTGAATTGAATTGAATTGGCGTTACGCCGATTAAGTGCCATTCGTGTCAGGAACCGTTTCTGGACTTCAGGGCTGCAATGCGGTAGTTTCGGGTCCGCGATCGATTTTGACGACGGTTAGGCTGGCGCGACGGTGACCGATAAAGGGCTCGAACGTCTGCGGGTACTCACAAACCTGAAGAACTTACAGCTCGTGCGAACCCATGTCAGTAAAGACGGGCTGCGAGAGTTTCAGAAATCGGTTCCGGATTGCGATGGGTCAAGTAGTGAGGCCAGCATGAAGCGAGTGATTGTCGGAGGTATCAGCCACGAGACCAGCACGTTCACGCCGGTGGTTACGACGAGGCAGAGTTACCACGAGCGGTTTCTGCTGCGCGGCGGCGAGATTCTGGAAGTCCTGCGGGGAACGAACACGCCCATCGGCGGCTTCATCGACGGGGCGGCGAAGCATGGCTTCGAGCTGATTCCGACACTCTTCGCCGAAGCACACACCAGCGCACCGACGCCTCGGCCGTTGTTCGACAGCCTCGTCGACGAGTTGCTCGAGCGCATCGAGGCGGCCGGTCCGGTGGATGGCGTGTTGCTCGAACTGCATGGTTCCATGTGCGCCGGCGATCTGGATGGGCCGGATGCCGTGCCCGACGCCGAGGGATTCATCCTCACCGAGATTCGCCGCATCGTCGGGCCGGATGTGCCGATTCTCGCCGAGCTGGATATTCACTCGAACGTCACACCGTTGATGGTGGAATCGGCCGACGTGCTGATCGGCCGCGAGTCCTATCCCGAGATCGACATGGCCGAGCGGGCTCGCGAGTGCGCCGACGTACTAGCTCGCATCTGGCATGAAGGGCTGCGGCCGACGATGGCGCTGCATCAGATCCCGATGGTTTGGGGCATGAACCAAGTGACGGCCCACTCGCCGATGCGAGAGGCGATCGCCGAACTGCATCGGATCGAAGCCCAGCCGGGCGTTGTCTGCGGCTCGATCGCCACTTGTTATTTCCTGGCCGACGTGCCCGACATGGGATCGTCCGTGTATGTGGTCACCGACAACGATCGAGCGGCGGCCCAGCGCTACGCGGACGAGTTGGGCCGCTGGTGCTACGAGCGCCGCGCCGACTGGCATTTCCACATGCCGCCAACTCACGACGCACTGGCTCAGGCCCAAGCCGCCGGGCGCTATCCCGTGATCTTTGCCGACATGCGAGACAATACCGGAGGCGGCTCGCCGGGAGACAGTACCGGCATGTTGCGAGCGTTCGTCGAAGCCGGCCTGCGAGACGCCTGCGTCCTCAACATCACCGATCCGGACGCCGTGCGGCAATGTCAGGTCGCCGGTGTCGGAGCGACGCTGACGCTCGACGTCGGCGGAAAGTCGTCACCTTTGCAAGGCGAGCCGGTGCGGATGACCGCGCGGGTCGTCGCCCTCTCGGACGGAAAGTTCCGCTACGCTGGACCGATGTTCGCGGGACTGGAAAATAACCTTGGTCCGTCTGCTCACATCGAGCAGGACGGCATCCATGTGCTGTTGACGACGCTCCGCGAGCAACCGTTCGACACGGCCTTCGCTCACACACTGCAACTCGATCCGCGTCACATGCGCTACATCGGCGTCAAGTCGGCCGCGCATTTTCGAGCTGGCTTCGAATCGTGGGCGGGTGCCATTCATGTTGTGTCGGAACCGAGCGTTCACAACCTGGGACACCTTCCGTTCAAACGATTGAACCGCCGGTTGTATCCGTTTCAGCAGGAGTGAGTTTCCCACATGCGAAGTCTCGACCTGGCCGTGATCGCCCTCTATGCCGTCGCCATGCTCGCGATCGGGCGGTACTACAAGTCGCGCGTGCAGACCGCGGACGACTATTTGCTCGGCGGGCGTACCATGAGCCCCATGATGATCGGGCTGTCGCTGTTCGCCACGTTGACCAGCACGCTGTCGTACCTGGCGTACCCCGGCGAGATGATCAAGAACGGGCCGATGATGTTCGCGCAGCTCACGGCGTTTCCCGTCGTGATGCTGATCGTCGGTTGGGTGCTCATTCCGCGGATCATGAAAGAAGAGGTCACCAGCGGCTATGAACTGCTCGAGAAGCGGTTGGGACTTTCGGGACGGTTGCTCGGAGCGACGATGTTCATGACGCTGCGCATCGTCTGGATGTCGGCGATTCTCTACGCGACGACGAACAAGGTGCTTGTCCCGCTGCTGGGTCTTGATCCGTTCTGGGCGCCATTTCTCTCGGCGGCGATGGGCGTCATCACGCTGATCTATTCGGCGGAGGGTGGGATGCGAGCGGTCGTCGTGACCGATGCCATGCAGTCGCTCATCATGTGCGCCGGTGCCGTCGTGGTTGTCGCGATGGTCACGGTCGATCTGGGAGGCGTCGGAGCCTGGTGGCCGAAGGTCTGGACCGAGCATTGGCAACGGCCCGTCTTCTGGTTTCGAGCGGACGTCCGCGTGACCTTCATGGGCGCGTTCTTGAACATGTTGGTCTGGATGACCTGCACTTGCGGCGCTGATCAGATGGCGATCCAGCGTTACCTCTCGACTCGCGACGCCAAGTCCGCTCGCCGCTCGCTTGGCATACACTTGCTGACAGAAGTCCTGATGGCGTTGCTGCTCGCCTTGGTTGGACTGGCGGTACTCGGTTTCTTCACGGCTAATCCCCAAGGGCTGGCCTCGGGGACGGCCTTGATCGATCAAGCCGACGAGCTGTTGCCGCGGTTTGTCGTGACGGTCCTGCCCGTGGGGCTGGCGGGATTGGTCATCGCGGCGATGCTCTCCGCCGCCATGTCAAGCCTGTCGTCCGGAATGAACTCGGCCAGCGCGGTCATCACAACCGACTTCATGGGTCGTCTTCAACGGAAAAAATCGTCGCAATCTGAAAGCGTCCGCGTGGCCCGCGTCGCGTCTGTGATCATTGGCGTGGTCGCGGTTCTCTTGAGCATGTTCGTGGGGCAATTGGCGACGAACCTGCTGGAGCTGTGCATCAAGGTCGTGAACCTGCTGACCGCGCCGCTGTTCGTCTTGTTCTTTCTGGCGCTCTTTGTTCCGTGGGCCAAACCGCGAGGAGGCATCGCCGCGACCGTCGCGAGCGTGGGCGTCGCCGTGGGGATCGCCTTCTTCAAGCTGGGCGGACTGGAGTTCCTGTGGACCGCGCCGGCGGCGCTGGTCGCGGGTATCATGGCGGGGAGCGTGGTCAGCTTGATTCCCTGGAATCGCGATAGGAGCATGATGGAAAACGTGTAA
>JAQBZB010000515.1 GCA_027622275.1 Planctomycetota bacterium | reverse complement strand
GTAGCGACGCAGCACGCCGCCGGTCTCTTGCAGCGTGCGTTCGGTGGCGTAGAGCGACAGCTCCGGCGGCGCATCGCCGATAGCGGATTTCGTTTCGACCAATCCCCAGTTTTGGTAGGCGTCCCCATAGAACCAACTATCGCGAGTGCGCAGTCCCGGTCGCAAGAATGATTCCGGCCAGACCGAGAATTGTTGGCGGTCGCGGCTGGTCATGAACATGCCGTCAGTCACGGCGGTGCCCTCGCGGCGCGAATCCTTCGCTCGAATTTGGCGGTAAGCGTAGCGCGGCAGCGACTTGACCGACTCCGTCCAGCCGCGGTCGATGTAACGTGTCGGGAAGCCCAGCAGCAAGTGCGGCGCGCGGTAATACGGCGCAATTTGATTCGTGTACAGCTCGCTGACGCGGCCGACCGGATATTTCTCGCCGACCGGATCCTTCACGTCTCCCGGTTTGCCCTCGCGCCGACCCGCATCGACGTTGGCCGAATAGCTGAGATACTCCGGCTCGGTCCATTTAAGAAAATCCTGCGAAGTGCCTGTGCGGATGTCGCGACCTTCGCGAAAGTCGCGGTGGTATTCGCGATACTCGTTTCGCTCGGCATCCCAGAACGCGACATTCTGCGAGTCGAACGCGCCTTTCGTGATCACCGGCTCGGCGTGCATCAGCGTCCAATGAATCGCGTCCGCCGACTGGAAAGCGTACAGCCCATGCTTCTTGCCGCCAACTCCGAGCGCCTTGTACTTCGCGTCGGCCGCGCACTTGGGGTTCGTGTCGCGGAAGGGCACGAAGGCATGTGCCCCGACGCCGTCCCAGACGATGTTGTTCTTCTTCGAGCCGTTCCAGTCAAACAGCTCCAGCTCCGGCTTCGTCCAACGCAGGCCGTCCGAGCTTTCGGCATAACAATAGACGTCGCGAGTGTTCGGCCGGTCCTTGCCGCCAAGATAGGAATAGTGGCTGCCGCGGTAGTACATGCGGTATTTGTCGCCGTCCTGGAACACCGTGACGTAGTTGGTCGCGTTCCCTTCCCACGCCTCGTTGGTCTCCAGCGCGACCTCGCGCGGCGTCGGCGGATGCAGCCGCAAATCGGCGCGGCCCGTGAGTCGTTCGACGAGCGCGTCGTCCACGAACAACTCGCGCCGCGAGCCGATACTCACCGGCTCCGCGGCCAGAGACATTGCGTTGACACTCAGCAAGGTGATCAGAATCAGAGAGCGCGTCATGAAATCCTCCTTCGGCCGTCGGGCAATGAGCAGTCATACTAGATGTGAGTTCCCGCGAGTCGTCATTCTTCCTGCCGGAACGAGTCGTGCGTCTTTAAGGCTTAAGTAGAATGTCCCCTGATCACATTTCAGGTGGCTTTCTGTCGGGGAAGACCAGGCGACGGGAAGAAAAGGGTGGGGGAGCGGTTCCTTCGCAAAGCGTCAATTCGCCAACATGGACTGCCGCACCAGGACGAATACCGGATATCTTCAGCACAAACTCAAAGGGCGCGTGGTGCGGGTCGCCCAGGATGGCATGAGTGACCACGACCCATTCGTCGCGCCCGGTTAGGTCCACGCGTGACTCGTAAGACGCACCTTGATGGCGATATGGAATCGTCAGCGACGCCATCTGACGTGAAGCACTTCCTGCCGGAATCTGAATCGCGTAAGCAACCGAGTAGGCCCGGTTCGGTGTCAGTTCGAACCGCGCATCATCGCCAGAAATCGTCAGCGTCAGCGCATCGTCCGCATTGGAGTTGTGCCACGTCGCGAACGCCCTCGATGGGCGGCCCGCAGGAGGAACGGTCGTCAGCCTGCTTTTCGACGTTGTCAGGCGTCTCGAAGCCGCGAGATCAGAAATGTCCTGGTCGAATCGCGCTTGCAGCAGATTCTCGTTGGGCGAAACCGTCCCTGAGACGACATGCCATCCGCCGCCAACCGTGAGGGCTACCGTCCGTCCGGATTCCCCGTCGATCAGAATTCGAGTCTCCCGACCGCTGATCCGGTATCCCAACGGAATGGAATTCGGATTGCCGAAGAAAGCAGGTTTCGGCGAGAAGGAAACCTCGTTGATCCCCGTTGCCGAAGCCGTGTCAAACAGCGACGCATAAGTAAAGCTTCCAAAGAGCTCGTTTTCTACGCGGCTTCCCTTGCCGAGGAACTTCCAGACGACACGACGATCGTTCCAGAAATCTGAAAACGAAGGTCCGTCCAGGAAATAGGAATTCCGGCGAAAGACGGTTTCATCCGGGATCGTCAGCCAATCGAACGTCGCTTCTCGATGTGGCTGATTGAAACCTTCGAATCGATTGTGCTCCCACGTCTGTCCGCTGCCGCAGGCAATGCCTCGTTTGATCGCCGTCCAGTCGTTGTTGAGGACGCGTGCGTAGGGGAACCCGCGCAGATCTGCCGAAACCTGAAAAATGTTGTTTTCGATGATCCAATGCTTGGCGTCCTCGCCGTGGAGCGCCCAGGTGTCTGCTCCGCCGTCAAAGACGTTATCGACGACGCGGCCGTAGTAGCAGCCATCTCCCTGCTCCGGTAACGGATTCAGGTGAATCCCGAAACCGCTGAACTGGCATTCTCGAATGATGGGTTGACGGACGTTTCGCAGTCTCACGGCTGCGTGTCCAGCGGGAGGCGTGCCGGCGCATTGAAAACAGAGTCGTTCGAGATTCAGCTTTCCATGTTGAAGATTGTCGTAGGCGTAGTGCACGTCAAATAGCGGACCGGCCTGGACACTGGACCGAATAATCGATGCCCATCGTTCTCCGAATGCGAACGTGCTCTCTCGCCGGATCAGGATCGTCCGAGTGGCGAGGTAGGTACCGGGCGGAAAATAGATCCTGGGGTGAGGTGAATCAAATGCCGCCTGGATAGCCGCCGTATCATCAGTTGCTCCGTCACCTTTCGCCCCAAAGTCGCGGACACTTACGCCGACGCTTCGAGCAGCAGCCCCGTCTTTCAACACCGCCGGATCAGAATCGCGTGCCTGGCAATCGCGGGCAGGGCCAGTTGCAGACACCAGCGCCGCCGAGAGCCCAAGCCCTGCTGCCATCACGCCTCGCCTGGAAGTTATTGTCGGATTTTTACGATCATTGTCGGTCATTGGGCACTCGCTATGGGTATTAAGCCGACATTTCCCAGATGGGTTGATCCTGGATCCGATCCCGACTCGCAACGCTCTCCATTCTAACAACGACCCATACCCCACGCCCAACGTGTGCGGACCGTTTGTCATTTTTCCAGCCTCCCATCCCGGCTCGGCCCAATCCGCGCGACGAGAAAGCGTCGTATTCGTCCGTTGCGCGGCTGGCAGGCGTTTCCGACGCGACCTTTGATCGGCCTACAGGTAATACAGCACTCGAACCAAATACCGAGCCTCCCATCACTTCAAGACTTCTTTTGGAATTGAAATCCGAACAGATCGGCGTCTTGC
>JAQBZB010000152.1 GCA_027622275.1 Planctomycetota bacterium | reverse complement strand
AAAACGTCAAACGGCAAAACGAAATGCGAAAAAAACGACCCCCAAAGCTTAGTGCCATTGAGACAAGCTGGATGGGGCCTCCTGGAACTGCTGAATACCTCGCGTGATACGGCACGCCGATCGTGCGGAGTTCCTCCGGCTGTCCGGAGTTCTGTGACGATCCGCAAGAAGTCAAGCACGCTACTTACTGACCGTGATCAGCCGATCCTCGGGATCTTCCGACAGTATGAGTCCGCGGAACTGGACTTCCTGCGGGACCTTGTTGGCATGGAGCTGCAAGCCGATCGGACCTGCTTCGCAGTACTCTGGCATCGGGTCCGTCCAATCGGCAACCTCTTGGCCATTCACGGCTAGGCGAATGCGATTTCCGATCGCGAGGATTTCCATGCGGTTCCAATCGCCAACTTGATCGGCCTTCTTCGCGCGACCGTCGTCCTTGTAGATCGAATTGCGGCGGAACAAGTCATAGAAGCCCCAGCCACTCGGGAACATCACGAGATGCCCTTGATACGAATGCGACTCGCCGTCCTTCTCGAACTTCTTTCCCCACATCGCGATCCCCGAGTGCATCTTCGACTCGACCAGCTGGCCTTCGTAGACCAAACGGAAGTTGCGATACTTCTTCTCGGTCAGCAAGTACGTGCTGACCTGCGGCGCGTTCTCGGCACTGTTCTTCGCGATGATCACACCGTCCTTGATCGAGAAGTGTTTTTCCGTGTGGCTCGCCCAGCCAGTAAAATCTTTGCCGTTGAATAACGCGACGGGCTTCTCGCCGGCCGGGAACTTGATGCTCTTCGACCAATCGGCAAGTTTGGGCGAAGGACCACCGGCGTTCTCGAAGCTGAAGGGAGCCTTGCCCGTACCGACGTAGCCTTCCGCTGGGGTGCCGTCTGACTCTAGCTTCTGCACCGTCCACAACACGCCGCGCGACACGGTATCGAGCCACTCGCCGGCGATCATCGTTTCGTTGTGATGACCGAGCGTGGTGCCGAAGACGCGGACGTTGTCGTAGTTGTTGATCCAGATGCAGGGTTGATCGGATTCGGTTTCGGGACTGTAAGCCGCGGCCAACGGTGTGCAATTTGGCCAGATGTTTTCGATCACATAGAGTTCGCCGTTGGGTGTCTTCCAGACCTCGGGGAAGCCGGCCATGATGGGGTTGTCGGCGGCCAAGTTCCGGACGTCGAGTGATCGTTTGACTTTTTCGTGCCGTCGGGAAGTGACACCGATCAGCTTTCGCCACTCGTCCGTCTGTGCGGCGCGATAGGAGTGCATGGCACAATGCACGAACACCGCGGGCACGCCGCTCCGTTTGTGCTCGTTGACGATTCCTTCGACGAATTCAACGTCTTCGATGGCCCCGAAGCACTCGTTATGGATGACGACGTCGTAGCCGTCACTCCAGTTCGGCTTGGCGTAGACCGAGACTTTGTGCGTCTTGCCGTTCTCATCGCCTTCATGCACGATGTCCCAGGCGATGCTGATCCGCTGGCTAAGTCCCTCGCTGATGATCAGCTTCTGTCGCGGGTAGTCGTGGCAACAGCCTCCCGCGACGATCAACCCCTGGAGCTTGGGCTTAGCGTCTTCGGCCACCGATGTCTGAGTGAAGAGCAACGCGACGAGCAGAAACACAGCCACCGTGCGGCAAAGGACAGAGTTCATAATGTGCCTCGTGGTCCAGAGGAGATCCAAGCGGAAGGAAACAGTCCGCTATCTTAGCTGGTCCACGATCACATTCAAGCGAGTACGTCGCGCGGGCAGGTAGCAGCGATTTGGACTGCGGCGACTTGTCGCCGCTTTCCATTCTGTGGCGCAGCCGCTTTCCAAGTCCGACCGCCCCGCCGAGGTCAAAAGCGGCTCCGCCGCAAACGAAAGCGGTGACAAGTCACCGCACTCCAAATTTCTCGCGCCAGACGATGCCGGGAAACGTCCATGCATCGCGCGCGTACCGTTTGACGAGCCGTCGCGGATCGCTGAGCATGCGGTGCAGCCATTCAAGGCCCATGCTCTGGAGCCAGCGCGGGGCGCGTGTCTTTTCACCGGCCAGGAAATCGATGGTCGCTCCAACACACAGAGCGACTTTGGCTTTCAGCCGATCCCGATTCGCATGAACCCACAGCTCTTGTTTCGGGGCACCAAGCCCGACGACGAGAACATCTGGCTCGGTCTGTTCGACGAGGTAAATGATCTTGTTGTTCTCGCCTTCGTCTTTCTCGAATCCAAGTGGCGGACTGTAGACGCCCACGATATCGACACCGGTCCACTGGCGGCGGATGTTCCGGGCAGCTCGCTCGCCGACCCCCGGTGCGGCACCGAGCAGGAACACTCGCAGCGGTCTCTCCGGCGACGCGGCGTTCATGAGCAGCGGGACAAGATCCGATCCCGGCACGCGTTCGGGAAGCGGTTTGCCGACGAGACGAGACGCGGCCACGACTGGCCAACCGTCAGCTAGTACCAACGACGCGTCGTGGTAGGCGGCACGCAGATCTTGGCGGTGCTGCAAGAGCACCGTGTGGTCGACATTGGGCGTGACGACATAGCGACAGCGGTCAAAAGGTGCCGCTGCCCACGCGAGAACGATCTCCAGCGTCTCGCTCATGCGAAGCACGTCAATGGTTGCGCCGAACAGATCGACTCGCAGCCAATCGTTGCACACGGTTCGGACTTCCGGTTCAAGTATCGTGGCCATGGTTCGCCTTCTTGTGACAAGTCGCTAAATGGAAGCTCCAACTGCGTGGCTCAGGTGACGATCGGGACCGTTCGTCGCACGGCGAGCTTCGCGTGCCTCGTGGATGTGCGGTGCCAGCCCTTGGCAAACGCCGGCAACAAAGAACAACAGCATGTTCACCATGGAGATGATGCCCACATCGTGAAACATTCCGTTGAACGAATAAGCCGCCAGCAGCGCGAGTAGCAACAGGGCATGTTGCCGCGCCCACAGCGGCGCTTGGCGGCTGTTCCAAAGCAGCCAAGCGTTTCGCGTCCACAGCCCGAGCATGATCATCCAGGCACCGAACCCGAGCAACCCGGTCTGCGAAAGCACGGCGAGGAAGACGTTGTGTTGCACGTAAGGACGCGCCTTTTCGAGGTCGAGGTCGCCGACGACCTGCTGCAAGTATTCAATGTCGTGTTCCTTGTACTGACCGAATCCGCAGCCAAACAGCGGATGGTCGAGGAACATTTTCCAGGCTACCGTCGCTAGGATCGGTCGCAGCGACGCCGACTCGGACATGTCTTTGACACTGACGTTTTTGTCGCGTTTGAATTTGTTCAGCTTATCCCGCTTCGTCACAGCGACGGCCGTTCCCGCGATGATGACTGCGACAAGCATTGGTACTCGCCACGATTTCTGGATCGAAAGCCCCGCAATCATCAGCAGTCCGATCCCCGCTCCAATCCAAACACTTCGCGTCAGTGTGCAATGGATGCCCAGTAAGATCACGCAGGCGGTCAGCATGACCACGCCGCGACCGGCCAGCCGAACTCGCGGCCACCATTGCACGGCACCGAACAGCCCAGCACTCATATACAGACCACAACCGATGGGATTCAGAAACGGTCCGCGGCCGCGTCCAAGGAACTCAGCATAGGCCGTCGAGGCGATGTACTTCGGCAGAACGACGGACCACATCTGTCGGGTTTCGGCAAACGCGGTCAGCCCCAGATAAACGGCCAAGACAGCAAGGAAGCCGAAGATCGTCAACAAAGATTGTTCGGTGAGTTTTGCTTGACGCCCGATCCAGTACATGGCGACTGGCAAGCAGAAAAAGAAGAGGAGCGTGGCGAGCGGCTGTGCATCGTCCAGCTGCCAGTTGCTCGTGATGGTGCTGCCCGCGAGTACAGCGATGAACAGAAAGACCGCCACGTCTCCCTTGGCAATTGGCTTGGGGTCGGCCAACCCCAGTCGGCGGTAGACGATGTAAGCTCCGATCAGACCAACGATCAGCAGCCGATCGGCCGTGATCACCGAGAGATGAAAGAACGCATGGCCAAAGACGCTGCCGACCAGGAGGACGGCCAAACAGCCCGCGATCAAGTCACCGTATCGAAACAGCACGATCGCCCACACCAACCCTGCGATACCGGCAATAGCGATGGTCGGCGTCATGGAAGTGTTCGCATGGCGGTCGTGAGGTAGCAAAATGAACCGGCGGGGTTGCCCCCGCCGGTACGCCTTCTCTGTTCCGAACGAACACGTGATGACACTTGCCCGCGTTGAGAAGGCAGCTGTGGATCTGCGCTGTCATGTCTATGAAAAAGATAGGTCACGGATAGCAGCGTCGCTTTTCGCTCCGAGGTTGTGACAAAATCAGCCGCTGGGCGCTAGCCCGCGGTTTCCCCGCAGGAACCGGACGCTAGCGCGTACCGGCTGATTTCGCTCCGCGAAAATGACGTTTGTTCGCGGAGCGAGTCGTGAGTAGGCCGGAACGATTTAGTAGGCGGAACAAGCTAGCGCAGTTCCGGCAGCTTTCGAGCTGACGCCGGAACTGCGCAAGCTTGTTCCGGCCTACATTTCATTCTTTCGCGGAGCGAAAGGCCACGTACGCGGATGCCTCGACGCAACCTTCGTTGCCGTTTCGCAACAACATCCAGCGATTCTCTGCCAGTTCGGCACGGTCCGTTTGCTTCTCTTGGTTTGTGACCGAGAGTTGAACGTCAATCCGTGCTCACATCGTGCATCCCGCGAGTCTCTTCCGATGCAGGTCACCAGAATCTCTACAACCGACGAGCTTCAACCATGTTCCGCGGCGTGGAATTGCCTGACTCGCGGCGTTCCATTTCGCAGTTGGGAGTGGCTGTCGACGTGGTGGGAGCATTATGGGTCTGGACGCGAGCTGTACGTCCTCGCCGTCCGGGACGACTTCGGTACGCTGGTCGGCGTGTTGCCGCTCTTTCGAGAGCGAAACGCCGCGCGAGGACGCGTCTTGCAGTTGCTCGGCTCGGGTGAAGTTTGCACCGATTACCTAACCGTGCTCTCGACGAACGAACACGAAGATCTCGTCATCGAAGCGCTCGCCAAATGGCTCATCGATGCCTGTGGCAGCACGGCGAATCATGCCGATTTGTGGGATCTACTGGAGTTGGACGGCGTGTTAACAAGTGACGCGGCGATGGGGAAACTGGTGGGCACGCTTTGCGAAGCTGGCTGCGGTGTTCACCGCAAACCGGGACTCAACTGTTGGAAGATGTCTTTGCCGGCAGCTTGGGACGAATTATACGAGGGCCTCTCGAAGAACCGCCGCAAAGCATTCCGGCGACTGCAACGTGATGCCATCGATAGCGGCAAGCTCGTATTTCAGACCGCGACCACCGACGACGAGTTCCACGCAGCGATGAAGCTATTCGCCGACCTTCACCAAAAGCGACGGATCAGTCTCGGCGAGCCGGGATGTTTCACCTCGCCGCGGTTCGCGGCATTCATCGACGCCGTGTCGAAACAGCTGTGGGCCGCAGGGACGTTGGAGCTGTGCTGGATCGAACTGGATGGACGACCCGTCGGAATCGAATACTGTTTGCTCGACACCAACACGACGTACGTCTATCAAGGCGGGATCGATCCAGAAGCTCAACAAGCTTCGCCAGGGCATCTTATGACGATGGCTCTAATTCGACATTCGATCGCCTCTTCGCGGACGACCTACGACTTCCTCCGCGGAGACGAGCCCTACAAAACCGACTGGAACGCCCAGCCCCAAGAGACCGTCAAGCTTCGCATCTCGGCGAATCGAACCGCCGCGCATCTTCGGCAAGGAGTCTGGCTCGCGGGGGCGACGATGAAGAAGTGGGTCAAAGGCGGTCTTTCCCTGACCGGGATGCCGTAAGCGGCGAGGCACCACGATGGCAACCATTCTATCGCCTTGGAAGAGCGGCCTGCTTGGCGCGTACTACTACGCGACGCTGCCGGGACGTTGGTGGTCGAACGAACAAGCGGCGCGTGCCGGCAACGCTCCCGTGATGGTGATTTACTATCACCGAGTGGCCGACCACACGCCGAACTGTTGGACGATTTCCAATACGCAGTTCCGACGCGAGATCGATTGGCTCGACGCGAACTTCGACTTGGTGTCGCTCGACGAGGCACAGCGCCGCGTTCGCGAGGGAAATACACGAGCAACCGTCAGCATCACGTTCGACGACGGCTATGCTGAGAACTGTGACCAGGCACTGCCGCTGCTGGTCAGCCGCAGGATTCCGTGTACGTATTTTGTGACGAGCCATCACGTGCTGACGGGCCAGTCGTTTCCGCACGACGTTGCCCATGGCGCGCCGCTTCGCCCCAACACGATCAGGCAACTCAGTTCACTCGCCGCGTCTGGCATCGACATCGGTGCCCACACTCGCACCCACCCCGACCTCGGGAAGATTACCGACGAAACGCGACTGTATGACGAAATCGCCGGCGGCCGCGATGACCTGGAGCAAGCGCTCGGCATCGAGATCCGCCACTTCGCGTTCCCTTACGGCTTGCACAACAATCTCAACGCCGCCGCGTTTCGGATCGCGGCGAACGCGGGCTTTGCCGGCGTCTGTTCGGCTTATGGCGGCTATAACTTTCCCGGCGACGATGGGTTTCATCTGCAACGCATTCACGCCGACCCCGAGATCGTGCGGCTGAAGAATTGGCTGACCGTCGATCCCCGCAAAGTCCGTCACACCGAGCGATTTTTGTACGACAGCGGT
This sequence comes from Planctomycetota bacterium, assembly GCA_027622275.1. Lineage (GTDB taxonomy): Bacteria > Planctomycetota > Planctomycetia > Pirellulales > Pirellulaceae. The sequence goes on along the minus strand of JAQBZB010000152.1, from coordinate 15,169 downwards.
GACGAGAACACAAGTCGTGAAGGGGCAGCAATAGTAGGTCTCGCTCGCCGAGCGTGACCTGGCCGCTCCGAGGTCACTTCCGGCGGAAGTGACCTACTTATCAAAGCAAATCAGAAGATCAGTGTTTTCGGACTCGTAAGCGGATCAATGGCAACTACCAACCAGCCAGCACACAATCAGAATGCGATCTCTCCGCTGCATCGAGGTGATTCGTTGCGGTCGAGCATGATCGTCTTGATCGTGTTGGCGGGCGCGCAACGTCTGGTTGGTCTGCTGAGGAATGTCCTGTTCTGCGACATGCTGGAAGCGGAACAATTGGGTCGCTGGTCGCTGTCGTTTAACTTTCTCCTGCTCGCTGCGCCGTTGGTCGTACTCGGAATTCCTGGCTCTTTTGGCCGTTACGTTGAAACGTACCGGCAGCGAGGACAGCTCCGAGCGTTTCTCCGGCGGACACTTGGCGTTTCCGGATTGCTGACCGTCATCGCGACATGCGGAATGATCGCGTTCCCACAACCGCTGGCCTGGTTGCTGTTCGGTGATCCCCAGCAGTGGCGTCTGATTTGGTGGTTGGCTGGAACTCTCTCGGCCGTCCTCGCCTTTAACCTCATCACGGAATTGCTGACGGCAATGCGGCTGGTTCGTATCGTGTCGCTGCTTCACATCGTTAACAGCTTTGGTTTCGCGTTGGTTGGTGTCAGTTTGCTGTACTTCACGGCCATGCGAGAGCAAGCAGTCATCGTGTCGTATGGCGTCGGATCGCTGGCCGCGGCGATTGGAGGCGTGTTCGTATTGACTCGCTTCTGGCGCGGCGTGCCAAAACACGAGCCGCAACTCGGTCAGTACGACCTGTGGGCTCATTTGATGCCGTTTGCCACCTGGATGTGGATCGCAAACCTGATCGGAAACCTGTTCGAAGCGGCCGATCAATTCATGCTAAAGCACTTCTCCAATGTCGACGCGATCACGGCCGACGCGATGGTGGGCCAGTATTACGCGAGCCGCGTCGTGCCACTTCTGTTGGTGTCGCTCGCGTTCATGCTCGGCGGCAGCCTGCTGCCGCATCTCATCAAGGATTGGGAGGCCGGACGCCGCGAACTGGTTTGCCAACGACTGAATCAAGCCGTCAAGTTTCTGTCGGTGGCGTTTACCTTCGGATCGGCCCTGGTGTTGCTCGCGGCGCCGCTGGTGTTCACATGGGCTTTGCGAGGCAAGTACGACGCTGGACTGGCGGTGTTGCCGGGCACGCTCATTTACTGTCTGTGGTACGGCATCGGTGCCATTGCCAACAAATACCTGCTGTGTGCGGAGAACACTCGCATCGGGTGCGTGGCGTTTGGCGCCGGGCTCGTTTCCAACGTGGTCCTCAACTTTTGCCTGGCCCCCATCTACGGATTGATCGGCGTGGTTGTGGCGACGGCTGTCGCCAATGCGATCACGTTGGTGTTGCTCTATTACCTGGGCTGGCTCAACGGGATGCGGTGGGATCGCGGCGTGATCTTCACCAGCCTGTTGCCGCTGGCCTTATGTCTTGGCGGTTGGCAATCGGTTGCCGTCACCAGCCTGGCATGTTTTATCGCGTATCGCGAAGGCTGGCTCCTCGACGAATCGGAACAAACGCAGTTAACAGACAGTCTTGCCGCCCTAATTCAACGCGGCCGCACGGCGCTCGGCATGAGCGCAGCGGCCTCGACGTAAGGAACTCCGACCATGTTCAATAAACGACGAACGCTCACACCACGACTCGATCGCGGCCCGTTGCGGACCATGTTCGTCATCACGAGCATGCCAGTCGGCGGTGCCGAAACATTGCTCGTCAACCTCATGAGACGACTGGACCGCGAACACGTTCTTCCCGAACTGTGCTGCTTAAAGGAGATGGGACCGCTCGGCGAAGTTGCGGCCAATGATGTAACCGTTCACAGCGGCTTGATTCGAACGAAGTGCGACCGTCGAATTCTGGCTCGCATGAGGAAACTCATCGACGAACAACGCATCGACGCCGTCGTGACCGTGGGAGCGGGCGACAAGATGTTTTGGGGCAGGCTTGCCGCCTGGTTGGAAGGCGTGCCGGTAATCCTGTCCGCGCTGCATTCAACCGGTTGGCCCGATAATATTGGCCGATTGAATCGCCTGTTGACGCCGATGACTGATGGATTCATCGCCGTCGCCGCCGAGCATGGGCGTCATTTGATCGAACAGGAACGATTTCCCGAAGAGAAAGTGAATGTCATTCCGAATGGTGTTGACACCTACCGCTTTCGTTCACTTCCCGACAGCGGACTCGCCGTGCGAGCCAAACTAGGCATCCCGGCATTGGCACCCGTTTGCGGCATCGTCGCCGCATTGCGCCCCGAGAAGAACCACACACTGTTCCTTCGTGCCGCGGCGCTCGCCGCGAAGCAAAGGCCTGACGCTCATTTCGTCATCGTCGGAGACGGCCCCGAGCGAGCGAAGCTGGAACGAGTCGCGATTGAAACCGGTGTCGCGAGCAGCACGCACTTCGTCGGATCGCGCTCGGATATCCCGCAAGTTCTCTCGGCGTTCGACGTGTTCTCGCTGACCTCTCATAACGAAGCGAATCCGGTTTCGATTCTGGAAGCGATGGCTTGCGAGATCCCGGTCGTGTCGACTCGAGTGGGCTCGGTCGCCGAATCGGTGAACGAAGGCCAAACGGGCTACCTAGCCGAACCAGGCGACGCCGACGCCCTGTCCAATCATTGGTTGAAGCTGTTCTCCGATCGCACGCTGGCCCGTTCGCTCGGCGCGGCCGGACGCGCCGCTGTCGAAGCCAACTGGTCGCTCGACCGCATGGTTCAAGGTTACGAACGATTGATCTGCGACACCTACGACCGTAAGTGTCCGTCGGTCGCGTCTGGCGGTTCGAAGGTCGTAGAGCAAGCCAGTCGGACGACCGCCGAGCGATGAACAGGGATTCTCGCAACAAGCCTCTGCTCTCAATTGGGGAGACTGCGTTCCTCACGAGGGGTTGACGGCTGTAATTTAGAAAGTTCAATACCGGCCTCAGTTGTCAAGCGCCCCGCTAGTCAGCTACGATAAATGCGTCGTCAGATTAACGAGATTCGGACAAGAGACCAGAGAATGAACACCAATTCCATATTCGACTTGAGTCCCGCCGAGAAACTTCAGTTGGTCGAGGATCTGTGGGACGACTTGGCGGCCACGCCATCTGAAGTTCCCGTCCACGACTGGCAAAAAGAGGAACTTGCCCGTCGCAAGGCCAACCTGATGAGCCAGCCGGCTTCCGGCATTTCCTGGGAGCATGTGAAAGCGGGAATCAGAAATCGATGTGGCCGCTGAATTTATTCTTGCGCCAGAAGCTGCGCAAGATGTCAGTGATGCCTACGACTCGACATTACCCGGCGACAAGACTCCAGACTACCGCCTTGCCATGTCCGGCGGCATAGATCGTGCTGGCGTCGTCACTCAGCACGAGATCGTGGACGTGCATCGGGGCTTTGTCTTGGCGGATGAGCTTGCTGGCGGCAAGATCAAAGAACTTGATGAAGCCCGCGTTGTCGCCGCCGGCGGCGAGCAGCCATTGATCTTGGGGAGCAAAGACCAGCCGTTGGACGAGTCCGTTGTATTCGTCGCCGGCAAACTCGTGCGTCCGTTCGCCCTTCTGCCAGTCAAAGACTTCGACCCGCGCCAGCCCGCCGAGATGATCGATATTGCCGACTTGCCCCATGCCACCGACGGCCAGCAGCCGCGAGTCGCACGAAAAGGCCAGCGAGCGGACGCCACCGATGGAATGAATGCGGGCGTTCGGGTCCCAGGTGTACATAACCGGTGTTTCAAGCGTGGCAAGTTGCCGTCCGTTCGCCAGATCCCAGACGATGTTCTTGCCGACCTTATCACCGGTCGCCACGTATCGGCCATCCGGCGAGATCGCGCAAGCGTAGAGCATCGACGGGAAATGGTGCGGCGTTCGAGAATCGTGGCCGAGCAGATCACGAACCAGTTTCCCTGTTGCGACGTCCCAAATCCGACAGACCATGTCGTCGGCGACGCTAACGACGTGTTTGCCGTCCGGCGTTGCCGCAAGGTCGCGAATCCAGCGCGAGTGTGCATGGAGCGAACGGACTTGTTGTTTCGTCTCGGTGTCCCACCAGATCAGGCGGCCGTCGTATCCGCCGGAGATGAGGTACTTGTCGGCTAACGCCACCCCGGTGACATAGCTCTCGTGTCCAACGTATTCGACCGGCTCCAAACTCTCGGCCATGACATCGAAGTCATGCACCTTGAAATCAGACGCGCCCACGAACAAGCGGCTGGACGCCGGCTGTTGGGCGACTGCGAACAAGATGCCGGGACGGTTGACTTCCTTGACGACTTTCAGGTTGTCCGGGTCGGGTGTGCTCATGACTACGCGATCACCTCTCTCAAGGGCTGGGTACCAGGTTCGGTAAGCGGGACGGGGCGGACGCCGACGTAGTATTCCTTCTCGTGGTCGATGCCCAGGGCTTGGAAGATCGTCGCGAACAACTGCGCCGCTCCGATCTCGCCGTCCGCAACCGTTTGCCCATCTTCGTCGGACTTTCCGTACACGGAACCGCCTTTAATGCCACAACCCGTCAACGACACGCTCCATGCCGACGCGAAGTGATCGCGGCCGAGGCTGGCGTTGATGTTGGGCGTTCTGCCAAACTCGGACATCGTGATCACGAGTGTGTTGTCGAGCAGACTGCGTTGCTGGAGATCGTCGATCAGGCCCGACATGACGTGATCCAATTCCGTGACCAGTTCCAAATGCGTCTCGAAATTTTGACCGTGGCTGTCCCACCACGCTCGCGAGACTTTCACGAACGGTGTTCCCGCTTCGATCAACCGTCTGGCAACCAGCGTCTGTTCGCCGAACAGCGTCGGGCCGTACAGATCTCGGATCGCTTGTGGTTCGCCCGAGATGTCGAACAATTGCTCACTCGACATGAGGCCACGCACGCGGGCATACGCTTCGTTGTGGCTGCCCAGCGAACTCGACGTTCGTCCCTGAGCAAAGCGGTTGCTCAGCAGTTCGCGCAAGTCCGCGCGGGCTTGGTGATCGATCTCTTCCATTCCAGGAGGCAGCGAGAGATCGGCCGGTTTCGATTCGGTGGTGAGAAACATCGGAGCGTATCGTGCGCCGAGGAAACCGGATTGCCCGGTGCCGCTGCCGCGTCCTTCGGTTGCCGTGTAGAAGGCGACATAGTCCGGCACGGCGCTATCAATGTGGCCCATCTCGCGGGCGATCATGGCTCCGAGGTCGGGCAGCGTGAGTGCCGACTCGTCGCGGCGGCCGAGATGCATCAGCGTGGCTCCACCGCCGTGGTCGCCGATCTTGGTGTTCAGCGAGCGGATGATCGAGGTGTGTTGCAGCCGCTGCGACATCTTCGGCATTAACTCCGAGATGTGGACGCCGGGCACATTGGTCTGGATGGCTCGATACGGTCCACCGGTCGGACGTCCCGGTTTCGGGTCCCAGGTCTCGAGCTGACTAGCGCCTCCTGCCAGCCAAAACAGAATGACACGTTTGTCTTGCCGCTTCAGCTCCTCCGCGATAGCGGGCGCTTGCAGCGCGTCCAGCAAGGTCATATCAGCCGCGGTCAAAATCGCCGTGCCGGCCAATGTACTGCCGAGGAACGATCGGCGGCTGACGGCTTGTGCCGAGGAGCCACAAAACTTGATGTGCTTTGTCATGGTTTCGTCCTTTACTTGGCCTTCAATGTAGTAGGCACACTCCGTCTGCCGTTCAGTTTCGGCACACGGCGTGTGCCGCCTACATTAATAATTGAATCGGACTTCGTTCGTTGTCAGCAACGCCCAAACCAACTGCTGGGCGGCGATTAGGCGATCTTCTTTATACTGCGAGAGGTACTCGCCGAGTACCTGTGCTTCGTCGTCGGTGGCGGGCCGGGCGAAGACGTTCCGAACTGCGATGTCGACGAGTTGCTTTGTGTCTTCGATTGACTTTAGCGTGCCAACGAGCGAGTCGCCCGCGTCGCGCAAGAATTCGCTCGTGATACGTTGATTGTTGTTGAACAGAAGCGCCTCGGTCACGCTGACTTGAAAACCTTCGCTGGGTTGTTCAATTAACCCCGCAAAGCCTCGCGCGCTGTTCTCGATCTGTTCGATTCGTTTCTCGAACTCTTCGCTCGCATTCTCTTCGGGAAACCAACTCGGACTCATGCTCGCCAAACGCAGCGACGTCGCATACTGAGCCGGAGTAAGTGGACGGATCGAGGCGACCGCGAACAGCTCTGGTGCCGGGTGTTGCTCTCCGTCCCACCGGCTCGATCGCGAATAAGTGTCGCTAAGCACTAGCCCACGAATCAGACGGCGCAGATCGTAGCCGTGTGCAACCAAGTCTCGTGCCAGCCAATCGAGCAACTCGGGATGACTCGCCGGATTCTCGGGATGCATTTGGTCGACGGGCGCGACCAAGCCGCGACCGAACAGACGATACCAAACGCGGTTCACGATCGAACGTGAGAAGTAGATGTTCTCGTCATTTTCCAGAGCGACACGCGCCAGTTGCTCGCGACGGCTGAATGCGGGAACCGGCGGCGGCTGTTTGTTCTTCTTGAGTTCTTCAAGTCGCTCCTTCTCTACTTTCTTCTGCTCATCGGATGGCTCCGGCGATTCCGGCTCTGCGAGGACCGTTCCAGTCAGGAACATCAGCGGAGCGACTTTCTCTTCGCCTTTGACCGTCTGGAACTTGACGAGGCCATACTCTCGCTCGCCGAGGAAATCACCGTTCTCGAACGTGCGGCTAAAGAACGACTTCATGCCGAAGAAGTGCGACTGCGTCCACTCGGAGACCAGCGGATGGTCGTGACACTGGGCACAGCTGACGTTGACGCCAAAGAAGATGACGCTCGTATCATTCGCCAAGCGATCGAGATCTCCGACGCGCGACTTCAGAAACTGGTCGGCGCCGGTTTCTGGATCGGCCGCGAGCAGATCGCGAAAGACTTGATCCCACGGCCGATTCGCGGCGGTCGCGGGAAGAAGGTACTTCAGCAGATCGCCGCTGCTGCCTGGCATGAGCATGGCGTTCACCTCGTTGGCCTGATGCCGCGCGAAGCTGGGTGACGCAATGAATCGATCGATCATCGCCGCACGCTTGCCAGCATCACTCGACGCTACAAAAGTGTTTGCTTCACCCGCCGTGGGAATCCGCCCGACCAGATCGAGCATCGTCCGCCGCAACAGATTCGCATCGTCGGCTGGCGGGGCGGGGGTGACCCCCGCGTCTTTCAATCGCAAATCGATGTAGTGATCGACGACTTCGTGGATCTCGGCTTCCGCCAACACGAACTCGCCTCTGGCTTCGACCGACAGAGTGCCGGTCGCAGTGAGACAGCAGAGAACGGTCGCGATGATTTGGAGAGAGAATCGCATAAATAAGGTGGGTTCGAGACAAGGTGGGAGCAAGCGTGAAGACCGACGTCAGAACGCAGTGCTATCAAATTGACGTCGATAGATAGGTTAGTCGATTTGCCATCGCCAAGCCAGCGCAATGGTTCTCGTTTTGCCATGAGCCTTTGATTTCGTCGACCACAATTGTGAAGCCGCTGCGGCGAGGAGAAAGTGGAGCCCGCTTCCCGCGAGAGCAGATTGAAATGGTTTCGATGCGAGTCTATCAAATCCTCGCCGCTGTAACACTCACACGATGCCAGCCGCCCAGCATACGAACGCGGGTGGAGCCGCCGCAAGAATCGAATCGAGAATGTCGAGAACGCCTCCGAGGCCGGGGAGCCAACTGCTCGAATCCTTCCGCTCCAGATCGCGTTTCAGCAACGACTCCGACAAATCGCCGAGTATTCCTGCGACGGCAACGATTGCTCCATAGAACAGAACGCCCCACAGTGGCGACGGCGTGGCGCTCGCTCCCAGGATCTTCGGAGCGATAAACTGAAAGAACACCCAGGAAGCCAAACAAGCAACGGCGATCCCGCCAATCGCACCTTCGACGGTCTTGCCTGGACTCAATCGTGGTGCCAGCTTGTGACGACCGAAACTCTTGCCGCAGAAGTAAGCTCCCGTATCGGAAAGCTTGGCAACGAACAGCAACGAAACAAATGCTGCCATGCCGCGTTCGTTGGTGTCAAAAAATCGCAGCTCGACAACGAAGACGAGCAGCAAACCGATGTAAAGAGTCGCGAACATGCCCAGGGCGACATTGACGATCACGCCTCCCGGCTCCTTGTAACGCATCATCTCGCCGACAAAGACCAGTCCGACGGCAAGTGCGGCCGCGGCGAGCGGCCAGCCGAGTTTTCCGAGCGGACAATCCGCGGGATACTCGACTTTCGCCAATTGCCAGCCAAGCGGGGCGCAGGCTGCGAGGAAGATCAGAGTGATTCCTAAGTAGACGGGCCACGCGACGGGATCGTGCCCCTTCCCCCGCAACATGTCGAGGATCTCGCGGGCAGCCAGCAATCCGGCAGCCAGTCCGATCGGCGCGAGCAGGATTCCGGGTGCGCCAAAGTTGTAGTGGAAGTCGGCGACGACCAATCCCACCAGAGGTGCAATGATGATTGCCGCGAAGATCAGGCGCCAACGTAACACAAGCGTATCCCCTATTGGTTGAGTCCGCCGAAGCGTCGATCGCGCGAGGCAAAATCGCGAATCGCATCGTGCAGATCCCTTTCGTGGAACTCCGGCCAACACAGATCCGTCACCCACAATTCGGCGTAACTGATTTGCCACAGCAGGAAGTTGCTGATTCGCAGTTCGCCCGCCGTCCGAATGAGCAGGTCCGGGTCCGGCATGCCAGCTGTGTAGAGGTGGTCGGAGAGACATTGTTCGTCAATCTCGCTGGGCGAAAGCTTTCCGTCGCTGACTTCTTCGGCAATCCGTTGCACGGCGTCCACCATCTCGCCGCGGCCACCATAGTTGATCGCGAGGCAAAGTCGAGTGCCCGTGTTGGTCGAACTCATCTCGATCGTCTTATCCATCTCCGCCAAGACCCGTTCCGGGATGCCGTCGCGGCGACCGATGATCCGGACGACGATGTCTTGCGCCATGATCGTGCTACGTTCTTCGATCATGTATTGCTCGAGCAAGTGCATCAGGAAGTCGAGTTCGCTCTGCGGCCGCTTCCAGTTCTCGCTCGACAAACAGTACAGCGTCAACTGCTCGATTCCCAAGCGGGCGCACTCTTCGACGGTCCGGCGAACGCTTGCGACGCCCCGGCGATGTCCTTCGACGCGCGGCAGCCCCTGCCGCTGAGCCCAGCGTCCATTTCCGTCCATGATGACAGCAACGTGGCGTGGCCAGCGTTCTCGCGGCACGTCAAAGCTGTGCGTGGTTGCGGCAGAGACTTCTTCCGGCATCATAACAACCTAGTCGAAGATCGTTTGCTCGCGATCCGGGCCAACCGAAACGACATCGATCGGTTTTCCCACGAGTTCGCTAATGCGATCGAGATAGCGGCGAGCGCCAGCGGGGAAGTCTGCCAGTTTTCTAACGCCAGTGACGTCTGACTCCCATCCAGGCCACGTTTCATAAACCGGCTTCACACGACGCAGATCGCCGACCTGGCTCGGGAAGCGATCGATCTGCTCGCCATCCAACTCGTAAGCGGTACAGATTTGAATTTCAGGCAGCTGGCTGAGGACGTCCATCATCATCAGCGCCAAGCAGTCGATGCCGCTCAACCGCGCCGTATATCGAACGGCCACCGCATCGAACCATCCGCAGCGACGAGGCCGGCCAGTCGTCGTGCCGTACTCGTTGCCGAGATCGCGAATTCGCTGACCAACCTCATTGTCTTGTTCCGTCGGAAACGGCCCGCCGCCGACACGAGTCGTATACGCCTTCGCCACGCCGATCATCCGGTCGATGGAACGGGCGGGAACACCGCTGCCGGACGCGACTCCCACGCCTGAACTGTTACTGCTGGTCACGAACGGAAATGTTCCGTGATCGACGTCGAGCAAGGCACCTTGAGCACCTTCGAACAGTAAACGCTTCCCTGCGTCGACCGCATCGAGCAGAAACGCCGTCGTATCATCGACGTACTTGTGAAGCCGCTCGGCATAGCCACAATACTCCTCGTAGATCTTTGCGGGATCGAGCCCAAAGTCACCGCCCTCCTGGCCGCTGAGACCGGACAGAATCCGTCGCTTGACATCGGCGATGCTTTCAATCCGTTCCCGAAAATCAGCGCTGTACAAATCGCCGAGCCGAATGGCGTGCGACCGGCCCACTTTATCGCGATAACAAGGGCCAATTCCGCGCAGCGTCGTGCCGATGCTTTCGCCTTGCACGGGCTGGCCGTTCATCACCTGGTCCTCGGCGATGTGCCAGGGACAAACGATATGAGCCCGGTCGCTGAGCATCAGGTTCGCGCCGACCTCGATGTCGCGGGCCAGCAAGGCGTCGATTTCTTTCAGGATCGTCGCGGGGTTGATCACGACGCCAGGCGTCACGACGTTCATGACGCCAGGATTCAGAATCCCGCTGGGGACGTGATGCAGCTTGTACGTCTGGTCGCCGACGACAACGGTGTGTCCCGCGTTGGCTCCACCGAGAAAACGGACCACGATATCAAATTGTGGACAGAGCAGATCGACGAGCTTGCCCTTCGCCTCATCCCCCCATTGCAGTCCGATAACACAAGTTCCTGGCACAGCCTAACTCCACTTCGCATCGACAGTTGCGGCCCACGGTCTGAGGCCAAACGCCCCAGTCTATGCCTGGATGCAGTAGATGGTCAATGATTGGTCGGCCGCGGCCGTGATACCATTCGTAGGCCGGACGCCCTCGTCCGACCAGGAAAACGCTTAAAACTCGGACGGACGAGGGCGTCCATCCTACGCGGCTACGGCTGTGCCGCGCTAAGGATCGTTGTGGTCCGCTACGCCGAATGAATAACAACCGTCTTCATCTCGGTCATCTCTTCGATGGCGTATTTCGGGCCTTCTTTGCCCATGCCGCTTTCCTTGAGGCCGCCGTAGGGCATCATGTCGGCGCGCCACATGGGGCCCCAATTGATGTGGATGTTGCCGCTGTCGACTTGGCGAGCGAACTTGACGGCCGCGTCGATGTCTTGCGTAAAGATCCCGGCGCTCAGGCCAAAGCGCGAGTCGTTGGCTAACGCAATTGCTTCGTCGATGTTCGACGCGCGCGTGACGCCGACCGCCGGGCCGAACAGTTCTTCGCGGCTGATCCGCATATCGGGACGGACGTCGGCCAGAATCGTTGGCGCGACGACCGCGCCACTGCGGCTTCCGCCGCAGATCAATCGAGCGCCTTGCGAGACCGCTTCGTCGATGGTTTGACTGACGCGCTCGGCATCGCTCTCGCGAACCATCGGCCCCATCTTCGTTCCTGCGCCGAGTTGGTCACCGGCGGCAATCGCTTCGATCCGCGGGCGCAGCGCGTCGAGCAGATCCTCGTAGATCTTGTCGACTGCGATCACTCGTTGTGCCGAGATGCAGACTTGTCCGGCGTTGGCAAAGCCGCTGGCGGCCGTTGCTTCGACCACTTTGGCGAGATCGGCGTCTGGCATCACGATCAGCGGGCTGTTCGAGCCGAGTTCCATCGTGACGCGTTTCAAGCCGGCGACTTGGCAGATCCGGCGGCCGACGTCGGCACTGCCGGTGAAACTGATTTTGCGGACGCGCTCGTCGCGGCAAAGAGCGTCACCCACGGTTCCGCCCGAGCCGGTGATGCAGCTGATCGCCAATGGCGGCAAGCCGGCTTCGAGCAGAATCTCGACCAGCTTCAAGGCCGACAGCGGTGTATCACTGGCTGGTTTGACAACGATCGCATTGCCGGCCGCGAGGGCCGGGCCGACCTTGTGGCAGACAAGGTTGAGCGGGAAGTTGAAGGGCGTGATGGCCGCCACAACTCCGCAAGGAACTCGCAGCGTAAACCCGAGTTTGCCAACGGCTCCCGGCGCACCGTCCAAAGGCAAAACTTCCCCGGTCAGCCGTTTGGCTTCCTCCGCCGACGTTTCGATCGTGATCGCGGAGCGGCTGGCTTCGAAGACACCCTCGCTCAGGATCTTGCCTTCTTCCAGGCTGATCGTGCGACCTAGATATGCTTGTCGCTCGACCATCAAGTCCGCGGCGCGGCGCAGGATTGTGAAACGCTCGTAGGCAGGCATGTTGCGCATGATCTCGGCACCACGCACGGCACCCGCAATCGCCGCCTCAACATCCTCCGCGGTGGCTTTGGGAACCGTGTCGACGAGACTCCCATCGAAGGGATTCAAGACTTCGATCTTTTGATCGCGATCGACCCACTCGCCGTTGATGAACATTTTCATGGGTTGATTCCTGCCTACGTGTAGGGTGGGCTGTGCCCACCAACGGTGACGATCACTGGTGGGCACAGCCCACACGGCGATTCTGGTGGTTCGTGGGCTTTGTGGCTTGTTGGCATCGCGATCTCTCTTTTCGGATTGTCAGCTAGCATCGATTTGTTACGATAGCACTCGTGCGATGGAATGTCGCCCCGCCTGCCGCTCTATTTCGCCTCGCAAGGAAGGAACCGCCATGCCTCGGGAGCAAGTTGCCGAACTGTTTGAACGTAAGCAGCAAATCCGCGAACAAGCCCATGCCAATCGCAAAGCTCAAGAGAATAAGGACGAACTGAGCCGCGAGATCGTGGCCCGGTTCATGGCGTTGCCCGAGTATGCGGCCGCCGAGACGGTGATGTTCTATGTCGACGTCCGAGCCGAGGTCCGAACGCGTCAGGATCTGTCGACGGCGTTGGCGAGCGGCAAGCGAATCGTTGTGCCGTACTGTGTGGATGGCGAGTTGGAACTGTTCCTACTGGAAGACATGGATGAATTGGAATTGGGAATGTACCGCATCCTCGAGCCCAAGCAGGAGCTGCGAGCGGTCATCGAAAAACGGGTCGAGGTCGACGAGTTGGATCTGATCATGGTGCCCGGTGTCGCTTTCGATGCTCGCGGCGCGCGAACCGGTCACGGCAAAGGCTATTACGACAAGCTGCTCGAACACGCCCGGCCCGACACACCGCTGGTCGCTCTGGCTTTCGAGTGCCAGATGTTCGACGAGATTCCGGTCGAAGAGCACGACGTGTTCATGAACAAGGTCGTGACGGAGGTCGCCGTCTACGCAGGACGCGGCCGCGGGTAACACGAATCCTCAAGGAAGAATGACCAATGAACAAAATTGAAGATACCTACGCCGAAGCGTTCAAGAGTTTGTTCGCCGAGGTTTTGATTACGGCTCGCGATCACAAATGGCTGGAGTATGCGGTGAACGCGGCAACCGGTCACGCATCCAGCACGATCATGTGCGATTGTGAAGCGGGCGTGGATCGCTTCGTTGGCCCGGGCGGCGACGGCGGCTTCGACACGCCGGACGGTCGGCCGGGCGCGATCGTTCAATTCCACGTACCGCGATTTCGCAAGGACCGGGTGCAAGCATTAGAGAAAGCGCTGCTGTCGAGAATCAGCCAAAATGTGCTGACCTGTCCGACGACGGCGTGCTTCAACCTGCTCGATACCGATCCTTACTTCAAGCTCGGCCGCAAGATCGCTTACTTCGGCGATGGCTACGAGAAGATCGAGGAGCGAAACGGCCGACCGATGTGGGTGCTGCCAACGATGGGTGGCGAGTTTACGATCGACCGGCGATTCGGTTACTCCGATGGAATCATGGGGGGCAACTTGTGGTTCATGGGCGAGGCGGAAGACGCCGCGATCGAAGCCGCCGAAGCGGCAGCTCAAGCGGTCGATGCGACGCCCGGCGTCATCACGACGTTTCCGGGCGGCGTCGCGGCGAGTGCCTCGAAAGCCGGCAGTCGCTACTCGTTCCTAATTGCAAGCACTTACGAGCAGTTCTGCCCGACGCTGAAGCAGCAACTCGGCGACGAATCCCGTGTGCCCCTCGGCGTGAACTCGATCATGGAGATCATCATTAACGGACGCGATCTCGAGACGGTTGCGGAAGCCACGTATAACGCGATCGACGCCTGTGTCGACACGCCTGGACTCGTCAAGGTTTCTGCCGGGAATTACGGCGGCCGGCTGGGCAAGAGCTTTATCTATCTGCACCGCAAAGCGCAAGTTACTTCGTCGGCTTAAAGCTCGTGCCGGCCTACTGCGTGCCGGGCGATCCGGGTAGATTCCCTGGTCCAAAATCGCCGGCATCGAGACCCGGCAAACTTGGCGGGGCGGCACCACTGCCGGTCCCTCCGCTTCCTTCACCGCCCAACACGGGAAGTGCGGGGAGGTCACCGCCACGGGCGTCCCCCGGATTCGAACCGAATGCCGGCGGTGCCGATGGTTGGAATCCCGGTGCTTGTCCTTCATTGGGACCGAATCCCGGAATGCCGCTAGGACCAGGAGCTGGCTCGCTCGTCGATGCACGACCAGTCGTCGAAGTGCTCGTACTTCGTGAAGGGCGCGTCGAGCGTGTTCGAGGATTTGTGTAAGGGTTGTTGCCGGTCGACGCCGAGCCACCGTCATGCCGCCACGCTTGATCGAACAGACTCAACATGATCTCGCGCTCGTCGAACAGCATCGTCAGGTCTGGCGACTCGATCTTGACGACTTTCATATCTTCCAGCGTCTCGCCGATCGCAAGTGTTTTGAGTTCATCGCGGAACGAAACCAGCACCTTCGACTCACTAATGTTAATGAATCCCAACAGCCGAATTGTCGGTGGCGTCCGAACTTGCGGGATATCGGGCGTTGGTTCCGGCTCCGGCTCGGGTTCCGGTTCCGGCTCGGGTTCCGGTTCTTCGACGATCGGTGGAGGTGGCGGTTCTTTCGGCGGGGCGAAGGGATTGCGGAATGGTTCGATTTCGTTGGTCGCAGTATTCGAGTCCGCGATCCGCGCAGACGTGATCCCGGGCGTCCCGTTCGACGCGGGATTGATCGAGGCGGCCCCGAACGGATCGATTGCCGACACCTCGGCAACTTCGCTCACGTCCGAGCCGAAGCAGCCACCCAGGCCCGCAATCGCCAGAATCATGGCGGTTCGTAAACACGCTGTCTTCATGCTTGCCTCAATTACTTCGATCCGAAAGAGAGCATCGCACTGGCGTGCCTGCTCCGCCTTTCTTGGCATTGTGTCGATGGAAGGTTTTCAAACGTAAATATCAGCCCCACGTCGGGCTCGGAATTAGAAACTGTGAACAAACTAATTCCCGGAGGGCGAATTGGGAGGGCGAGGCTCCCGCC
>JAQBZB010000514.1 GCA_027622275.1 Planctomycetota bacterium | reverse complement strand
GGCATTGCCCGCAATGCCGAGGAGCCAGTCGCGCGGACTGGGTCGACAAGACGGCCCCGTTGCTGCGCGCGGGCACCAAGTACTTTCAAGTCGTGTTTACCATTCCGGACAAACTGTCGAGCCTGGTGCTGGGCAACCGGCGCGCACTCTACAAGCTGTTGTTCCGCAGTGCGGCGAGTGCCTTGCAACGATCGATTGCCGAGGAATGCGGAATGCAAGCCGCGTTGACGATGGTGCTGCACACTTGGAATCAGCGACTGGGACATCATCCCCACGTGCATGCGCTGGTGCCCGGCAGCGGCCCGTCGCTGGATGGCACGCGGTGGGTACCGTGTCGGTACACCCAAGCCACGCGTCAGAAACCAGCGACGCCGTTTTTGGTGGACAACAAAGAATTGGGCCGACGCTTTCGCGACCGTTACGTGCGCGGCGTGCGTCGTCTGATCAAGGCGGGTGTGTTGCAGGTGGAAGATTCTGCGGAACTCATCACGATTTTGGAGGACATGCAAGCCTGTGATTGGGTGGTCTATATTCAGCCGCCGCCGAAAGACACGAGTGACCCGGCGGACGTGCTGAAGTATTTAGCGCGGTACATGACGGGCGGCCCGATCTCGGATCGACGGTTGATCGAAGTCAAAGGTGGTCGCGTGTACTTCTGGGCGCGATCCGGCGACAAGTCGGGCCGTCAAGTTCCCGTGTCATTGTCCACGCTGGAGTTCGTTCGCAGTTGGACGCTACACATTCTTCCCAAGGGCTTTACGAAGGCGCGGCGCTACGGAGGCTGGAGCAACACGCGACAAGCCGCTTACCAGCAGCAGTGCGATCGCTTACAACCCGTCTCGCCGTCCGCGGCGGCAGACTTGCCTGAGCCACCTCAGCCAGTTCTCGAACCACCGCCGGACGAGATGAAGAAGTGCCCGCACTGCCAGACCGAGATGGTCTTGGAATCTCACACACGTCGTCCGTCCTGGCGCGAGTTGTTCTACGGCCCTGAGCATCCGCGTTGGATGGAATGGAGGGGCAGCGGATGATGTACCTTGTCGCCAAGTTCCAACGCGGGCATGAGCCGTCTCCGACGAATGCCGAAAGTGTCCACTCACGATCGATACGGCTGGCGGTTTGGACGCACGTCATGGGCGGGCCACCACAACGATCACAACCGTCAGCACCGTGGCTCGTGAGTCTGCCAGATTCTCGCCGCGTCGAGTTGCAACGACTCCTTTGCTCGCACTAGAATGCGACGAGTCGAGACCAACCGGCAATGCATCCGCATAAGCGATCAACCGCCCCCAGCCAAGCGTCTCAGTTCAACGCACAATCTAACCGTCCGAGTACAGACGGTTAGATTGATATTCGTTTTTTTTCGTTTCGTTCACTCGGGCACTCGTTCATTCCATCGATTCGGCTTGGACTCGGTTGTTGTTCGGCAGCAGCAAGCTGAACACGAGCCCCACCACAAGATTCACGACCAGCGATGTCGGACCGATCCATTGAAAGCTAACCGGCGGCAGTTTGGTCACGGGATCGATCCCAAAGATCTGGCCGGAGAAGGCAATTAAGATGGCCGTCGTCATGCCGCAGGCCCAGCCGATCCAGACGGCCAGCGGCTTCGAGAACGGGACGAACAGCGCGAAGAAGAACAGTGAGAAGATCATCGGGACCATCAGGTTGACGGTCTTGTTGGTGACCTCGGTGATATTGCCGGGGATCTGCCCCACGAACATGCTGCCAACGACGACGGTTGCTCCGATTCCAAAGGCTAACAGCCGGGCGACAAGGACATGTTCTCGCTCGGTTTTCGGCTTCCTCCCAAAGCGGTCAAGAATGTCCGTCATGACGACCGCGGTGATCGAGTTCACGCCGGAATCAATGCTCGACATCGCGGCGGCAAACATTGCTGAAACGACCAGTCCCGAGATGCCGACCGGGAGATGAAAGGCGATGAAGTGCGGAAAGATTTTATCGGCATCCGCTTTCAGATCCATGCCTTGTAACGCGCCGGGATGGGCTTGAAAGTAGGCGAGCAAGGCGAAACCGACCAAACCCAAAGTGATCGTCACGATGGTCGAAACGATCATCTGTGTCGCGAAAGATCGACGGGCCGCTGCTAAACTCGGTCTGGTCACGCTCAGTATGACTTTCGCCGCAATCACCGCAATGCGCCAGGTGCTGCGTGACATGTCAGCCCAGGGCGGTATTGAGAAGATCATGGCACGCAACGACTCATGGGACAGCGTTTTGGAGCTAGTGGGCTTCGATACGATTAAAGAGTGGTCGGAAAAGTATGCGCCGCGATCGGACGGCGATTGAACAGCGTGTGCGGCCCAAAAGCCGCCGTCGGTCAGGTGTGACAGCCGCTAACTGAGCCGTGTGCATTCACACGGCAGGGCTGTTTCGAAGCATCCGAAGCAGGCTCAACAGCCCTATCAGGTGCACTCGTAAAGTACGATTTCCGTGGCGTCGTGCAATTCGCGACCAAGCGCAATCTTGCCACTGCCACCGAGTTGCAACTCCTCGCGGCGAAGATAAGCGGGCCCGTCCTCAGTTACCACGTAGGTTCCGTTGGTACTCTGATCTGTAAGGAAAAACTTCCCGCGGCGACACTCAACGCGCGCATGCTCACGAGACGCCATCGAGTCGTTAACGATCATGTCAGCCTTCTTGCCACGCCCGATCACTACTGGACCCGAAGTCGACTTCATCGTGATTTCGCGGCTGTGGTATTGCAGCACCAGGAGCGAATCCTGCTCCGTTTTCTTGAACAGATCGGTCGCAATACGCGTAACGTCGTCTGGCTGCCAGATGACCTCAAAGATATCCATATCTTCGGCTTTGCCTTTAACCGCGATCCTGTCCAGATGCCGGGTGCTGCTGGCGAGCAGCGGAGACAATGATTCGGCCGTATCACGCGTGGTGATGATCTGACCACCTTTGGCCAGACTGGCCATGCGCGCAGCAACGTTCACCGCATCGCCGAAGACATCTCCACCTTCGAGAATCGCAGGCCCGTAATGCAAACCGATACGTATGGTCAGTGTCGCGGGGGTATTGGGATTCAGTTCAGGCAGATCTTCGGTGACCGCCTCCTGCATTGCCATGGTGGACTCGATCGCCGCGTCCGCGCTGGGGAAGGTGCACATGATTTCGTCACCAATGGTCTTGATGACTGTGCCGCCGTGTTTGTCGACTTGCTCGGTCATGAGACCTAGACACTGCGCGATCAGCTCGCGCGCGACATCATCCCCCAGCTGTTCGTACAGTCGTGTACTGCCCGATATATCGGCGAATACTGTAGAAAGTGTGACGTTACGACGAGACATTACGCTAGCGTGACCTGTCCGGCCCGAGCCGTTTGACTGATAGTAATTTTGATTTCACTCAGTCTACAAGGAAGACTCGCTCATGCAAGGGATGCGGGCGTGC
>JAQBZB010000513.1 GCA_027622275.1 Planctomycetota bacterium | reverse complement strand
TAAGAAATCAAGTTATGACAAATCTGGGGGCCTCGCGCTAGCCGTGTTATGAGAAATGCGGGCTAGCGGATGCTATGGCCCAGTTGGAACAGTCTCGCGTTTCGGCTATGCCGGAGGCGTGAATGCCGTTGGCGGTCGACGTTTTCTGAACATCGCTGGGAACAGCGTCGCTCATCATTTCTTCAACGCCAAGGTCTTCGTTTCAGTGAGGTATTGGTGCGGTTGGCACGGAAGTTCACGCCACCAGTTTAATGTTCATTCTGTCCGCCGCATCAAGTCGATGCTGGCATAAGAGAGCGATTCAGAAGTAAGGGAAACTTCATGGGCGTAATGCCACGCAAGTCAGGCGAGAAATTCATCATCACGTCGGATCGTGTTGCTGGTGAACTCCCCAGCAGCCGTATCCCCAAAAAGACACCACACGAGGTGTTCCAAGTTTGGACTGGCAACGGGTGGTCACTGACGATCACCGACGCCACCTTCTTCACGGCCATCGACGTTGCCGACGAGTACATCAGGGCGAATTTCGCTCGGGTGATGGCGTGAGTCGGTTGCAGATTTTGATGTGAAATTCTTCGCCCGGATTTTTCGACCGCCCCCTTCTCTCACCAGCCAGTCAGGCAACTGCCAGGCTTCGCTTTACGCCTTCTCAGCGACCGGCTACAAGAGCGAGGGAATGGTGGAATGTCAGGTCAAGGATGAAGAGAGTGATCAAATTCAAGCCGAAAGTCGGAGTTTCGTCAGCGGCGGGTTGCTGCGAAGAATCTCGCCTGTATCCGATACCTTTAAATAATACGACGACAGAATGTGGACACCAATTGATAAAGCGGAGTCCGCCACCGGCTCGACCCAAATGTTGACCCGGTAGTTGCCGTCGTGGTGCCGACACACCTCCACACGATGCAGACGAGGCGGCCTGCCGACTTTCTCCAACACTTGGGACTCGATCTTTTTCGAGTGGTTCGGTACGCCCACGGGTTCATCTTTCTTCGGGGCAGCTTGATCGACCTTTGCCATCATTTCCTCGGTCAGTAGAAGGTGATGCGATGCTGAGCTGTATTGTAACCGAGTGCAGTTCGATACGGATACGGAGTGGAGAACGCAAAAGCGACTGATCGACACCCCCGATTGGTTACAATCTGTTCCCACGAGAACACAGGAAGAGATCGAAGCTGCACAGACGCTGGGCAAGAGCGAGCCCTTCTTATCTGTGTCGTTAGCTGCCGATCCCGAGCCTTAGTCTGACCGCTCGCACGATCTCGTCGATTTGGAACGGCTGCAAAAGGGTCGGTTTCTGTTCAAGCTTCGTACGCCATTTCGTCAATACCTTGTCCGCTTTCTTTTGTTCGTGATTGCATTCGCCAACAATCTCTTGGATGGTCACTTCCCAATCTTGAAGACGCATCGGTTATTCCTTTTTGATTTCGTTGTCGCCTGCTATGCGGGCGAGTGCTGGAACGTCACGTATTTGATGCCGTTTTCGTCCAAAAACTCTTTCATCTTCTCTATAGGCATGGCATTCTCCTTAATTGCAGGGACTGGTGAGTGGCCTGGCCTTAGAGTCCAGCTGTTTTGGCAGCAGACGTTTCATCGTCCTACAAACTTGGAACTTGAAAAGGTGACAGGCACCAAATTTGACGAAGCTGGCGATTCTGGGTAAATATAGTGAATGCCAGAACTTGAAAAGGTGACAGGCACCAAATTTGACGAAGCTGGCGATTCTGGGTAAATATAGTGAATGCCAAGATCATCGCGATACGCCCCAGGTGGAATGGTTTTTCACGTCATCAATCGGGGAGTTGGCCGCCGAAACCTGTTCGACAAGGCTGACGACTTCGAGGCATTTGAACGTGTGTTGAAAGAGACATTACGCCTGCGGTCGATGCGAGTTTGTGGCTACTGTTGGATGTCCAATCACTGGCACTTTGTGCTGTGGCCCGAAAACGACGGGGATTTGGCCGCTTTTATGCAGCAACTTACCAATACGCACGTCAAACGCTGGAAAGAGCATCGTCATGAGACGGGGTACGGTCCGCTGTATCAGGGACGCTACAAGTCGTTTCCCGTGCAAACGGAGGATTATTTTTATCAGGTCGTTCGCTACGTCGAGCGAAACGCACTACGAGCCAACTTGGTAGAGCGGGCTGAGCAATGGCTTTGGTCGAGTCTATGCCCTGGCCGGCGCGAAAGTAACGGCGAGATTCTTGCCGCATGGCCCTTGCCCCGACCGGCGAACTGGATGGACTTGGTCAACGAGCCGCAGACGGAGGCGGAATTAGAAGCCTTGCGCCATTGCGTACAGCGGGGAACGCCATTTGGCGACGACGATTGGGTAGAGGCAACCGCTGGTCGGTTGCGGCTTGAGGCGTCATTACGACCGCGTGGCCGTCCCAAGAAGACCACCGGCGACAGCTAAGAATCACCCTAGACTTCCTGTAATCTCCAAATTTGGTGCCTGGCACCTGGTATGTCCCTTAAAGACGCCTGACCCCTGGTATGTCCTCGAAACACTTGAAAACAAACACAAGGACCATCCGAGCGCTTCTACTGGAGGAATTTGCCCAACCTTCAATCAGGAGACTTTCGAATGGTTACAGGAAGCAAGAAGCGGAAATCCACGGGCTCGAAAAAACGATTCATTGGCAAGCCCACCGGGCAGATTCAAGAACGCGTTCAAGCGGTCGGGCCAGAACACTTCGGCGTTGTGGCCGTTGACTGCGCCAAACGACGATCCAAATGGATGCTGTGTGACTTCTACGGCAAGGTCATCATCGAGCCGACTTCCGTCGAACATACCGCAGGCGGATTGCGTGTGATGACGCAACGCGTCACCGAAGCGTGTAAGACGGAAGGACTAACCGATTCGATCGTGGCGGTCGAGATGACCGGCATCTATCACAAGCCGGTCTACCGCGCCTTCCGCAAAGCGAAGTTCGACACCCGAATCGTGCATCCCTTCGCGTCGAACCATTACCGCCGGCCCCTGCATCCCGATGCCAAAACCGACGATAACGATCTCGAAGCGATCTTCCATGCAGCGGTCAAAGGTTACGGTCTGGCCACGTTGCCGGTTGGCGAGGTTTATCAGTCGCTCCAAGCGGTCTCGCGTCATCGGCACAATTTGGTCAAACAACGCGCGAGGCTGATGGTGCAGATACGTCGGCTGTTGCATCAGACGATGCCGGGCTTCGCCGATCTCTTTCCGGACGACCACTTGTACCACCGGTCGATCGCGTTGCCGGTCGCATTGCATTTCTCTTCGGCGGAAGCGATTCAACGCGCTGGTGTCGACGGCATCGCGAAGCACTTGAACAAGACGAAAGTCCGTTTTCAAACGCGCACGATCGAACGCATCGTGGCCTGGGCTGGGACGGCCGCCGAGTCGTCGGAACTCGCGGCGATGCACACGCGGCAGTGGCAACAGCTCGACAAAGTCCGT
>JAQBZB010000512.1 GCA_027622275.1 Planctomycetota bacterium | reverse complement strand
GCGTTTGTTGCATCACTTTCGATTCAACCAGCCGAGCTGATCTAGCTCTTCGTCTCTTCTTCCGGCCGCGAGGCGGTGGAAGGGATCGCATTCTCTGGCGGAGCTTCTGGTTGCTCGGGCTCGTCGGCGGGGGCTGGGGCCGTGGCGGACGCGAGCTGATTCTTGATCATGTCGCTGACGTCGGCCTTGAGTTTCGCGACCTCGTCTCGAACGGCCGTTTGCATGTCGGACGAAGCGGTGCGAGCTGCCAACGCGGCATCTTGTGCTTCCTTCACGCCCTTGCTCATGTCGCCATCGAACTTGGCAATCGCGTCTTTGATCTGAGCATCGGCGCTAGCATGGAGCTTGGCGACCTTCGCTTCGATCTCTTCCCGCAGCTTCGTCGACTCGGCGACAACCGTCTGCTTGGCGTCGGCGTGCATCTTGGCGAATTGCTCGGCGAGTTGCTGTTCGAGCTTCTTCGTTTCCGTAGCTAACATGGCCTGTGCTTGCTGTTGCAACTCCGCCAAGCCGGCAGTCAACTGGCCTTCCAGCTTCTTCCCTTCGGCAGCCAAGTGCGTGTCGAGCTTCTGGGATTCCGCTGCGACTTGGGCGTCGAGGTTCGCCCCGAGTTCGGCGGCAGCCGCGCCGACTTGCCCGGCGACTGCGGCACGCATCTCGGCGGTCCGGCGAGCACGTACCCGTCCGAAGAGACCTGCCGAAGCGGTGTCGGTGAATGCCAATACGCTCAACATCGCGAGCGCAACCAAAGTGAGGGAACTACGCATACCTTTTCTCCTTCATGCTATGCCGTCGTGGACGCGTTAGGCGGGGGTCCGTAATCGACGCGTGCCAGGGGTGGGATTGTTACGTCTAGCATAACCATTCCGGCACTGCGGTCCAATGGTGGGAAACATCCTATTTCCGCCGTGGCGAGATTCGAGCTTCCGCTGCCCGAGCGCCTTGCGTTTCTTCATTATCAATGGTCAGGCGGCCGGCCCCTGCCGCATGAGAGAAATGTCAACCCATTCGAAAAAGTCGCCGGGAACTTGTTTGATCATGCCGGTTTTGTCGCTGGACCATTGCAAAAGTCGCTCAAGATCCGCGGTTTCGCGGACGAAACGCTTGCAGCTCTAAGCTGCCTTGTTAAAGTCGAATGTTAAGCACCGTTGATGGTTCGCAACGGGTGTCGCGAACGAAATGCACCCCTGGTTCAGGTTCCGAGTTATGCGAAATTCGCCGAATCCCACCTCCGACGAAGTCGATCACTTGTTGCGCAACGCACAACTTCGTGACGAACTGGAGCCGTATCTCGACGAGTCGATTCACTTGCTCGATGTGCGACGGATGCCGACCCAAGCCGAGAACGAATTCCTGGCTTCGATGCTGGCCTGGGAGCGGGCACCCGTCTTGCCGATCAGCCAGTGGTTCCAGCCTGAGTTACAGCTGCCGCATCCTGATACGCTCGACGACGCGACCCTTCACGAACGCTTGACCGACACGCTCGAAAAGCTGTATGACCAGCGCGTTGTGCTCGACTTTACCGATCACTTGTCGGATCGTCAGTTGTACTGCCTGATCTACCGCGACATCCTGCCATCGCACGAGAAGAAGATCGATTTGCCGAAGAACTTCCTACATTGGCACTGTCTGGACGACAGCGACGACGTCGAGACCTGGCTGCGCTACTACGCGACCGAAGCGGAACGTCAAGTGTGGCGGGACGAGTCGAATCTGCCGCTGCCTCGTTCCGAGCCGGCTCCCTATCCGCGCCAAATGCCACGACGGCCGCCAGCGTAGGGTGTGCAGTACAAGCACGACGCGCAAGCGAGTGAGTGAGTGAGTGAGTTGCCACCGTTGATAACCCACTCGCTCGCGCGTCGTGCTTGTATTTCCCGCCCCTTCCAAGCCGACTCACGTTCTAGCAGCGCATGTCAGGACACGACCAACGTAGACTGGCGTTTGCGTTCAACGCGTCGAGCGGGTAGCTTGCAATAGTTGGGAATCACCGACGCAGCAATCATCGAGGCCCGTGATGAGTACGGTATCTGCAGCGAACGGCGCGAGTGTTCACGATCGGCTCGCGGATCTCAATGCGAGCAGTCCGGAGTACGCGACGGCGTTCGTTGACTTGCTGCTCGACGCCGCCGGCAGCATCCGCGCGAGCGATGTTCATCTCCAGCCGACCGCGGATGGACTTGATGTCCGCTGGCGGCTTGATGGCGTGCTTCAGCCGGTCGGTGTGTTCCCGCGCGGCGAGGCGGCGGATATCGTTTCGCGAATGAAGGTGCTGGCCGAGCTGTTGACTTATCGAACCGACGTGCCGCAAGAAGGCCGCATCCGCGACCGACGAGGCAACGTCGAGATTCGTGTCAGCACGTTTCCAACGTTGCACGGGGAGCGAGCCGTCGTGCGGCTGTTCGCGGCACAAGGCGAGTATCTCCACTTGCAGGATCTCGGGTTGCCCGAGGATATTTCCGCGCGGCTCGGCGAGTTGCTGGCCGAAACGTCCGGCGCGATCTTGATCACCGGCCCCGCCGGCAGCGGCAAGACCACCACGGCGTATGCCTGTTTGCGCGAACTGGTGCGGACTTCGGGAGGGGGCAAGAGCATCGTGTCGCTCGAAGATCCGATCGAGAGTGCCGTCGATGGCGTTTCGCAATCGCGGGTGAATCCGACGGCGGGATTTGATTTGGCCGCGGGCCTGCGTTCCTTGATGCGGCAAGATCCCGAAGCGATCATGGTCGGCGAGATCCGAGATCGCGAAACCGCCGAAGCCGCGTTTCAGGCTTCGCTGACCGGGCATTTGCTGGTCACGACGTTTCATGCGGGGAGCGCCGCCGGCGCGATCAGCCGTCTGTCGGACATGGGGATCGAGCCGTATCTGCTCCGCAGCGGCATCCTCGGCATCTTGAGCCAGCGGTTGGTCCGCCGCTTGTGCTCGTGCCATGAACAAGTGGCGGACGAAACGGCCAAGCTCAATCTTGCCGCGGCACAAGCCTGGCAAAGCACTGGATGTGACGAGTGTCTCGGTTCTGGTTATCGAGGCCGCGTCGTTCTCGCCGAACTACTCCAAGCCAGTCCTACCGAACTCGGCCGCGCGATCCTTTCGCAAAGCGACGCCCCACAATTGGAACAGCTCGCGATCGAAGCCGGCATGATTTCGATCTGGCAACGAGCGAGGACCGCCGTGGAAGCCGGCACCACAAGTCCCAGCGAGGTTCGTCGCGTGCTGGGGTTTGCGACGCGAAGTTAAGGAGGAGCTTGACCCGGCGCTCCGGCGGCCGGGCCGGATCGATGACATCATTCACTTCGCGAAGCCGAACGGCGAAGGGAGCTGATTCAAAGCCGCTGGCACACGGAAATCATTGAGGCAATCGACACGGACGAAGTTGTCCGGCATACCGAAGGCTCAGAACTCCTGACTTGGGCTCCACGACTTTGTCTTTTGAGATTCGTGTTTCTTGGAGTGGTGCA
>JAQBZB010000511.1 GCA_027622275.1 Planctomycetota bacterium | reverse complement strand
GTCTACACCCTCCTCAGCCCAAAACACGGCTCACCTTAAATTCCGCTCAGGTCAGGAGTTCTGAGTCTCGTGACACCCCAACTCACGGGGGCTTCGCGATCCAGGTCCGAGCCATTACGATCGACGCTGATACGCTGATCTGGTCAGTTGATTACCCTCCCGCAACACGACTTCGCGCGGACCACCTTTGCCATGACAAACCATCCGATTCTCCAGTTTCTCGTGATAGGCAGTTTCCTTGGACTCGCGGCCATCGGATGCAACAAGAGTACGCCGGTGACTACACCCGCCTCATCGGGCTCTGCTCAGGTTGCGGCCCCGGCATCGAACGTCGTCGCGGACGACGAAGCTGCTGTCGCCGCGTTAGCCGAAGCCGGATTCTTACTGACGAAGAACGCTGCTGGCAACGTGACCGAGTTCTCCGTCGCCAGTGACAGCGACATATCGAGTTCCGTGGCACACTTGGCTGGCGTTCCGCAGGTCCAAATCGCCCGGTTCACCGGCCCGGGGATCACGGATGCCGGCATGGAGTCGCTCGCAAAATTGACGGAACTGAAGCGGCTCGATCTGACGGATTCGGCGATTGGCAACGAGACTCTCAAAGTTGCCAGTCAGCTCGACAAGTTAGAAGTCATCTTCCTGCGTCGCACGGCCGTGACGGATGCTGGGCTTGAAGCGTTGACGGGACTTTCAAAGCTGCGTGCCGTCGACCTTCGCAACAGCAACATCACCGATGCCGGGCTGGATCATCTTGCGAAGATCAAGACATTGGTCGACATCCAACTTGAAAAGTCAAAGGTGACGGACGTCGGCGTGGCGAAATTGGCGGGACTTCCGTTGAAGTCCTTCAACGTCAATTATTGCACCGCGGTCAGCGATGCGTCGCTTGTTGTCCTCGGCGGGATGCCGACACTCGAATCGATCCAGATGGACGCGGCCAGGATCACCGATGCTGGCATGCCAGCCGTGGCAAACCTAACCAAGCTCAAGCGCCTCCGAATTCATTATGCCGATGTCACGGGCGAAGGTTTCGCTCACGTCGCGAAGCTAACGAACTTGGATCGCCTCGAATTGCGTGGCACTTCGCTGGACGATGCTGGCCTGGAAGTGATTTCGGGTTTGCCAAAGGTCAGCTATCTGGACATTAGCGAATGCAAGCTGGTGACACCCGAGGGCATGAAGAAGATTGGTCAACTGACCGGTCTGAAGAATCTCGGCTTCTGGGAAACCAAGCTCAACGACGAAGCTTTGAACGCCTTGTCGAGTCTCACGAATTTGGAATCACTCGACTTGAAGGCAACGCAAATCACTGACGAATCGGTCCCGACACTCTTGAATTTCCAAAAGCTCAAGAACCTCGACGTGGGCGGAACTCAGTTGACTGACGAGAGCTTTCGCCAACTGGCCGCGTTGCCAAATCTGAAAACCCTGAATGTTGCCAACACGAGGATTGGGTTTGCCGTGATCGATGAACTCACGGAAGCTCACAAAGATCTCAAGGTTATCGACTTCGAACAATAAACCTTCGACTTCCGACATTTGCGAAAGCTTCGGAGGTCTCCAGCCGCTGGAACGAGACCGCGACGATGCCGCTGCCGGAACCGATTCGCTGGGGGATTATTGGCATCGGTCGCTTTGGCCGACTTCACGCGCGGGCTGTTCAGTCGGTCTATGGCCTGGAACTGGCCGCGATCTGCAACCGAAATCGCGAACGACTTGTCGAAGCACACGCAGTTTTTCCGAGTTCGCTCGCGACGACCGATTATCGCGAGCTGATCGACGACGCTTCGATCGATGCCGTCAGCATCACGACCCATTGGCAAGATCATTACGAGGTGGCCCGTGCTGCGTTGGCAAGTGGCAAGCATGTGTTGCTTGAAAAACCGATGGCGGCAACGAGCGACGAATGCCGCCAGCTTGTTGAATTGGCTCAGTCGGCGCGAGGCAAGTTCATGGTCGGTCACATCTGCCGGTTCGACCCGCGCGTTACGTTAGCCAAGCAAGCGATCGACGACGGGCGGATCGGCCGCATCGTATCGATGCACGCCAAACGCAATTTGCCGCAAGCCGCCGGTCCGCTCCGACTCGACAAGATATCGCCGCTGATGGGCGACGGGATTCACGATGCCGACTTGATGATGTGGTTTCTTGGCCAGACGCCGACGCGAGTCTATGGCCGCTATGTTCGCTTCAATGAGTTTCGTTATCCGGATGTCGGCTGGGCCATGCTTGAATTCGGAGACGCAGCGATTGGTATTCTCGAAACAAATTGGGGCCTTCCCGCGAACACACCAACCGTCATTGACGCCACGCTTCAAGTCGTTGGGACGGACGGGATGTTAACCATTGATTGCTCGCACACCGGTCTGACGATCCTTGATTCCAGCGGTTTGAAGATGCGGGACACTGACTATTGGCCGGAGCAACACGGATCGCTGGTCGGAGTCTTGCAAAACGAGATCGCTTACTTTGCGGATTGCATTCGCCACGATCGTCATCCTGACGCAATCACGCCCGAAGAAGCCGCCCGAGCGGTACGTGTGATGGAAGCCGCCGAGCAATCGGCCGCGGGAACCGAGCCCGTGCCGTTGACCTGATGTGCCGGAGCTGATCGCCGAACGACGCTCGCTCTCAATATCGATCCTCGCCGCTGAGCAAGCTCTCCACCTCGTCAGAGTGTCTGGCGATCTCCAGGACGCTCTTTCGAATCTCTTCCGGATCGCAGGTGGCTCGCGGATACGCGTTGACCATCACAAAGTGCGGTTCGCCGTCAATCGACTGGATGGCAACCGATCCGTGACTGATCGTCGCATTCAATTTCAAAGCCCTCTCGTAGTAGTGATCCGCCGCTCTTCCACAGATGCTAAACGCTCGCACAATCGATTCGCCCGTTTCGGCATCGTGACCGATCTCGACGTGAACAGTTTGTTGTCGCCCGTTCCGCAACGCGATGCGGACCGCGAAACGCTCTCCTTGCTCGGTGATTTCAACCGAGGTATCTCGAAACGCTTCGCCCAACAGCGAGCGAAGCGGTCGCAAACTGCCAAAGGTTGCGGAAAGGTCATCGTATAACGCACCTGCGTTCTCGTAACGAGCTGCATAATCTGTTGCCAAGGCTCGTCGCAGGATGCTAACGACACCGTCCGGCAGATCGCCTTCCACCGCGGCAAGGTCGATTCTGGCCCCTTGAGCATGAAAACGAACCAGTTCGTTGATCGAATGCGTTTCGACGGGCAAGCGGCCGACCAGCAGCGAGAAATAGGTGACGCCCATCGCATAGATGTCGCTCTGTTTCGTAGCCGGTTGGCCGGCGAACAACTCGGGAGCCATATAGTTGGGCGTGCCGCAGAGCATTGCTCCGCCGATTGGTTGATTGCTGGCGATCCGCTTCGCGAGTCCAAAGTCGGCCAGTTTCGCGTCGCGAGCCGCCGTCACCATGACGTTTCCCGGCTTGATGTC
>JAQBZB010000510.1 GCA_027622275.1 Planctomycetota bacterium | reverse complement strand
CCCTACGGCGAGCTGTCCGACGCGGAGCGGCAGGCCTATCCCGATATTCTCGGTCCCTTCACGATTGCCGGTCCGGATGAAGGACAATTGATCGGCGCGAGAACCGTCGTGCCGTTCAACGGCAGCGGAGACTGGATCTGTACGCATCCCGATCATTGGATTTTCGCCGAGACGGGCATGACAAAAGGAGAACGCATTCCGGGTCTCGTCGGCTGGGAATTCCACGGCGCTCCGGCCGACATCGCAGGGCTGGAAGTCGTCGGCGAGGGGAACATTCTGTCCTGGGGAACGACGCCCGGCCGCTGGGCGGCGACGATCTATCCCGGTCCGCGCGGGAATTTCGTGTTCAACGCCTCGACGATCTGGTGGGCGCAGGGACTTTCTTCGCCGCCCGGCCATATGCTACCGTGGTCGCACTGGTCGCGGCCGCATGGGCCGGATGATCGCGTGCAACAAATCACGCACAATCTGATCCGCCGCGCGATCGGATAACGCGCATCGCACGTCCCGTTTTCCTCATCGCCTCATCAATAGAAATAACACATGCCGACACGCAACGCAGTTCTCTCCCTGGTGATCGCCTGCCTGATTTCGACCTCGGCCGCTGCCCAAAGCCGACAGGCGCCGCCGGGGATGTTCAAGGATCTGGACGACGAGATCCTCGGCGACGCCCTGCTCATTCACGGCAAGCAGCTGTTCATCGACGACTATGTGATCGGCGAAATGCAGGGCATGACGAAACAGCTTCACCAGCCGACGAAGTTCAAGCAGAATCCGGTCTTGAAACGCGACAAGCCCTGGGAGCCGTCCGGACCAGGTTATTCCACGCTGATCTTCGATCCGCACGAAACGCTCTTCAAGCTGTGGTACGAAAACTGGGATCAGAAAGAAAACGCCGCGCTGCTGTTGTATGCCACTTCGCCGGACGGCATCGAATGGACCAAGCCCGTATTGAATGAGCAGGGCACGAACCAGGTCCGGCAACCGAACGTGAAGGGATTTCAGGCCTCGGGCATCTTCCGCGACGCGCGCGATCTCAATCCGGCGCGCCGCTACAAAATGATCTTCAGCAGCCTGCCGGACGGCACGTCGAAATCACTCACGACCAGCGTAGCTTTCTCGCCGGACGGCATCCAATGGACGGCGGAATCGGAACTCCATTCGATTCCCTTCAGCGACACACAAAGCTGCCCGCTGTGGGATGCGCGGCGCCAACGGTATGTGGCCTACATGCGGTTCGGGCCGCCGAACACGCGGATCATCAGCCGGACGGAAAGCGAAGATTTTCTGCACTGGTCGCCGAAGGTCACGGTCTTGCCGCGGACAAAAATGGACGGCCCGCTCGCCACGGAGTTCTATCAGATGTCGCCGTTCGCCTACGCCGGCGGCTGGTTCGGCGTGATCGCCGCGTATCACACCGAATCGCTCAAGCCGATCACCGACGATGCGCCGTGGACGGACCGCAAGAACCTGCATCTGGCGTACAGCCGCAACGGCGTGACGTGGACCCGCGTCGGCAAGTATGGGGCGATTCCGCGAAACGAATTGAATGGCGACAAAGACTGGAAGCAGATCGCCCTGGACGCCGTCTTCGTGCCGTTTGGAGAGAAAGACAAGGAATGGGATTGGGGGACCGTCTCGCCGGTCTACACCCCGGAGCCGATCATCGTCGGCGACGAGCAGTGGTTCTATTACGTCGGCATCAATGCTAAAAACTGGTGGACGTGGTTCGGCGACCCGCCGAAGCTCGATCCGAATCCGAAGGAACCGGATAAAGGCGTTGGCCTTGCGACCCTGCGGCTCGATGGTTTTGTCTCGGTCAATGCCGGGGAAGAGGCCGGCACTTTGACGACGAAGCCGCTGGTGTTCCTGGGCGACACGCTGGTGGTGAACGCGAATGCCGAGGGCGGTTCGCTCACGGTCGAGGCACTCGATGCCGAAGGCAATGTCATCGAGGGCTTCGGCGCGGCCGACTGCACGCCGATCACCACCGACAGCGTCCGGCATGTCCTCCAATGGAAGGACAACCCGGACTGTCACCTGCTGCAGGGGCGGCCGATCAAGCTGCGGTTTCACATGAAGAACGCGATGCTGTACTCGTTCGAGCCCAGGATTCACCATAACCATTACCTGCAGTCGTACGATTAACCTGAGTCGCCGCCTCGGCCTGTCTGCGGAAGTCACTTCAACAACACGAACTCCCCAGGGACATTCTGAAGTCAGGGTGATCAAAGTCGCTATTCGAGCAGGAATTCACACATGCCACAGGACTCAGTTGGTCCCAGCCGCCGGGACATGCTCAAAGCGGTTGTCGCGGCTTCGGTGGCGACGGAAACGGCCGCGTGTTCCGCCACATCACGCGCTGGTGAGATGAACCCGATCATGGCGGAGAACGCCCAACCCGGGCATCGCGACTGGCAGTTGACGCGGGTCGCGCTCGATCGACTGGGCGGGGTCCGCTCGCCGAAGATCGAAGGCTATGCGTCAAAGCAGAGCGTTGCCGTCGGCGAGACGATTGAGTTCAAAATCAGTGCAGACCCTGCTGCAGAGTTTCAGATGGAAATCTTCCGCCTGGGATATTATAGCGGAATGGGTGCCCGGCTGATGCGTACGCTGGGTCCGCTTCCGGGAACCCCACAGCCGCTGCCAGAAGTCGGTCCACGACGGCTGCGAGAATGCCGCTGGGAGACGAATGCCGAATTGACCATTCCAAACGACTGGACGAGCGGAGTTTATCTCGGACGGTTATCGACGCTGACGGACAACGAGGGGACCGGGTACTCGCAGAGCTACGTCATTTTCATCGTCCGCGATCAGCGTCGGGCCGATGTTGTCTTCCAATGCAGCGACAACACCTGGCAGGCCTACAATCAGTGGCCCGATCAGTATTCGCTCTATACCGACCCTCGAGCCGCACACGCGGCGGACGTTTCGGTCTCGTTCGATCGTCCCTATGGAAAATTTCCGTTCATGATCGAAGCGCCGCTCAAATAGTCTCGAAGAGACACCAGCACATGGCTTCAGGACGAGCACTTCGGGTTTCGATGGCGATTCTTTTCTTTATTTGCGGCAATCTTCGAGCCGACAATCTCCTGCCCGATCCCATATTCACCATCCTCAGCGAACTCACGACTCAACCGGAGACCGACGGATGGAACTGGCATCGTATTGAAGAGCCGTGCGAAGTCCGCATCAACGAAAACAAGGCCACGTTGCAAGGTGGAAAAGTGATCCTGCACTCTGCGGCGTTTCCCGTCGACGCGAGTACGATTTACGAACTGCAACTCGAAGCGTCTGGAGATGCGAACTTCTCGGTTGAAATTCTGTGGTGGCAGAAAGATGGTTTGCCGACGCGCGTGCATCGATCAATTCTTGTGAAACCGAATCGTCTTACGGCGGGCACCGCAAAGATCGAGGCAAGCATTCGTTCGCCCAGCGATGTGGCGACAGCTTACGTTCGATTTGCGGCAG
>JAQBZB010000151.1 GCA_027622275.1 Planctomycetota bacterium | reverse complement strand
GACGCCACCTCTTCTCGATTACACCCGAATCCCCGCCCAGCGCTGGCGTTTTCAAACGCCGTTCACATGTCCGCAACGATCCGTCTCCCAATCCGTCTGTGCGCCTTCCTCGTGCTTGTCGCTGTGCATACTGAATTGGTGGCTGCTGGTCCGCCGGTGCCAGAAGACTCCACTGGTTCCGTGAGCGGCGAGCAAGTCAGTGCTCGTTTCATGGACCTCCCGGCGGTTGATCCGGCGGCAGAAGCGAGTGCATCAAACGATCCGCCCTTGAGCTTTGAACAGCTCGAGCTGCGGCGCGATCTCCGCAAGTGTTTGGCGATCTATTACGGCCGACCGCCGGACTGCTCGCACCACAGCCCCTGGAGCATCATGCACACCGCGCTTGGATACGGCGTCGATGCACAGATCGTTGCGGGAGACAGAAAAGCAAACGCGATCTCGTGGCTCTGTTGGAACAATCCCTGCCGCGGCCAACGCTTGCTCTCGATGACCGACGACATGTTGCAACTCCATGAAGGTCCAGGAGTCCAAGGGCATCCCGGGCAATTCCTCGCCATTCTTGCTCAGGCGCGAGTGCGCACCGATTATTCCATGAAAGTCGAAGGGATCAACTTCACGGTTGAGGATCTCATCCGCCGTGAACAACAAACCTGTGACGGGCAATCGGAGTTGACCTTTAAGTTATTGGCCCTGTCCTACTACCTCGATACCGATGCGACATGGGAAAACCAATCGGACACGACTTGGAGTCTCTCACGGATGATCCAAGAAGAGCTGAGCAAGCCGGTCGTACAAGGAGCCACCTGTGGCGGAACCCATCGCCTGATGGGACTCAGCTACGCTGTTCGCAAGCGCGAGTTGGAGCAGCGTGCGTTCAACGGGCAGTGGAAACGCGCTCAACAATACATTCACGACTTTCACGAATATGCGTTCAAGGTGCAGAACCCGGACGGCAGTTTCAGCACGGAATGGTTTCGAGCCCGCGGTGCCGGCACGGATATCGCACGGCGACTGCAAACGACTGGGCACATCCTCGAATGGCTCGTCTGCTCGCTACCGGCAGATGAGCTAACGCAACCGCGAGTAACAAAGTCAGTCCGATATCTGACGGATCTGATGCATGCCGGCACAACAGACGAATGGCCCGCCGGTCCGCAGGGTCATGCGATCCACGCACTAGCCCTGTATGACGAACGCGTCTTCGGCAGTAAGCCCGGCCGAAGAAGTGATGTACTCGCCAACCGTCAATCAAGCCGCCGCGATGTCCGGTAAGCGTTAGAGCTGTCGAGCCCGATCGTCATCAGCCTGGCGTCGCAAAGAGCGCTGCAACGACCAGACGCAGCCCTCCTAGAATTAAGTGTCCGAGATTGAAGTGGCGGTGGCTTCCAGCCGCCGCCGCTGAATACGTGGCGGCTGGAAGCCACCACTACGACAGCTATATCTCGATCGGTCCGAAGGTGAACGAGATGAGCTAGTGTTGATCTCCGCCCGTCAGCTTTTCTTCCGCCCGATCCGCTTGCCAAGCAACGGCGGTCACAAGACGAGTGATCTCCAAGGGATCCGCCGTGTCCGCGAGTTGGTTGGCTTGGACGACAACCATGTCGCCGGATGGAGTGCTCTGGACGGCAAACGCACCGTGAACCATCTGCTGATTGAAACGGAGCAGGAGCAATGCGTTCTGCGGGGTGGCGGGACCACATGTTGCGGAGTAGGCGATGATCGAATGTCCTGCTTCGTCGCAGCGGCTGAAGTCGATCGTCACCGTTTGCTTGCGGAGTGCTCCGAGCGGAACCGTCACGTGCCAGGTATCACCTTGCTCATCGATCCCGACTCTTTGAATCGCTTGCAGCACCGTCCGGACAAGTTGCTTCGGATCAGCGGCCGAGGTCGAGAGAGCGTCGAAGTTCAGGCCGCCGGACGGTACCGTTGGCTGGCTAGTTCCGGTCGGAACCGGGGGCGAAGCCGGACTCGCCGCGGGCGCGGCTTGCAGGCCTTGCATCGCTTGTTGAATCATCTGCGGCATCATCATGCCGAAGCCGGCTCCCATCCCCATTCCCATCGCGTTGCCGCCGGTGCCGCCGCCACTTTCGGCCATCTTCGACATGCTGTTGGCCGCCTGGTACATCGTGAACGAACGCAAATCGCCGATCGCGCCCATGCTGCTGCGCGCGTCGATTGCCTTTTGCACTTCTTCGGGAGGCGAGATCGAGTTGATAAAGAAGTCGACTAACTCGAGCCCGTACTTTCCGAATTCTTCGCCAACTTGCACTCGCGTCGCCGCACCAACCTCGTCGAAACGCGCGGGCAGATCGAGCATGCTGATGCCCAGCGTACCGAGCAGATCCGTCATGCGAGACACAATCAAATCCTTGAGATACGACGTGACTTCGTCCGTCGTGTACTTGCCTTGTGTGCCGACGAGCGTATTGAGCAGCACTTCCGAATCGACGACGCGCAGCGAGAACTTGCCGAAGCACCGCAGTCGGACCATGCCAAAATCATTGTCGCGGACGATGATTGGTTGTCGCGTCCCCCACTTTTGATCGAGAAACGTCTGCTTGCCGACAAAGTAAACCTGAGCCTGGAACGGCGACTTCTCCCACGGGATCGTCAAGATCCGCGTCAGGATCGGCACGTTCATCGTCGTCAGGGTGTGACGCCCCGGCCCGAAGCGATCCATCGCCTTGCCGTCGCGGACGAAGACCGCTTCTTGGTTCTCTTGCACGATCAGCTGCGCGCCGAGCTTGATGTCCGCCGAACCTTGCGGCGGAACGCGATGGACCAGCGAACGATTTGTCTCGTCGAAATACTGAAGGACTTCAAGACGTATCCCCATAGCTCTGTTTCCCTATAACTCTCGTTTCGGTGTCAAATGTGTAATTTAAGTTTAGCGATCAGATGTCAGATGTCAGTGGTCGCGACTCGCCGCTACTTAGAAACTGTGGACAAACTGATTCCTGGACGGCGATTTGGGAGGGCGATTTGGGAGGGCGATTTGGGAGGGCGAGGCTCCCGCCGAGCCTTTCCCCGTATGGCTCGGCAGGAGCCTCGCCCCGCGCGAAACTCAAATCGGGAAGTTGTTGATAATCACTTTCTTAGCACACGGATTGCGAGACGGCGGCACGATTGTCAGAATTGCAGATGTCCGCCAACACCGTGAGGGAGACATGAGATGACATGCGTGCATCTGAAGAAGTTGTATCAATTCTGCCAAGACGAGAATGTTAAGATCGGGGGAGCCGCCTTGATCCGCATCGTGTGCGAGCAATGCGGCGTGCAAGATGAGTGTCCGTCGATACTCATGGAACACCTGGAAGCGCGAGAGACTCAAGCGGCGACGGCGCAAACGAATCGCGACGAGAAATGACGATCGCGGTACGATTCATGTCGTCCATGGCCACGGCGATAAAAGCGTCTCATCGCCGGCGGTGGACTACTTCGGCATGGGTAGAATGATGAGTGCATTCTCCGCGAAGGTCGCCTCGCCGGACTTGCCGTTCATGCGGTACTGGATCTTCAGTTTCTTCACGCTTCCCGGCACGGGGTCGCCGCCGAAGCTGGCGTTGTAACTTGCCGACGGCAAGGCGATCAAAGGCAAGTCACCAGCCTGCTTGCGAAGCAGCGCGGTCACGTCCCTTTGGGTCGACCCGGCTCCGTATTCCGCTTTGACGATTTCCAGCTTCACTTTGTCGAGACCTGCCTTCGAAAGCTGCTCGCTGACGTCAACCTTGCCGCTGAGCTTCTGGGCAATGACCAGCGTGGCCTCGGTGGCGTCTTCTTTCAGCTCGGGAATCTGCATGACTTTGATAGCCAGCGTCAGCGCCTCGGTGCTCGGATGGAGTTTGAGCACATCCAGGACCAGTTTCTGCTCGGCCGCCTGACGGGAGATATCGAACGCCTTTTGGCACATCTCAACGCGCTGTTGTTCCGGCATATCGAACTTCCGTGCCAGACCGAGGTAACCACGCAACGCACGGACCTGATACTTTTCCGCCGGCGCGGTCTTTGCCAGATCCAGCAGTACCGGTGCGGCGTCCACGCTGTTCCATTTGCCAAGCAAACGGCTGCCAGCGTCCTGGAGTTCGGGATCGTTGCTCTTTGCCGCAGTGGCGAGTGTTTGCAAGGCTTTGGTTCCTCCCACTTCGCCGAGGATTTCCAACAGGATCGTCTTCGTCGCCGCTGGCGAACGATCCAGGGCCGTCGTGAGTTCCGCCGCACACGCCTCGCGGTCGGACATCCGGATGCTGGCCGTTCTTAGTGCCAGTTGCGCCACGTCGGCATCCTCGGGATGTTTGGGGGCCACGACTTGTGCGATCAGCACGGACAGCCGCTTGAGTGCGACTGTTTCTCCCAGCGCGGTCAACGCGGCAACGCGAACCGCCTTGTCAGAATCATCCAGCGCCTTGAGAAGTTCCGGCACGGCATCGATACGTCGCTGCCCCACCAACTCAATTAGCAGCGGGTAACTTTTCCGATCGGCTTTCGGGAGAAGCGCGACGATTTGCGAGTCGACTTTCTCACTCGGAAGGTCCGCCAGCGCCGACTTCGCCGTTTGAGCCAGCTCTGCGTCGGCATCGAGCGCACTGGCTAAGAGAACGGTAAGACAAGAAGCGTCTCCGACGCGACCGAGTGCGTTGATCGCGGACAAGCGAACTTGTTTGGGGCCTTGTCCGGCAGCTTGCAACACGGCGGCTAAGACGACAGTCTCCGGGCGGTCGGCCATGGCTTGGATGATCAGGGCAGCTCGCTCCGGTGTGGCGCGAGCCAACTCGGTCGCCATCGCCTTATCGACTTCTCCGCCAGGAAACTCGCGGGCCGTGCCTAATGCAAGTTGGAACAGTTGCTTGTCCGGCGACTGGAACAGTTCGAGCAGGAGCGGGAGACCGGCTTCGTTCCGCGCGAGGATCGCTCCGCGAGTCGCTTCGATGATTCTCTGTTTAGGCACTTCAGCTTTGCGGACTTCGTCGTAGATCGCGGCCGCTTCGGCCGACTTGCCGGCGTCATACAATCGCTCGGCACACAACACACAGCCTTCGGCAACCGCCGATCGGACCTTCACCGGAGCAGCAGCCAGCGCTCCGCGAAGTGACTTTGTGGCGGCATCATTGCCGATGCGTCCCAGCGCAACAGCCGCGGCCGATGCGACATCGGCGTCCTTGTCCTGCAAGCGGGTACTCAATAGGTCGACGGCGTTGGCATCCCGGCGGACTCCGATCGAATTGATCGTGCCGACCAGCAGAAC
The DNA here is from genome assembly GCA_027622275.1 of Planctomycetota bacterium. Taxonomy (GTDB): domain Bacteria; phylum Planctomycetota; class Planctomycetia; order Pirellulales; family Pirellulaceae. The sequence continues at coordinate 16,965 of JAQBZB010000151.1, read as the reverse complement.
TCCCTCCAGCGACTCGGCCGCCTTGCGCAATGCTTCGTCGGATTCTGCTCCTGGAATCGCTTCCAGCGCGATCCGCGCCCACGAGGACAACTGCTCATTGGGCAACAGTTTTGCCAACTCAGGAACGGCCGCACTCGATCCGTGGATGGCCAAGTGCTTGCAAGTGATCGCTTTCTCCGCCGCTGGTGCATCCGAGCGAAGGACCGCAATCAATTCTTTTTCTCTTTCGGGAGAGGAGTTCTGATCATCCGCCGCCCGAGCCGAAGCGGCGGCCATGACGATTATCGCTGCGAGAAAAACGAGAGAGCGTGTGAGTTTTCGATTCGTATACATGGTATCGGTCCTAAGCGTTGAGGACGGTTGGTTGCGATAAAGAAATGGGACGCATGGGATAAATAGGTCTTCTTATAAGTCCTATAAGTCCCATGTTTTCTGGCGGCTCTACAGTCTCCACGGTTCACGCAGCGCCTCGGATCGCAAGCGATTGGCCTGTTCGTCGTTGATGAACTCGTGGGTGGTGTTGTCGTATTTCACTTGGCGACCGAGTACGAGTGCGATGTTCGCGGCGTGGCAAGCGATGTGGGCGTTGCAAGCCGCGTCGGCATTGCCTTTCGGCTGGCTGCGGGTCTTCACACAATCGAGGAAATCGCGGACGTGGAAAGTCGCCGGGTAGCCGCCGATTTCTTCGACCGTTCTCCCCGCGAGCAACGCCGGCGAACTCAACACGAGTTTGCCGCTGTCCCCCGCTTCGACCCAGCCATCCTCGCCTTCGAATCGCACGGGGCAGGAGCCCAAGGGAATCCAGCCGCTCTCGCGGAAGATCAACTCGGTGCCGTTCTCGTAACGGGCCACCAGATGCCCATCTTTCGGCGCGTTGTACTCGACCGGCGGCAGACAATCTCCGACGGCCCATTGACAGAGGTCCACGCAATGCGAGCCCCATTCCAGCACGCCGCCGCCGTTGAAAGCGCCGACGAAGCCGCCACCTTTTTCAAAATTGAAACCGTCGAGCAGCTTCGGGTTGAACGGCCGCCAAGCCGCCGGCCCGAGGTACATGTTCCAGTCGACGACCTCCTTGTTGGGCTCAGGTTCGGCAGGCAGCCAGCCACTCATCAGGGCTTGCATCCCAGCCGGATGAGCAAAGACTTTCTGAAGCTTGCCGAGCTTCCCGGTGCGCGCCAGCTCGCAGGCGAACGCGAAGTGCGGCAAGTTCCGCCGCTGGGTGCCGGCTTGGAACACGCGCCCCGTGCGGCGCATCGTTTCGGCCAGGATCAAACTTTGGGAGATGTTCTTCGTGACAGGCTTCTCGCAATACATGTCCTTACCGGCTTTGGCAGCAGTCATCGCGGCGGTCGCGTGCCAATTCGGTCCCGTGGCGATCAGCACCGCATCGATGTCGCGACGATCCAGCAGTTCGCGAAAGTCGCGATAGGTATCGCAGTTCTGGTTACCATATTTCGTATCGGCGATTTTCTTGACCGCAACGCGGCGCGCTTCCTTCACATCGCAAACCGCCACGAACTGCACGTCCGGTTGCTCCAAAAAGCAGCCGAGGTCGTAAGTTCCCCGGTTTCCGATGCCGATGCCTCCGACGACAACCCGCTCGCTCGGAGCGACGGCACCGTCCAGGCCCAAGGCCGAACTGGGGATGATCGTCGGCGCCATCACCGCGGCACCCGTCGCCGACAGTGCGGTCTTCAAAAACCGGCGCCGATGAAGTTGCGTTCTCTTCTTCGACATAGCTGATCTCCTGATCGTGTTGGTCGACATGGCCGCCAGAACATTGTCTGGGTGCCTAAGCGTGGTTCCCGTACGAAGACAGCATACCCCCGCGGCAAGCTCGTTGCTACATACTTCCCTCCGGTTTTCCGTTTTCCGTCGTCGTATCGCTTCCCCCAGACCGTCGGACCGGTGGGAATTACTTGGAAGTCGGTGAAATCATTTGATCCGACTACCCTCGCTGCGATACTATATTGAAGTGGCGGTGGCTTCCAGCCGCCGCTGAATAGGTGGCGGCTGGAAGCCACCACTACGACAGCTACATCTCGATCGGTCCTTAAGAAACGCCCACCCACTTGCTTCATCTCCATGAGGAACAACCGAATGAGTATTTCGCTTCGCTGGTTTTCAATCGCCGCTTCGGTGCTCGCCGCTTTCATGTTGGTGAGCGGCGTTAAAGCCGAGGACAAGGAATGGGTGTCGCTGTTCGATGGCAAGACGATGGACGGATGGGAGAAAATCGGCAACGAGGACAGCGTGTGGGAAGTCAACGACGGCGCGATATGTGGCTCGGGGCCTGCGTCGATGTTGGTTTGCACAAAGGGCCCGTATAAGAACTTTCGTTATCGCGCCGAGATCAAGATCAACGACAAGGGAAATTCGGGGCTGTACTTCCGCACGACCCGCAAGCCGGGCTTCAGCGATGGCTACGAAGCACAAATCGACAGCACTCACACGGACCCGATCCGGACCGGTTCCATTTACGGGATGTGTCACGTGTACAAGCGGCTCGTCGAGCCCGATACTTGGTTTACCTATGACCTCGAAGTCCGGGATGATGTGTGGCGCGGCAAGAACATCACGCGGATCAAGGTCACGGTCGATGGCAACGAGTTGTTTGAGTATCTCGACTTCGGCCTGACGTTCCAGGAAGGGCATTTTGCTTTTCAGCAACACGATCCCGGCAGCAAGGTCTGCATTCGCAAGGTCGAAGTGATGGAACTGCCCTAACCGCGATCGAACCATTCTTGTCGTGGTTCGCTCCGCGAACCAAACGCTCTGACCGCGGGGACGACGACCATGCCATTTATCGACTGGATTGACGACGACGAAGCGACCGGCGAAGTCGCCGAAGTCTATGCCGCCTGGAAAGCCGCGAATCCGCAGCGTGATCGGATTCCGGAGATCCTGAAATGCTTCAGCGCGCGGCCCGACTTCTTGAAGGCCGTGGTGGACTTCTCGTACCCGCTGCACTTTCAGGACGGCCACCTCACGCGGCGCATCAAAGAGATGATCGCGACTTATGTGTCGGCCTTGAATCAATGCCCTTACTGAACTGGGTCGCACAGTTACTTTCTGCAGTTGCAGGAAGCAGGTGACACAACGGCCGAAGCCCTGAGCCGGGGAGATCCAGCCGCCGCGTCGTTGCCGGACAAGGAACGAGCGCTCCTCGACTTGGTCGAGTTGCTGACTCGCCACGCCTACCGCACGACGCAGGAACATGTGCAGCGTGTGCGTGACGCGGGCTGGACCGATGAGCAAATCGCGGAATGCGTTTACATTACGTCGCTGTTTGCCTTATTCAATCGCGTGGCCGATGCCTTCGGGCTCGCGGATCCTGGCCAGCGGCAACTGCTGGCCAGCGGTGGAACACCACCGACGCCCGCCAACAAGCCGAGCCCCCCATGAGGCCCGCGTCCTTCGCCTAGACCTTCAGGTTCTCGCGAGTGGGATGGACGACGTTCTTGGCGATGCCGATCTTTTCGAGCAGCAGGACGAAGGTGTAGGTGAGATCCAGCTCCCACCATTTGTGACCGTGGGCGGCACAACGAGGAAACGCGTGATGGTTGTTGTGCCACCCTTCGCCGTTGTTGGTCAAGCCGATGATCCAGTTGTTGCGGCTGCTGTCGGAGACTTCATAGTTGCGGTAGCCCCAGAGGTGCGTGACCGAATTGACGGCCCACGTGATGTGCCAGACGTACACGGTGCGAACGAAGACGCCCCACACCAGCAGACTCAACCCGAACTGAATTCCTCCCGACAACTCGCCGGTCATCCACCAGCCGACGCCAGCCCCGGCGAGGTAGAACAAAACCGCATGAGCCAAATACACCCACCAGTGCATGAAATTCCGCTCCAAGCGGTAGTAGAACGGGTCCTTCAAGATGTCACGGGCGTAGCGGTCGTAGAAGTCCGCGGTGCCGAAGTATTTGTTCTGATAGACGAGCCAGCCCATGTGTCCCCAAAAAAAAGTGACGAGCGGGCTATGTGGATCGGGCTGCTGGTCGGAGTGTTGGTGGTGCATGCGGTGGATGGCGATCCAGCGGGCCGGAGCATCCTGAAGACAACACACGCCGAGAATGGCGAGCGTGTGCTCGAGCCATTTGGGAACCGTCAGGCCCCGGTGAGTGAGCAGCCGATGATATGCCAAATTGATTCCGAGCGACCCGAACACGTAGTTGCCGACAAATACCGAGACGACGCCTGTCCAGCTAAACAGCCAAGGCACAAACGCCAACAGCGCCAGCAGATGCAAGGCGATGAATCCGCCGGAGTACGCCCAGAAGAACTCTCGCGTGACGGTGGTCGGCGGGTTCAGTCGCGTTGGCGTGGAGGGTTCAGCCTCGGCCGTCGGCGGATCGGTAACTGTCTCGGTGATACTGTTGTCTCCGGGGATATTTGTTGAATCCAGCATCGTCCCGACCTGCATGTCATTTCGCGCCCACAACTTAACAACCTTATAGTGTAATCCGAAATCTGCCGCGAGCCCTTTCGAAACACTCAGGGCTCATGTTTTGTTCAATTTGTGGTCGCCATGCCGAGTTCGCACCTCACACGATGCATCCGGAAACCGACACCGCTGACCAACGACGATTGCTGTCTATTGTATTGACCGCGTAGTATCTGCGGCTTAAAGTTGAGTGTTAGTCATCGTGAGTCGTCCAGCATCTTTCAGAACGCGGACGACTGGATACTCAGCCATGAGGCGGAAGTTGATCGTGCGTCGCGAAATCGCCACGCGGAAACGGGCTTGCCTTGCGGATTCTGGTCGCGTGGCGCTGGTCGCTAATCGGCGGCCTCACAGCCCCCGCCCGCCTTTTGCATCGAGTGGCTTATCACTCGGCGCGATCGTCAATTGCGCACTAGGCTTGAGAGAATGCCTTGGGCCATGCGTTGTGCGCGTGCGAGGCATTCGACGGCCTTTCCGATGCCCACATCAGGGCGAACTCTCGATTCCAAATTAGGTCGCGGGCGTTTCTCGCGCGACCAGGGTAAGTCATGATGTTCAACACGAATCGGATGCGATTTGCGTGCGTCCTCGCATGCGCCTTGTTGTTTTCTCTCACTCGGCCATCACGGGCCGAGGATTGGCCCCGGATCATCGAGAACTTGAAGCGCGGGGCATCTTCACGTCAGGAGAAACAACAGCTGGCAATCGCCTACAACAACTATGCCATCGAACTGTCGAATCAAGGCAATTGGCCGCAGGCGGAAACGGAACTGCAACGGGCCGTTGCAATTGACGCCAACAACGACCAATTCAAACAGAATTTGTCGGTCATCTATCTCAATCATGTCTCGTCGATGCGTCAGGACCGACGCGCGAGCGATCGCGGCACCGATGTGAAGTCGAAGATCCTTGTGCAGCAGGCACTGCGATTCAATCCACAGTCGGCCGACGCTTATGCCATTCTTGGCGACATCGCTTATGACAGCCAACAACTCACTCACGCCAAGACGGCATGGGACCGGGCGAAACGGCTCGATCCGTCGATGACCAGTATCGACGAGCGGCTGAACAAGCTGAACGCTGAACAGGCCGTCGAAAAGCAATTCGATCGCGCGGGCAACGTCCACTTTGACTTGCGCTATCAAGATGGCATCGGATACTCGACGGCTTACGACTTGCGGACCGTTCTCGACCAGGCCCGGCGCGACGTCGGCCGCGACTTCGGCTACTGGCCAAGGCACCAGATTGTCGTATTGGTCTACTCGGAAGAGGCCTTCCAGCAAGTTCGCCCAGGCCCGGATTGGATCGCCGGTCTGTACGATGGCAAGATCCGCATCCCATTTCCCCGCAGCGCGGCCGCGCAAACGTCGCTCAAAGCCACACTCGTCCACGAGTACACTCATGCGATCATCCATGACATCACCCGTAACCAATGTCCTGTTTGGCTGAACGAAGGGCTCGCCGAGTTCGAGGAAGCCCGCACCCGCAAGCCGGACTCGCAACACTTGCAAAATGCCGTCCGCCACGATCGGCTGATCCCGCTGGCCAGCCTCGATACCGCCTTCAAAAGCCGCGATCCCAACGTTGCGGCGCTCGGATATCAGCAATCCTATGCCCTGGTCACTTATCTCGATCAAACGTATCGTTTCTTTCGGATTCGAAAGATCCTGGACCAACTGGCGGAAGGAATCTCGATCGAGGAAGCGTTTCAAGCTGAGCTTCGACTCTCTACCTCTCAGCTCGAGCAACGTTGGCAACGCTGGCTGCCGACGTTTGTCCAAGACTCGCTTGCCAAACGATAGTATCCGCACTGCCCACACTCCCGACGCCGCCGCCGAGTCATTAGACTGGTGTCCTACAAGACTCCAGTTTAACTCGAATGTGTGACAAGCCTGATGTCGACGCGTGGGAAAGGATCTCTGTTTGTCGAGCCGGACTGCGATGCGGCGCGACAGTGGTTTCGCGAGAAGCCAAAGCGGATGAGCGACAAAGTCATGTCGGTCGCGGAGGCGGTACGCCGATTCGTCGCGGACGACGACTATCTGGCCTCGGGGGGATTCGGCGGAGATCGCATCGCAACGGCCCTCTTGCACGAGATCGTCAGGCAGCGGCGGCAAGGGCTGAGCTTTGCCGGCCACACGGCCACGCACGACTTTCAAATTCTGTGTGCCGGCAACGACACCGGCCGAGGCCAACTGCTGAAGCGAGTTGACATTGCCTACATCATTGGCCTGGAGGCACGCGGGTTGTCGCCACACGCCCGCCGCGTTGTCGAGAGCGGACAAATCGAATTGTGCGAGTGGACCAACTACACGTTGGCGCTGCGCTTTCAAGCCGCCTCGATGGGCGTGCCGTTTCTGCCGGTGCGCGGCTTCGCCGGAACCGACACGTTCGCAAACAGCGCGGCGGCGCGAGTGACCTGTCCCTACACCGAACAGGAGCTGACCGTGGTGCCTGCGCTGTGGCCCGACGTTGCCGTGATTCACGTTCACGAATCGGATTGTTTCGGCAACTGCCGCATTCGTGGGACTTCGGTCTCGGACTGGCACGTAGCACGCGCCGCCAAGAAGCTGATCGTCAGTTGCGAGCGGCTGATATCGAACGAAGAAATCCGTCGCGATCCGACTGCGACGACGATTCCGTTCTATTGCGTCGACGCCGTTTGTCACGTTCCCTGCGGCAGCTATCCGGGCAACATGCCGTACGAATACTACTCGGACGAAGAACACCTGCGAGAGTGGCTGACGGTCGAGCGGGATTTCGAAGCCTATCTGGCCTTCGTCGATCGGCTGATCTTCCGCAGCACGGATTTTGAAGAGTATCTGAATCGCTGCTGCGGCACCGCCAAAATGCAAGACCTACGCAACCAAGAACTCTACCCAAGCTGACTTCTGACTTCTGACCTCTGACCTCTGCCTTTTCCCTCATGACCACTCCCACCTACACACCGATGGAACTGATGATCTGTGCCGCCGCCAGCACGTTGGAAGATGGTGCGATGGTGGTCGTCGGCACGGGAGCGCCGTGCGCGGCCGCGATGCTGGCGCAGAAAACGACCGCACCGAATCTGACGTTAATGTTTGAAGCGGGCGGAGTCGGACCACGCCTGCCGAGGATGCCGATCAGCGTCGGCGATTCGCGCACGTTCTACGAAGGGCTGATGGCCACGAGCATGAGCGACATCATGGAGACTTGCCAGCGCGGGATGGTCGACTATACGTTCCTCGGCGGTGCTCAAATCGATGCCTACGGCAATCTTAACTCGACGATGATCGGGGACAATTACCAACAGCCGAAAGTCCGGCTGCCCGGCAGCGGCGGTGCCAGCGATCTCGGATCGCTGTGTTGGCGAGTCCTTGTCATCACGCCGCACGATCGCCGTCGCTTTGTTGAGAAGCTTGATTTCGTGACGACGCCGGGTTATCTCGATGGTCCTGGTGCGAGAGAAGCCGCGGGCCTTCCTCCCGGCTCCGGGCCCTACAAGGTCATTACAAGCTTGGCGGTGTTGGGTTTTCATGAAGAAACGAAACGCATGCAACTCGAATCACTGCATCCCGGCGTCACCGTCGAACAGGTGCAGGCCGAAACCGGATTTCAACTCAGCTGCCGCTCGCCTCTTGAAGTCACTTCGGAACCGACCGCCGCGCAACTAGAGACCTTGCGTCGCGATGTCGATCCTCATCGCTACATGATTGGACGCTAGCCCGTTTTGAAGTTGTTGCGTATTAGGCCCGCAGGGCCGGTATAACCTTTGCCGGTGGTGTAAAACACCGGATGCCAAGCATTGGGAGAACGCGGGCCTGAAGGGCCTTCGGACGTTCGTTTAGCACCGTTCGAGGAATGAGTGAGCGGAATGGCGCTAGCCACCGGTTCTTCGTGCGCCGTGAAACACCGGCGGCTAGCGGCGTGCCGCTCACCTGAATTCGGACACGTATTTCTCGAACGGTCCTTACTTAGTTCCGGTGGCTCACGCCACCGGCAGAGGTTGTATCGTGCCTCCGGCACTCAAAAGTGCGCAACTTCAACACTAGCGCGTTCGGCTCAAAGACCACAACTTTCCGGCAAGAATAACAGATTGGCAATACAGCCGTGGCATCGCAACGAAAACCGACGAATCCGTTCTACATCGTGCTGCTGATCGCGGGAGTGATCTTTTTAGTCACCGCTTGCTCTTACTTTGTGATGACGATCAAGGGTCGCGAAGTGAGTCTGGGTAGGCCGGAAGACCCTTCGAGCAAACGCTTCGTCGAGATCGTCGACCGATATGGCTTCGCCGCCTTGATGATCGAACTCGGTATCTTGGCAGGTGCGACCTGCGCGGCGATTGGCACGGACGAGTATTGGACTCGCCGCGTGGAACTTGAAGCACGGCAACGACCGGACGAAGATGGTGACGAAAGCGGAGAGCGGTAGTCACATGAGAAGAACGCCTTATCAACCCGATGGAGTCTTCAAAAACTGGGCCATGGAGCGATTTGGGAACTGATGCCTGAAACCATGAGAGCGATCCTGCTGGCCCTGCTGTTGTCGCCGCTTGTCGCGCTGCACGCCGCCGACGAGCCGCAGTCGACGCGGCTGATCGGCTACACCGAGTTGCGCACGGATCTGGCCGGCGGCCGACACGCGAATGTCCGCACGATGCGAGCCCATGTGGTGAAGGCGGACGGCTCAGCGCGGCGCGAGGTAGCTGCGGAACTCGTCGACGAACCGGATGCCTGGACGCAGTTCGGCGGATGGTCGCCCGATGGAACAACGGCCGTGATTTCGCGGGGCTGGCAGAGCCCGGCCAATGCCACCATCGAAGAACAGCAGCGGGGCTTTCATTTCACGCAGGAGGGTTGGCTGCTGGACACACATCTGGTCGACATCACGTCCGGCAAGTCGCGGAACGTGACGGGCGTTGATCGTGTCAGCTTCTACAACGGCGGCTTGTTCTTCTGGCCGGGTGACACGTCGAAGCTGGGATTCACCGCGCTCGTGGATGGCAACTCGCATCCGTTCCGCATGGACCGTGATGGCCGCCACAAGACGGATCTGACACGCGGCTCACAGGAATTCACGTACGGCTTCAGCAGCTCGCGCGACGGCAGCAGAATTGCCTACCACAAGAGCTACCAGATCTTCCTCGCCGATGCCGACGGTTCGAACGCCGTGCAGGTTCCGACCGGACAGCTATTCAATTTCGGTCCGACCTGGTCGCCTGACGGACAATGGGTTTTGTTTGTCAGCGGCGAGCACTACAACTGCCACCCGCACATCGTCCGCGCCGATGGCACGGGCCTGAAGAAGCTGGCCGACCGCGGCGGCTATCGAGGTGTCGTCGAGTTTCTCGATGTGCCAGATTTCCACGGCGGCAGCAGCGATACACCGGTCTGGTCCACCGACAGCCAACGGGTCTTTTACACTGCCAGCGTCGGCACCAAGGTGGAACTGTTCACCGTCGGCCTGGACGGCATGACCGTGCAACTCACGGAATCCGCGGCAGGCACATTGCACTTTCATCCGCAACCATCGCCCGACGGCGACTGGCTGGTGTATGGCTCCCAACGCGCGGGCGTCCGGCAACTGTACGTGATGCGACTCGCTGACGGACAAGAAACACGCATCACCAATCTCACCCCAGGCCACGCCGCCATGTGGCCACACTGGCAGCCGCTGGCCGCAGAAGAAGACGCGATGCTACTCGAGTGATAAAAAAGGCACGATGGATACTCTCCTCGTCGCCCCTGGCAAAGGCATCTCGCGTCGCTAAAGGTGTCTCACGATTCCGACGGCAATCGCCCGCAGCTTCGGTTCCGCATGTTCCGCGATGTCGACGACTTCCAGCGCGTCGACGGCATCGGGAGCATCGGGTTTGGCGACGTTGGTGACAGCCGATAGGGCCAGCACGCGCATGCCAGCTTCCGAGGCGGCGATAACTTCTGGAACCGTCGACATCCCGACAACATCGCCGCCGATGCGGCGCATGAAGCGATATTCGGCCCGCGTCTCGTAATTCGGTCCCGTGACGGCGACATAGACGCCTCGATGACAGGCGAAGTTCTCGCGGCGACCGATCGAAACCGCCCTTGTCGCAAGTTCGCTGTCGTAGAGCTTCGGCTGCTTCGACCGAATCGGTGCGGAACGCCCTGCAAGGGAGAACGCGTTGCGATGGCCCATCAAATCGATGTGGTCTTCGAGGACCACGATGTCGCCTGAGCGGTACCGCGGATTGAGGCCGCCGCTCGCATTCGAGACGATCAACAGTTCACAGCCTAATGCCGCCGCAACGTGAACCGGATGGGTGATTTGCGCGAAACTGAATTGCTCGTAGTAATGCACTCGCCCTTGCAGAGCGACGATCGGAACGCCGGCTAAATCGCCGCAAACGAGCTGCCCCTGATGGGCAATGGCGGTCGGCTGCGGGAAGGCAGGAAGGGCGGAGTAAGGGAACGTCGCCTCGATATCCATGTGCGATGTCAATCCGCCGAATCCGGTTCCGAGGATGATTGCCGCACGAGGCCGCTTCGTCCATTTGCTCTGGACGATCCGAACGCACTCGGAGACGGCGGCATTCAGGGGTTGAGAGTCTGTTTCAGCCATCGTCTTTCGCCCGTGTAGGGTGGGCTGTGCCCACCGAACAAGATGGTGGGCACAGCCCACACTACTCACTTTCGCCAGCCAGCACGCCGCGCACTAGCGTTCTTAGATTTGGCTCAGCGGCGTTCGCGGTGGCGATGATTTTCGATACGTCTGCCGGTTCCAACGCATCGGGCAAGCACATGTCGGTCACGATCGAGAAACCGACAACACGCATCCCGCAGTGAACCGCAACGATGACTTCGGGTACGGTCGACATGCCGACGGTGTCCGCGCCAATCGTTCGCAGGAAGCGATACTCCGCGCGTGTCTCAAGATTAGGTCCCGCCACGGCGACGAAGACTCCTTGATGCGCGACGATGTCTTCCCTGCGGGCAATCTCCAAAGCGAGGTCGATCAGTTTCCGATCGTAGGGCTCGCACATGTCTGGAAACCGGGGACCGAGTCGGTCGTCGTTGATGCCAATCAGCGGGTTGTTTCCCATCAAGTTAATGTGGTCTTCGATGACCACTATGTCGCCGTTGCGGAAGTACGGATTCAAGCCACCACAGGCATTTGAGACGACGAGCAGGCCCGCTCCCATGGCCCTCATGACACGAACGGGCAATGTGATTTGCTTGAGCGGATATCCCTCGTACATGTGAAACCGACCTTCCATCGCCATGACTGGCAGGCCGTTCAGGGTTCCACACACCAGCCGTCCCCGGTGGCTGATCGCGGTCGAGCGAGGAAAATTCGGGATCTCTTCGTAGTCGAGCGACGCTTCTTCTTGAATCTCGTCGACCAGCCCTCCCAGGCCTGTCCCGAGAATGATTCCGGCGCGTGGCATCTTGTCCCACTTCGCCTTGATCGCGGCAACCGCTTCTTCGATTTGGCCATAAAGTTCGAGCATTTCAACGACTTCCGTCCATTTCCCCAGAATCCCCCGTCACACAGCGAATCTGTGCCGAGCGCGGGAATGTTTGGAAAGAGTAATACTGGACAGGTAGTGCTGCAAGTGCGCGGAGACAGCTTCGATTCCGCCAAATCCCCCTTTCGCATCGCTCCCGTAGCATCTAAAATTCGTGGCTTCCAACTGGATCGAGCTACGGCGTATTGCCGCCACGAAGGGTATTCCCATGCCAAAGATGAAGACGCACAAAGGAACGAAGAAGCGATTTCGCCTGACGGCTAACGGCAAGGTGAAGCATCGCAAAGCGGGAACGAGCCATCTGGCATTCCGCATTTCGAGCAAGCGTCGTCGGAACCTGCGCGGCACGGGTGTCCTAGCCGCGCCGATGGAAAAGAAGATCGCTGTTGCCCTAAATGGTTACAGCAACTGACGTTTGAGGAGAACCTCCGGCACGAGGGCAACCAAACGCTTCCTCCGCAGGAAGGGCCTGATCGTGCGAACATTACTGGATTGGACCGATGCGTACAACCAAAGGCGCGGCTCGCACAAAAGCCAAAAAGAGGCTGTTTAAGAAGGTCAAGGGGTATCGCGGCGGACGCGGCAAGTTGCTGCGAACCGCGAAAGAAACGCTCGTCCGGGCAGAGGCTTATGCTTTCCGCGATCGACGCGTCCGTAAGCGTGAATTTCGCCGACTGTGGATCACCCGCTTGAGCGCTGCGGCTGCCGAGCACGGTTTGCGCTACAGCCAGCTGATTCACGGGCTCATAAAAGCTGGTATCGAACTCGACCGCAAAGTGTTGTCTGAACTAGCGATCAATGATCCGGCAGGATTCACCTCCGTTGTCGATCAGGCCAAGGCTGCCTTGGGTCAAGAAGCATAATCCGCCGGCGCATTGGTCATCGGTCATTCGGATTTGGTCATCCTTACCATGGCGCTCGCAGATTTCCTTCAACAGCTCGACGAACTCGCCGCTGACGCAGTCGCTGCTTTCGAGGCGGCCAGCGACGCGGAGGCACTCGAAGTTACTCGCGTTGAATTCGTTGGCGCGAAGAGCGGCAGGCTCAAAGCCGCTCAGAAGGGAATGGGCTCGGTCGACAAGGCCGATCGCCCGGTAGCAGGCAAGCAGTTCAACGAGGCCAAGACGCAGGTCGAGGTCGCGCTTCAGGCCGCCCACGAGCGACTCGCCGCGGGCGGAGCCAGTAGCAGCGCCAAGCCAGCTGAAATCTTTGATCCCACGCTCCCTGGGAAACGTCCTCGCGTGGGACATTTGCACCCGATCACGCAGACGATCGAAGAGTTGAAAGACATCATGGGGCGGCTTGGTTTCTCGGTTGCCGACGGTCCGGAGATCGAAGACGAACGCCACAATTTCGAGGCGCTTAACATCCCGTCGGACCATCCAGCCCGCGATCCGCTCGAGAATTTCTATATTGCCGCGGCCGAGCGGTCGCACGGCAAGCCGCTGTTGTTGCGCAGCCAAACCAGCACCGTCCAGATCCGTGTGATGGAACAGACGCCGCCGCCAGTGCGCATTATCTCGCTGGGCCGCGTATATCGTCCCGACACCGCGGACGCCACGCACTACCCGATGTTTCATCAGATCGAAGGGTTGCTCGTCGACCAGCACGTCACCATGGCGGATTTGAAGAGTGTGCTGCGGCTGTTTGCCGCAAGTTATCTTGGACACAATGTTCACATTCGATTTCGTCCATCGTTCTTCCCGTTTACCGAACCGAGTGTCGAAGCCGACATGAGTTGGGGCGACGATTGGATCGAGTTTGGTGGAGCTGGGATGGTCGACCCAAACGTACTTCGTGCCGTCGGCTACGATCCGGAGGAAGTTACCGGATTTGCCTTCGGCCTTGGCATCGAGCGACTTTGCATGCGGCGTCACGGTGTGACCGACATCCGCGAGTTCTACAAGAACGACGTCCGCTTCCTACATCAGTTTTAAGCGATTTTAGATTTGCGATTTTCGATTGGAGGATTCGCAGATCGCAAATCAAGAATCGCAAATCGAAAATGCCCTATGATCGTCTCCTGGAATTGGCTCAAAGATTACGTGGCCTTAGCCGTCGAACCTGCTGAAGTCGAACAGCGGCTGATGATGGCTGGATTGAATCACGAGAGTACCGAGCCGGTTGGCGACGACTTGGCGATCGATCTCGAAGTGACCAGCAACCGCCCCGATTGCCTGGGACATCTCGGCGTGGCGCGGGAAGCGGCGGTCTTGTTTGGAAAGCCGCTCACGATCCCAGAACCTGTGCCGAGTGAAGACGCGACATCCGTTTCTGACCTGCTGAAGGTGCGGATCGATTGCCCGGAGCTTTGTTATCGCTACACCGCCCGAGTCATTCGCGGCGTCAAGATCGGCCCCAGTCCTGACTGGCTTGTGAGCCGCCTGCGGACGATCGGCATTGCCCCGATCAACAATGTTGTCGACATCACCAACTACGTTTTGATGGAGTGCGGCCAACCGCTGCATGCGTTTGACTTGGCAAAGCTTGGCGGCCCCGAGATTATTGTCCGCGAGGCGGACAAGGGCGAAGAGTTTCTCGCGATCGACCACAAGACGTACACACTGGAACCGGGAATGTGCGTCATTGCCGACTCTTCGCGGGCGGTCGCGTTGGGCGGAGTCATGGGGGGAGCCGATTCGGAAGTCTCCGATTCGACCATCGATCTGTTGATTGAATCCGCGGAATTCGCCCCGGTTTCGATTCGTGCTGCGGCTCGAACGTTAAACCTGCACAGCCCGTCGTCCTATCGGTTTGAACGGGGACTCGATCCCGCCGGGGTCGACTGGGCCAGCCGACGTTGTTGCGAGTTGATTCTCGATTTGGCGGGTGGAGAACTCGCGGCGGGCGTGATCGACGTCGGGCGCGAACGTGTCAAGCAAGAGCCTGTCGTGCTGCGACTTGCTCAGTTGAAACGGATTCTCGGCATTGATGTACCGGCTGCCGAGGTGCAACGGATTTTGACCGCCTTGGGCAACGAGCAGGTTCGTGCCGATGCTGATACCGTTGAAGTGATTCCGCCCTCGTGGCGCCGCGACCTGACTCGCGAGATCGATTTGGTCGAAGAGGTTGCCCGGATTCACGGCTACGATCAGATTCCCGAAGACGCCGCCGTGCCAATGTGCCCGTCACATCGTTCCGATGCCGATCGCGTTCAAGGCCAGGTACGGCAAGTTCTCACCGCCGCGGGATTCGACGAGTCGCTGACGGTCAGCGTGGTGAGCGAGTCGTGGACCAAAGCGTTCAGTCCTTGGACCGACGCGAAGCCGTTGAAGAGCTACACGCCAACATTGAAGGGGGCTGATCGATTGCGGCTGAGCTTGATTCCGAGTCTGCTCGATATTCGCCGCACGAACGAATCGGTCTCGAATCCGGTCATTGAATT
Organism: Planctomycetota bacterium; assembly: GCA_027622275.1. Lineage (GTDB taxonomy): Bacteria > Planctomycetota > Planctomycetia > Pirellulales > Pirellulaceae. Next base: position 1,641 of record JAQBZB010000151.1, on the reverse strand, counting down.
GTTCGAGACGGCGAAGATCTACTTGCCAAGCGACGACGAGTTGCCGATCGAACAACACACGCTCGGTATCGCCAGTGGCGGCGACTACTCGTCGGTGAAAGGTGTCATCGAAAGTCTCGTTGCTGCTTTGAATCCCGCTTGTCAAGTTGCAGTCCGTGAGACCAAACAGCCATTACTCGACAACGCCCGCAGTTGCGAACTGCATGTGGATGGCGAGTTGCTTGGGTTCCTCGGGGAAGTAACGCCCGCGGCTCTCAAATCGTTTAAGCTCCGCTTGGCAACAACGGTCGCCGAACTCAGCATGTCAGCATTGGGAGTGATCGCGAATCTGATCCCGCAGCACTCGCCGCAAAGTGCGTTTCCGGCGATGTCCCGTGACCTGAACCTGATCGTCGACGAGTCGCTCCGCTGGGCTGACCTCGCGAGTACCGTGCGCGAATCGGGAGGGGAGCTGCTGGAGGGAGTTACGTACCAGGACATTTACCGCGACAACCAGCGCGATGGTGCCGGAAAGAAGCGGCTATTGTTCTCGATTACGCTGCGATCGTCGGAAACAACACTGACCAACGAGCAAGCCGATGAGATCCGCGACACGATCGTTGCCGCCTGCGGTAAACGCCATGCCGCGACGCTGCTGGCCTAACGCAACTCGTTCCCAGGCTCCCGCCTGGGAACGCGCTGAACGCGAGGCTCTGCCTCGCTCTGCCCGGCTGAGCCGGCCGGGCAGTAGGTTCCCAGGCAGGAGCCTGGGAACCAGAATCGGAAGTTTACTCACGAAAACAACAAATTCGGGCATAACTGATGTAGGTATTGCGTTGTCCACAACTCTTGTATAATGCTCCGTTGGTTAGGCGCGTGTCGAACCAAGTTGGAAGAAGTTAGATTGTTACGCCTCGCTTGCTCCTTTCCTGTCCCCGCTCTGAGAACCTCACAGCTGTCAGGATCGAACGCTGGCTCGCTCCAGCGTCGGTAGCTCACCGAGGGCTATGTCAACTGCGATCTTCCGTCGGACCGCGAAAGCGGATGTGAGTTTTGTTTTTTGGAGTGAGCCGGAAAGGCTCTGGGAACGGCAATGACTAAGAAACTGTACGTGGGAAATTTGGCTTTCGCAACGACCTCTGACGACCTGCGTGACGCGTTCAGCGAATACGGCACCGTCAGCTCAGCGACGGTGATCACGGATCGTGAAACGGGGCGCTCACGCGGCTTCGGCTTCGTCGAGATGGAGGACGGCGCGGAGCAAGCGGTCGAGGGCATGAATGGTAAGGATCTCGGTGGCCGGACGCTCAATGTCAACGAAGCTCGCCCACGTGAAGATCGTGGCGGCGGCGGTGGTGGTGGAGGTGGTCGTGGTTACGGAGGAGGTGGTGGCGGCGGTGGCCGAGGCCGCTACTAAACCAAGCCGTCGATTGACGACTGATTGAAACATATACGAGACGCGAGTTACCCGATGGCGGCTCGCGTCTCGTTGCGTTTTTACTCAGCGTGGCCGAACGTGGCAGATTTTTTTGGCCAGCGGTGGGCGTGAGCCCACTGATGGTGGATTTCCCGACGAATCAATCAGCGGGCTCACGCCCAATGCCACTCACTTTGTAGTGGTGGCTTCCAGCCGCCACGTGATTTCACGGGAATTTGTGGCGG